>NZ_JAGQCZ010000005.1:0-159088 GCF_024346435.1 Cyanobium sp. Alchichica 3B3-8F6 | reverse complement strand
TGCGTTGGTGACTGGTCAGTGGTGCCGGCATCCCCTGGTCCCTGCGCATCGGCACCAGGCTCTCCAGCACTCACCCCACCGGCCAACGAGCTTGTCGCCGACCGGCCAACTTCATTGTCGGCAGACAGTGATCCCCTGGGATTGGCGCGCAGGCCTCGCCATGGTGCGGCTCGCTGAGCTGCCGGATGATCCGCTGATCGAGCGGCAGGCCGAGCAGCCCGAGGCTCCGCTCGATCCCGAGCTAGAAGGCCTGCTGCCCTTCTGAGGGATGGGAGGCTCCGGTCCCTTTTTCTCAGGCCTGGGCTTAGCGCAGCAGAATGGACAGACGGAGTCCACCACCATGCACACGTTTTCAGCAGTGATTGAGCGCTGCCCTGAGACCGGGCTCCTGGTGGGCTACGTCCCAGGGTTCCCGGGGGCTCACAGCCAGGGCGAGACCCTTGATGAGTTGCAGGGCAACCTTGAGGAAGTGATTTCCATGCTCCTCGAGGACGGCGAACCAGCTCTGGAAAGCGATTTCGTGGGTCTGCAGCAAATCTCCGTGCCGGCTTAAACGGTGGGGTCAACTCCTGTTCTTAAGCCGGCAGAGGTGGCAGACATCCTCAACAAGCTGGGGTTTGAGGTCGTTCGCCAGCGCGGTTCCCACCAGCAGTTCCGCGATGCCAAGGGCCGGTGCACAACGGTCCCTGCGCATAAAGGACGCGACATCGCACCGCCGCTCTTGCGCCAGATCGCCAAAGACATCGGCATGTCGGTGGAGGAGTTCCTTCGCTACCGCTGAGCGCCGCATCGGCATCGTGGCCAGGGTCGCCGTCTGCCAGGAAGCTCTCCAGCCGTTGATCAATCAGCTGCCGATTGGCGTCGGTGAGCTCAGCGCCAACCTATTCAGCGGCGATTGAGTCCCACAGGGTCTGGACCAGCTCCAGCCGTTGCGCCAGAGGCAGGGTCAGCAGGTCATTCACCACTGGCCAGGCCGGTAGGGCCGGAGGGCTAAAACACTTCAACAGTGGCGGGGGTGTCAGCTGGGGCCGCCACCAGGCCCGGCAAACACCCACCGCATCCCTCGGCCAGTCCTCACGCCGCGTCAAGGATCAGGCCATGCGCCCCTGCGAGGCGTCCTTGCCCCTGCATTGCGGCCGGCCAGTGGGGGTGGGGTTCTCCGCCGTCCCCAGATGGCTTCCCCGCTTTCCCCCTCCCGCCGCCGGCAGCCAGCTGCAGTCCTCAGCCGCTCTGCCCTCAAGGCCCGCGATGTCCTGGTGCTGGAGCACCTGCCGCTGGCCGATGCCATCGCTTCTGCTACAGCTCGGCGCTTCTTTCCGCTGGTGGAGCGAGAGGATCTGATCCAGGTGGCCCGCGAGGCCCTGCTTCTCTCAGCTCCCAGCTGCCGCGCCGGCGAGCCTGCAGCTCCCTATCTCCGCCGCTGCATCAGCGGGGCCCTGCAGCATCACCTGCGTGATCGGGTCCGCCTGGTGCGGGTGCCCAGGCAGGTTCACGAGGCAGGTGATTGCCCCCTGGGCCACAGCAGCCTGGATGCCAGCTTCGATGGCGAGCCGTGCCTGCTTGATCAGCTGGCCGCCCCAGAGGCCGAGGCACCTGATGGGAATGGCGCCGATGGGCTGGCGCTGGAGCAGCTCGTTGAGCAGCTCCCCGCTGCCCAGGCCGCAGCGCTGCGGCTCACGATCCTTGAGGGCCTGAGCCTCCGAGATGCAGGTCAGAAGCTCGGCATCAGCGCCATGTCAGTGCAAAGGGCTCAGAAAAAGGCCCTTGGGGCCCTGCGTGTGCAGCTCCAGGCCTGAGCTGAGGGGCCTTTGGCCACCCCTGGTGGCCGGAAGGTTCTGGGAACAGGCTCCGCGTTTCCACCCACTCGCTCCCGCTCAGGGATTCCAGCTCTGCGCTGAACAGCCCGGACTTCGGGCCTTGCTCCACCCGTTCACGCCTGCTCAGGGATTCCGCTGCAACCCAAACAGCCCCTGACCTTGATCCTCTGGGTTGTCCACCAGTGGCTTGCTCCGGGCTTCCTCAGTGTGAGGCATTCCTGCGTCATGCCTCGGCTTCGGGAAGTCCCTTCGCTGCGCCAGATGGCGCAGAAAATCATGGCTTCTCTTTCAGCTACCGCTTCACCGTTCTGCCGTCCTGAGGAAGATCCGTTCCTGCTGCTCGAATCCACGCTCCGTTCCATCGAGGTGGTGCTGATGCTGCGGCGCGATCTGCCGCTGCGCCGCACCTGGATCGAGCAGCCCTATGGAGAAGAGGAAATCACCTTCTTAGAAGAAGAGGTGCTGCCCGCCATCCGCCAATGCCTGGCGAGGGTGGATGAGCTCGATGAGCGGCTCCTGGCCCAGCAGGAGCTGCTGCACCGCTGCTCGCTCGAGGTCCAGCGGCACGCTCTGGTCTAGGGCCCAGGGCCCAAAAGCTCAGGCCCTGCCGGGGGCCTAATCCCGGCTTTCTTTCCCCTGTTGACCCGCTGGAGTTAAGGGTCAGCCGTGGTGCACCGCAGGGGAGAGCACGTCCCCGATGGTTCGCCCATGGGCCAGCACCCAGAGTACGTCCTGGGCTGGCAGTGCCGCAGCGTCAAGGCCAAGGCGAGCGCCCTGCAGGCGGCCTTGACCCGGCGGCTGGATGGGCGCGGGAGGGGGCGTTTTTTCTCCTTCCTGCCATGCAAGCCACCGCCACCCTGCTTCGCTCCAGCAACACCAGGCAGCGCAAGCCGGCTCCGGCCGTTCAGCAGCTTGTGCTCTTCACCCTGCCGGCGCCGATCGGCAGCTGCTGGGATCTGATCTGCCCAGAGGAAGCCTGGGAGCAGCCCCTGCGCTGGGCCGTCTAGGACCCAGGCCCCACTGTCTGCCTATGCCCCTCCACCCACTCGCTCCCGCTCGGGGATTCCAGGGCTGCGGGCCTAAACCGTGGTGCTCCAGCTGGCCTGTCTGCAGGCAGCTCAGCTGCCGCCAGCTGCCCATCGATCAGCACCACCGGCTCCATTGGCTGCTGGTGCGTTCTGGTGCTCTAGCCAGGCGTTGTACAGGTCGCTTTTGGTTACCCGATAGCCGAGGCGGCGTGCGGTGTGGAGCAGCTCCTGGCGGCTGCGGCAGTGGCGCAGGGTCTGCTGGAGCTCCTGGTTGTTTTCTGCATCAGCAACCAGCCGCTCCAGATCAGACCAGCTCATCTGCTCAACCCTCTGCTGCAACCAACCTGGCGTGCTCTGGCGCGTGATGCCAGGTTCCATGCGGCACATTGGCGCACATTGCGGCACATGGAAGCCCGTTGGAGAAGCTGCCCTCCAGCAATGCCTCAGCTCGCGGCCTTGAGGGCGGCCACGTCGGCTTTGAGGACTGCCAGCTCGTCAAGGACGGCGGTCAGTCGGCTGTCGACATAGCCCTTGTTGGCCAGATCACTGGTTGCAATCGGCGGGTTGGCTGCCGCCGGACAGGAGCCAAAGGTCACCTGGCCGGTGCTGTTCTCAATCCGCCAGGCCGTGCGAGAAGAGGGCAGCTGGCAGCGAAGAAACGTCCCGTCGTAGTACAGGTAGACGTCCCGGCCATTGAAGGTAGAAACGCTGCCGCTGTTGGCCCAGCGCAGCGGGCCGTTCATCACATCACCGGCCTTGTTGACGTAGGTGGTCGCCATCGCCGCGTTGAGCACGCCGTCGGCCGTCATGGACAATCCGGCACCCACCTTGATGCCGCCCAGCAGCGTGGCAGTCGCCACGGGCAGGGCGTAGAGGGAAGAGGGCACAAACACCCTCCCGTCGCTGCCCAGCCTGGCGCTGTTGCCCGCATCAGCCGACACGGCGCTCGGGCCAGCCGGGCCCTGCAGGTTGCCAGCAAACGACCAGCCCACCGCTCAGCTCAGCGTGTAGACATCACCGCTGTCCTTGTCCAGATAAAGGTCGCCTGGGATCGAGCCGGGGATGTCAGCAGCAGGAGGACCGCTGCCGTTGAACCAGCCCGTGCCGCGCAGGCCCTGAACGCCAGCCGGGCCGTCGATTCCCTGAATGCCCTGGGGGCCGATCTCTCCTTGTAGGCCTCGCGCCCCTTGCGGCCCCTCGATGCCCTGGGGGCCCTGGATCGAGCCGCCATTCACCCAGCTGCTGCTGGCCTCGTCGTAGACCCAGAAGGAGTCATCGGCCTGCACGATGTAGGCATCGCCCTGGGACGCATCACCCGGCAGCTCCGCTTCTGTCGCCACCTGGCCCTTGAAGGTGATTCCCAGACCCGCAGCACCCTGGATGCCCTGCTGACCCTGGGGGCCTTCTGGTCCGGCAAGGCCCTGCTCGCCCTGAATGCCCTGGATGCCATCGGCGCCAGCAGGTCCTGCCGGGCCGTCCACACCCTGCAGACCCTGAATGCCCTGTGGTCCCTTGAGGGAGCCGGGTGCCACCCAAGCCATGGTCAAGCGGGCCAGCAGCCGGTGTGATCTCAGGAGCTATTGCCGATGCACACCGCTCTTATCGACCGTCTCCGCTCTTGCTGCTTACGGCCTGGCCTCGAGCAGCGCAGCGATCTGCTCGCGATCAGCAAAGCCCCAGGCAGCGGCGGCACCGGCCGATGTGGAGACACGCCACACCACCGTCTTGATGTTCCTGCTCAACAAGTTGCGGATCTGGGGCTGAACGCATCCAGCACGGCTTGGTCCACACGTTGGCGAGCCTGCACAACCAAATCAGCCACGTCGCCAGGGTTGGCAGGGTTCCGCTCCCCGGCGATGACGGCCCGGTAGTGATCCGCCACTGACCAGGCCGCGGTGTGGGGGTCGCTGGTGAAGCGGGGAATCAGGTGCAGGTGCAGATGGGGTGCACCCTCTCCGAAGGCGATGGCATACACCCGATCACACCCCGTGAGCTCCTTCACCAGAGCGCTGGCGTGCTGCACGGCCACCCCCCAAGCGGCGGCTTCCTCAGGGTTGAAATCGACCGGCCCACCCAGGTGGCGTGCGCTGTCGAGCAGCAGCCAACCCAGCAGGGGCGACGGATCGGGGTGGTGGCGCAGCACCCAGAGAGCGCCGCGGCCGATTTCGTAGGACGTCTGAGCTGAAACAGAGCCATGGATCTGACAAATCGCACATGTTTCAGCAGCCAAAGTCATGCTGATCAGCGCTTGGGGAGCTCAATCATGGGCGCCAGCACCAAACCATCGGCCCTTGCTGCATGTCCTTGCTGCAAGCCCGTTCTGCGTCAGCTGCCCAGCACGTGAACCGTCAACTGGCGCGCACTGCCCTGGCGACGGTGCTCCCAGAGGTAAACAGCCTGCCAGGTGCCGAGCAGCAGTCGACCGTGCTGGAACGACAAGCTGAGCTGGCTGGTGGTGAGGGCCGTACGGATGTGGGCCGGCATGTCGTCGGCCCCTTCATCGGCGTGGATGTAGGGGCGCAGGTCGCCCAGGCCGCTCACGGGGCGAATGCCCTCCTCCGGCACCAGGGCACGCAGGTAGGCCGAGAGGTCGCGCAACACCCGCGGATCGGCATTTTCGTTGATCGTGAGGCTGCAGGAGGTGTGCAGACACACCAGGTTGAGCAGGCCGAGCTGCAGGCCACTGGCGGCGATGCTGGCGTTCAGCCGGCCGGTGAGGTCGGTGAAGCCCTCACCCGGGGTGAGCACCTGGAGCGTTTCGAGGCTCTGGCGCAGCATGAAGACATAACCAACAGCGAGCCCTGATTAGCATCGATATGACCCTTCTGCAGCCTTCTGAATGACCGCCAGTCGCGCTCTGCTGTCCCTGTTGGTGGTGCTGCCGGGCCTGGCCCTGATCAGCCCGCCAGCCCAGGCCCAACGCCAGGTGCCCAGAATCGGCAACATCTGTCCGATGGGCTACGTCGACACATTCAATGGCCAGTGCAGCACCCTGGGCTTGATGAATTACACGGTGCAGCCCACCAACGGCCAGGCCTGCCCTTCGGGCTGGATGAATGTGGGTGGTGGCTACTGCCGCAAGAAGTGAACCAGCAAACAGACAACCTCGCAGTCCTCACCGTGCTCTACGACGGTGCCTGCCCGCTGTGCCGGCGGGAGGTGAACGGTCTGCAACGACGCGACCAGGCCCGCCATGGCGACCAGCCTCGGCTCGCCTTCGTTGACATCGACCGAGCCGATTACAACCCCGAGGCCCACGCCGGCATCAGCTACGCCGACGCGATGGGACGCATCCATGCCATCACGGCTGACGGGGAGGTGCTCCGGGATGTGGCGGTGTTCCGGCGCGCCTACGCCCTGGTTGGCCTGGGCTGGCTCTATGCGCCCACCCGCTGGCCACTGGTACGCCAGCTGGCGGATCTGGCCTATGGCCTCTGGGCTGCTGGTCGGTTGCGCCTCACGGGACGACCCAACCTTGACTCGCTCTGCCGAGCCCGAGGCGGCAACTGCGCCCCACGCTGATGCACCAAAACCTCTGATGCACCAAGACGTCGACCTGGTGGTGATCGGCAGCGGCCTGGGCGGCCTGTGCGCCGGAGCCCTGGCGGCCCGCTACGGCCTCGAGGTGGCCGTGCTGGAAGCCCACACCGTGCCCGGTGGTGCCGCCCATGGTTTCAGCCGCCAGGGGTTTCAATTTGAATCCGGTCCCTCGTTGTGGTCGGGCTTGGGCGGCTGGCCCAGCAGCAATCCCCTGGCCCAGGTGCTGCGGGCCGTGGGTGAATCCGTGCCCGTGGCCACCTATCAAGACTGGGGCCTGCTGCTGCCCGAGGGGCCGTTGCGGGTGGGGGTGGGGCTTGAGCCCTTTCTGGCGGTGGTGCGGGAGCTCCGCGGCGCCAGCGCCTGTGACGAATGGGCCCGCTTCATGCAGGTGCTGGAACCAACCTGCCGGGCCGCGCGAGCCCTGCCCCTGCTCGCCCTGAGGCCAGGCCTGGGCCTGGCCACCACCCTGGGCGGACGGGGAGCTGTGGGGTTGCTGGCCCAGGCCGGCAGGCTGGCCCAACTCGGCGGGGCGTTTGGACCGATCGCCCGGCGCCACTTGCGTGATCCCTTCCTGCTCCATTGGGTGGATCTGCTCTGCTTTCTGATCTCGGGCCTGCCGATGGATCAGACCAGTGCCGCCGCGATGGCCACTCTGTTTGGCGAATGGTTTGAACCCGAGGCCAGCCTCGACTACCCGATCGGTGGTAGTGCCGCCGTGGTGGAGGCCCTGAAGCGGGCGCTGGAGCGCCATGGCGGCGCGCTGCACACGGCGACGCCGGTGCGCAGCATCTGCGTGGAGAACAAACGCGCCGTGGGGGTGCGACTTGGGGATGGCACGGTGCTGCGCGCCCGCAGGGGGGTGATCAGCAATGCCAGCCCCTGGGACACCCTGGCGCTGTTAAACGAGCAGGACTGCCCAGCAGCCTGGCGGCGCAAGCAGGCCAGCACGCCGGCCTGCAACAGCTTTCTGCACTGGCATGTCGGGCTGCGGGGAGACGATCTGCAGCACCTACCCATCCACCATGTCTGGGTGGGTGATTGGCAGCGGGGCATCGGGGCCGAGCGCAACATGGTTGTGTTGTCGATGCCGTCGCTGCTGGACCCATCGATGGCACCTGCGGGCCATCAGGTGCTGCATGGCTACACCCCCGCTAACGAACCCTGGCATCTGTGGCAAGACCTCCAACGGGGCAGCCCCGCCTACACGGCCCTCAAACACGAGCGCTGCCAGGTGTTCCACCGGGTGCTGGATCCCCTGATCCCCGACTGGCGGGAGCGGCTGGTGATCGAACTGCAGGGCACACCCCTGACCCACCAGCACTACCTCAGGGTTCACCAAGGCAGCTACGGGCCCGCCTGGCCGGCCAACGCTGGGGCATTTCCCGGTGGCGGCACACCCATCGACAATCTGGTGCTTTGCGGAGCTGGGGTGTTCCCGGGGATCGGAGTTCCACCAGTGGCCGTGAGTGGCGCCCTGGCCGCCCACCGCTTCGTGCAGCCGCGCCAACAGCGGGAGCTGCTGGAGAGCATCGGCATGGGCTAACAGCTCAAAAAGTGCGCCGCAGCTGGGCCGTGGCCAGCTGAAGCTCCCGCAGCAGGAGCGACACGGCCACCATCAGACACACCATGGCCAGCACAAACAGAGGCGCCACCATCAGCGCCAGATCGAGCTGGGCCACCACGCTGATGAACACGATCGCCACCACCAAGGCCACCAGCAACATGGTGACGGAGCCGAACTCAATCGCCTTCATCAGCAGACCCATGCGCCGTTTCTGGCCTTGCAGCTCCTGGCGAAGGTCGCGTCCCATCTCCAGGTCGGAGTCGCGCTCCTGACGCTTCAGCTCCCGGGCCCGGTCGACGAGGCGACCCAGCCGATTGGTGAGCACCATCAGCAAGCCACTCATGCTTGCCAGCAGAAACACCGGCGCCAGGGAGAGCTGGATGGCTCGGGCCAGGTCAGCGGAGGGCATGGCAAGGGCAGCCGAAGGCTTGGCAAACCTACTCAGCGCAATTCAAACAGCAGCAGATCGGCACGTGTGGTGGTGGCGATGGTGGTGGCGGTGCTGATGGCAGTCATGGCAGCCAGCCCCGCAGCGCCCGCCTCGAACCCCAGACCATCACCGCGACTCAGCTGGGCGGGACAGCCCGGAGCCTCCCCGCCCGCCTCCAGGGCAACGGCGCCATCAATCAGCTGAAGCCAACCGCGGCTGCCGGGGGCCAAGGGAAGCTCAAGGCCCTGGCCGGGCTGGGGCTGGGCCCGCCACAGCCGCACCGGCCGGTGGATGGCCATGGCGCCGCCGGTCTGCTCGGGGTCCAGCAGAAGCGTCCAGCCGCTGCCGATGGCGAAGGGCTTCTGCTCGTAAGCCGGGGCGCTACCGGTGCTGCGGGGCTCGATCCAGATCTGCAGCAAGCGACAGGGCCGATCGCCGCCGTTCATCTCGCTGTGCACCACGCCCGTGCCGGCGCTCATGCGTTGCACCTCGCCGGCGCGCAGCACCTCGGCATGCCCCAGCGAATCGCGGTGGTTGAGCTGGCCCTCCACCATCACCGTGACGATCTCCATGTCGCGGTGGGGGTGCATGCCGAAGCCGGTGCCGGCGGCGATCACGTCATCGTTGATCACCCGCAGGGGGCCGTAGCCCATCCAGGCCGGGTCGACATGGCTGGAGAACGAAAAGCTGTGCCAGCTGTCGAGCCAGTCGCGCTGGCTGTGAAAGCGCTCAGCAGCCGGGCGGAATACGAATCCGCTGCCGCTGGTTGGGGCGCTGGAGCGAGACGTCATGGCTGGGGCCCCAGGGTGGGGTAATCGGTATAGCCAGTGGGGCCGGGGCTGTAAAAGCTGGCGGGATCGGGCGCATTGAGGGGCGCCCCGCGGCGGAAGCGCTCCGGCAGGTCGGGGTTGGCCAGAAAGCTGGTGCCGAAGGCCACCGCGTCCAGGGCGCCGGCAGCGATGGCGGCGTTGGCCTCCGCAGCCGTGTATCCCATGTTAGCCACCAACACGCCGCGGAAGTGCTGGCGCGCGGGAGTGAGCACATCCCCCTGCTGCTGCCCCAGCAGGTCGCCACGGATCAGGTGCAGGTAGGCCAGGGGTCGATCGTTGAGGCGCTGGGCCAGCCAGGTGAGCAGCCCGATCGGATCGGAATCCGCCATGGCGTTGAAGCCGTTGAGCGGCGAGAGGCGCAGCCCCATCAGCGGCGTTTCCTGGCCCACCAGCTGGAGCACCTCCAGCAACAGCCGCGCCCGGTTTGCGATCGAGCCGCCATAGGGGCTGGATCGCTTGTTGCTGCCATTGCGCAAAAAGGAATCGAGCAGGTAGCCGTTGGCGCCGTGGACCTCCACCCCGTCGAAACCGGCGGCGGTGGCGGCGCGGGCCGCCTGGCGGAAGCCCTCAACAATGGCGGGCAGTTCGTCGTCACGCAGCTCACGGGGCACCACATAGGGCTTTTTGCCCTCGGGGGTGTGCACCTCGGCGCCGGTGATGGCGATCGGGCTGGGGCCCACCGGCTGGGCGCCGCCATTCAGCAGCGGGTGGCAGGCGCGACCGCCATGCCAGAGCTGCAGCACGATGCGGCCGCCGGCGCGGTGCACCGCCTCGGTGGTGAGGCGCCAGCCCTCGATCTGGGCCTGGCTGTACACACCGGGCTCATGCCAGAAGGCGGAATTCCCCTCCATCACCATCGTGGCCTCGGCCACGATCAGGCCGGCACTCGCCCGCTGGCCGTAGTACTCCGCCATCAGCGGCCCCGGCAGATGGCCCTCCTCGGCGCGGCAGCGGGTGAGGGGCGCCATCCAGATGCGGTTGGGCAGCTCCAGCGAGCCCAGGCGCAGCGGCGTGAACAGATCGGCCATCGGTGTTGCAAAGCTGGAGCCATCGTGTGCCTGCCGGGCAGATCCGCACAAGACGGCACTTCAAAGCTGGCGATGCAGCGAGCGATTACCAAGGGAAACGCACTCGGGCTTTCAGGCCAGATCCAGGCTCAACTGGGCCACCGAAGCATCTGCGGCTGGGAGGTCGCGCCGGCTGCGCCGAGACGATGCGCGCAGGCCAGAGCGGCGCGAGCCGTGGCGCTGCTGAATCGCATCCGCTGTTGCGGCAAAACCCTGCTCACGCCGCAGGCTCCAGAGTCGATCGCGCGCCGTGGCTGCAGCCGCCACCCAATCGACGATCGGCTCGGGATAGTCGACGCCCAGTCGGCATCCGCTGCGCTCCTGGGTGGCGCCATCCATCCTCCAGGGTTCGTGAAGGTGCACCGCCGGCACGTCCGCCAGCTCCGGCAGCCAACGCCGGATGAACACACCCTCGGGGTCGTGATCGCGCCCTTGCTTGATCGGGTTGTAGATGCGGATGGTGTTGATGCCGGTGGTGCCCGATTGCATCTGGCACTGGCTCCAGTGGATGCCCGGTTCGTAATCCACAAACAGCCGGGCCAGATGCAAGCCGCTCTCGCGCCAAGGCAACCACAGCTGATAGCTGGCCACCGACTGGAGCATCGCCCGCATGCGGAAATTGAGCCAGCCGCTGGCGATCAGGGAGCGCATGCAGGCATCCACAAACGGCAGGCCGGTGCGCCCTTCGGCCCAGGCCGCCAGCCGCGCTTCGTCGCCAGCCCCCTCACCGCTGCGCAGGCCGGCGGTGAGGGGATGGAGCTCGCGAAACTCCAGGCTCGGCTGGCTCTCCAACTTCTGGATGAAGTGGCAGTGCCAGTGCAGCCGCTCGTCAAAGCGCTGCAGGGCACGGCGCCAGGGCACGGCTGTCAGAGCCGCGCGGCGCTGACGGGTGCGCTGCACCACTTCCCGCAGCGACAGCGTCCCCCAACTTAAGTGTGGCGAGAGCCGCGAGCAACTGACCCCGGCCGTGTTGGGACTGGACAAACCGAGCTGGTAGGTGCGGCTGCGCTGCTCCAAAAAGCTCTCCAGCACGGCCAGCCCCTGGGAGCGACCACCGGCCTGACGGTCGGGGCAGGGGTCTGCGGCCATAACCAACGCCTCGGCGGTGGGGATGGGTCCGGGATCGAGGCCAGCCAAGGGTGTCAAGCGCTTAGGGGCGGGGCTGATGGCCTCGGCCATGCGCTGCTCCCAGCGCCGGGCCCAGCCCTGGCGGCTGTTCAACCGGCGCGTCACCCCAAATGGGGGGATCTCTCTCCAGGTGATGGCGTGCTGCCGGGCCCAGGCCGCCACCCGCTGGTCGCGGGCGTAGGTCCAGCCATTGCCCGTTTCCTCATGGCTCCAAAGGCCGGCGATGCCGAACTGACGGCGGGCCCGCTCCAGCACCTGCTCAACAACCCCAACGCGCACGATCAGCGGTTGGCCCAGGCTCGCCAGAGCGGCTCGGAGCTCCCCCAGGCTTTCACGGCAAAACGCCCACTGGCGGGCGGAGCTATCGGGCTGCTGCCAGAGCTCAGGTTCCACCACATAAAGCGGCAGCACGGGACCACAATCAGCCGCCTCCAGCAAGGGCCGGTGATCCACGCAGCGCAGATCCCGCTTGAACCAGACGATATGAAGGGGGCCCATGACGCGCGGGGGGTCAGCGCCGGCCGCTGCGCTGCTTCACCCCCGGCAGCAGCGCTTGCTGCACCTGCCAGAGACAGTTCTGAAACCGCTGACGCCGCGGAGCGGAGGTGGAGAGATGGTCCGAAAAGGCACCGGCGTGGCAGAGGTCAACCAGCAGGCTCACCTCCTCGGAACTGAGGCAGAGCAGGCGTTGGTCGCCGTGACGGGAAACCTTCATCGCGGCGGACTCCGGGTGGCTCAGGGAAGGGGGCGTGAAGCCGCGCTGGGGGCCCCAGCCGAGCTCTTCAATCCGTCGAACAGTTCGCAGAGCAGGGTGGCCATCTCCGGGGGAAGGGAGGAGCCGGATACTGATTCAGCAGCCAGCGCAAACAGAACGCAGGCGTCGACCAGACAGGCAGCTTCAGGCTCCGTCAAGGCAATTAGATGCTCGCCCTGACAATGCGTGATTCGCATAGATCTGCATCCCTAGCGCGTTCAAGCTACATGGAATCGCTGGGGCTGCCGCAGAGCCTGACCGATGCTGCAGGATCTCACCCTCCCCCTCGCACCATGGCGCCAGCGTCGGCTCCGGCCATCGCCCTCACGATCGGGGGCAGTGATTCCGGCGGCGGCGCCGGCATCCAGGCTGACCTCAAAACCTTCACCAGCCTTCAGGTGCATGGCTGCTCGGCCCTCAGCTGCGTCACGGCCCAGAACACCTGCAGCGTTACCCGCGTGGATGCCCTGCCAGCGGAGGCCTTATCGGCCCAGATCGAGGCGGTGCTCAGCGATCTGGCGGTGGACGCCCTCAAGACGGGCATGCTGCTCAACCGCTCGTTGATCGAAGCCACCGCGGCCGCCCTAGCCCCGCTGAGCCTGCCCAGGCTGATTGATCCTGTGATGGTGTCGCGGGCCGGAGCGGTGCTGCTGGAAGCAGAAGCCATCGACGCCTACCGCCAGCTGCTGCTGCCCCTGGCCGATCTGCTCACGCCCAATCTCCACGAGGCCCAGTTGCTCACCGGCAGCACCATCGCAACGGCAGCGGATGTGGAGCGGGCGGCAGGACTGCTGCTGGAGCAAGGCCCCACCGCCGTACTCATCAAGGGTGGTGGACTGCCGGAGTTGCGCGGCCGCGACTACCTGCTCACCGCATCCAGCGAAGGCCGCTGGTTGGTGCATGCCCACGTGCCGACGCCCCACACCCACGGCACGGGCTGCACCCTGGGGGCGGCGATCACCGCCTATCGCGCCCGCGGCCTGGAGCTGAGCGAGGCGGTGCAGGCCGCCAAGGCTTATGTGGAAGGCGGATTGAGGCAGGCTCTGGGGATCGGAGCCGGCCAGGGGCCACTCTGTCACTGGCACGCTGCAACGGCAGAGCGGTCGTTACGGTGAGCCCATGAAGGCTCCCAAACCCCTGTTGCAACGCCTGGCCGCGGTGCCCGGCATGGGATCGGGCCGTCGGCTGGTGCTGCTGCTCTCCCAGCTGGGAGATTTCGACAGCCTGGAATATGCCCAGGCCCTCGTGCCCGTGCTGCCGCGCCTGGCGGAAGCGGGGATCACGATTCTGGCCATCGGCATCGGCGATGGCCCCGGGGCGGATCGTTTCTGCCAGTTCACTGGCTTCCCCCGCGATCGCCTGCTGGTGGATGCGGAACCCCAGCTGCATCAAGCGCTGGGCCTCTATGCCGGTCTGCAGGTTGCTGGCGGCCCATGGCCTGGGCTGCTGCTGATGTGCGCCGGCATCGGCTCACCCGGCACCCTGGCGGAGGTGCTGCGGGGCTACAGCGGCGATCGCTCAGCGCCCCAGCGGCTGGAGAGCCCGCTGTTTGCCCTGGCTGGTGGCGGGGGATTTCAGCGTCCCTTCGAGCTGGCCACGGTGCGGCTGCGCAACATGGTGGAGGTGCTTGGTGCCTGGCGCACCTACGTCCCCCGCGACGACTTCATCACCCAGCGCGGCGGCACCTACCTGCTCGACGGCGACGACAACCTGCTCTACAGCTACCAAGACCGCGGCATTTTGGGGTTCTCCGCCACCATGGCGCGTCCACTGGCGTTCCTCGATCCCTACCTCAACCCTTGAACGTCCCCACGCGGCCATGACCTCCCTTCTGCAGCATTGCGTTCTGGCCATCACCCTGGCCCTGTTCCATTTCGTTGGGCCGGTGCCCGCGGAGCTGGGGGTTCACAACGGAGCGCTGGCGGCCTGCCCCTCACCAGCCCACTGCGCCCGCTCCGACTGGGCCGTAGCCGATCCCGACCTCGCCCTGGCGGCCCTGGTGCCCGTGGTGCAGGCGATGCCCCGCACGGCGGTGGTGGAGCAGAGCAATGGCTACCTGCATGCCACCGCCAGCAGTGCCCTATTCGGCTTTGTCGACGATCTGGAGCTGTATGCCGACAAGGCCCATGGCGTGTTGCAGGCCCGCTCGGTGTCACGCCTCGGCGATTCCGATCTGGGTGTGAACGGCGGCCGGCTCGCCAGCCTTCAACAGGCCCTGGCAGAGGCGACCTAACGCCCGCCGGGATGGCGTTAGCGCCAGGGCTCAGCCCATCCCGGTGCGGCACACCGTGGCCCGCGAGCCCTTCTCCCCCGCTGTAATCGCGATACCGGCCCGGATGCGCTCCTTGAGGCCACCCACATGGCTGATCACTCCGATCATGCGGCCGCCATCGCGCAGGCGATCCAGTTCGTCCATGGCGAGTTGCAGGTTGTCGGGATCGAGCGTGCCGAAGCCCTCGTCGATGAACAGGGCATCAAGATGCACGCCTCCCGCATGGGCCTGCACCGTGTCGGCCACACCAAGGGCAAGGGCCAGGGAGGCCTGAAACGTTTCGCCCCCCGAAAGACTGCTCACCTCCCGCTCTTCGCCGGTGTAGGCATCGAGCACACCCAGCCCCAGGCCGGCATGGCGACCACCCCGGCCGCCTTCATCACTGAGCCGCAGCTGGTAGCGGCCTGAGGTCATCAGCTCCAGCCGCTGGTTGGCATAGCGGCAGATCTCCGCCAGATAGGCCGACAACACCCAGCGCTGCAGGGAGATGAACGGTGCCGCCCGGCCTGTGCAGCGATCCGCCACGGCGCTGAGCAGCCGCGCCCGCTCCTGGCTTGCCTGCAGGGCAACCGCCCCCTGCCGGTGCGCAGCCGCCAGCCGTTCGATCTCGGCCCGCGCCCCCCGGGCTTCGCTGTGCCGCTCCACGGTTGCCGTACGGGTGGCATCAGCAACAGCCACCGCATCCTGGGCCGCAGCGGTGTCGGGCCGCTGCTCCGGCAGCTCGCTCAGATCGGCGGAGGCCAGCACACTGCGTACGGCGATCAGGTCGTTGTCGTAGACGTCGATCCGCTCGACCAGCCGCTGGCGCCAGCTCGGCTCCTGCAAAGCGTTCTGCACAGCAGCGCCATCGGCAAACGCCGAGCCGGCCAATTCTTTTGCCAGCCGCTCCACCGCCTGCTGGAGCCGCGCGTCAGCGCTGCTGCTGGCCTGGCAGCAGGCCGCCAAATCCTTCAAGGCCGCCTCCAGGGGCGCAACGCCAAGCAGCGCCACCTGGGGGTCGACCCCGTCCCCCAGCACACTGGCGATCTCAGCACGAAAGCTGTCGGCCCGGCGCAGGGCTTCGGCAGCAACCTGGCTCTGCAGGGCCTGCTGCGTGGCAGCCGCCTGGATGGCGACCTGCAGGGACTGCAGCTCCCGCTCGTGACCCACGATCGCCTGCTGCAGGGTGTCGACCTGGGCCGCCAGGGCCTTGGCACCATTGAGGGCCTGCTTGGACTGCTGCGCCCCCCGACGGGCTACCGCCGGATCTGCCGCTGCGGCGCCGGCCTTCTCCTGCAGCGCCTTCAGCTCCCCCTGGGCCGTGGCCACGAGCGTCGCCGCTTCGCGGGCCGCCGTGGTGGCCGCGGTCAGGTCGCCTTCAGCGGCGCTGATCGCCGCGTCGGCCACGGCATCCTCCGAGGGCTGAGCCGGACTGGGGTGAAGGGTTGCGCCACACACGGGGCAGGGGGCATCGTCCACCAGCCCGCCGGCGAGCTGCGCCGCCATGCCGGCGATCTGGCGGCGGCGCAGCTCCAGCAGCAGGGCATGGGCCTGGTTGAGCGCGCCATCGGCACGGTTCTGGGCGGCGATGGCCTGGCTGTGCCGCGCTTGGGCTGCCGCCATGGCCGCGCTGGCATCGCTCTGCACTTGGGCCTCCTGGGCAGCCCGCTGCAAGCCATCGAGCCGATCACGGGCTGAGCAAGCCCGCTGGAAAGCCTCACTGGCGGCCTGCCACTGCTGCTGCCGCGCCTCCCGTTCGGCGTTGCTGCGGGCCTGGGTTGCTTCAGCGGAGGCGGCCCGTTGGCGGGCCTGCTCCGCGGCGCCCTGGGCCTCAGCGGCCTCCTGGGCCTGGCGCACCAGGGCCGTCAACTCCACCCGGCGCGCCGCCAGGGCAGTGCGGGCGGCATCCAGAGCCTCCAGGGCCGGCAGCGCCCTCAGCTCGAGCTGCAACACAGCGGCAGGCAAGGCCTGGGCCGCGTCGCGGGCTCGCATGGCGCCGCCCAGCTGGGCCGCGATGCGTTGTTGCAGCTGCAGGCAGTCCGCCTGCGCCGCCTGCTGCGCCTCCACGCTCAGGCGCAGGGCCTCGGCCTGCTCGGCCAACCGCAGCCGTTGGCGGTAGTCGTCGACCACCGCCCGCTTGCCCTCCAGCTCCACAAGCGTGGCTTGGGCCGCCGCGCGCCGGTCCCAGCGATCGGCCAGCCTGTCCACCTCAGCTTTGGCTGTCTGAGCAGCATTCAGGGCTGCGGTGGCCTGCGCAAGACGTTGGGCCGTACCCGCCACCACCAGGGCGATCTGGTCCTGCAGGCGATCGAGATCAGGAGCGCCAGGCTCAACAAGCGCGGCGGGCTGGTCAGGCACTGCAGGGTGGTCAGGCGCGGCAGAGGGGTCAGGCAGTGGCGGCGAGGCGAACGGGCTCCAGGCCTGGGCAGCCTGGCGACGCAGCACCTCCTGGGCCCGGGTGCATTCCGCCAGATCCAGCCGTGCCACCTTGGCCTGATCCTCCAGCCAGAAGCCCGCCTGCTCAAAGGCCACCGTGTCGAACAGGGTTTTGAGCAGGGCCTCGCGCTCCTCGGCCTTGGCCCGCAACACCTCCGCGAATTGGCCCTGGGGCAGCAGGATCACCTGGCGGAACTGGGCGGCATTGAGACCCACCAGCTGCTCCACCTCGCGGCTCACCTCAGTGGTGCGGCTGACGATCGGCTCGGCGTCTGAACCGTTCAACCGGAACAGCACCGCCTGGGCGGCCTTTTCGGTGAACCCCTCGCCGCGGGTCTTGGGGGCGGTGTAGCCCGGAGAGCGTTCCACCCGGTAGCGGCCACCGCCGCAGGAGAACACCAAACTCACCCGCGGCACCGCCGCCGCATCGGCGTGGTCCGATTTCAACGCCTTGACGTTGCGATCCCCCGACACCTCGCCATACAGGGCATAACTGAGGGCGTCCAACAGGAAGGTTTTGCCAGCACCGGTGCTGCCGTGGATCAGAAACAGCCCCTCGTCGCTGAGGGCATCGAAGTCGATCTCCGCAGGCTCGGCGTAGGGCCCGAACGCCTCCATCCGCAGCTGATGGGGTTTCACTGCTCCCCTCCCCGGGTGGAGGCCTCCAGCGCCTGACGCAACAGCTCAGCCTCAGGCGGGCCGGCGGGGCGCCCCTGCTGGTCGGCGAAAAACGCCATCGCCAACGCGAGGGGTGAGGTGGCTTGGCGCACCGTCTCGTGGCGCTCCGTGGCGGTGGAGCGCTGCAGCTCCGGGGGCCGGTGCCGCAGCTCCGCCACGTGGGGAAACCGCTGGCGCAACCGGGCCATAGCCTGCAACGGCAGCACCTCGTCGGTGAGGATCACCCGAAGCCAGGCATCAGCAGCAGTGGCGTGTTGGGGATCGCCGCAGAGGGACTCCAACGGCCCCTCGAGGGTGCGCAGCGGACGCCCCACCCCCAGCGGCACGATCTCGACGTTTGCCGTGCCGGCGGCATCGAGCTCAACGATCCGCACCGACTTGGTGTGATGCTGCTCCGAAAACGAATAGGGCAGCGGTGTGCCGGAGTAGGCCACGCGTGGGCCATCGAGCTGCTGGGACCCGTGCAGATGGCCGAGGGCCACGTAGTCGAAGCCGGCAAAACTATCGACGCTGACGCGATCCACATTGCCGATGCTGAGTTGCCGTTCTGATTCAGATGGCTCCCCACCCATCACAAAGGTGTGGGCCACCAGCACCGAGCGGTGCTGCGGCCGGGAGAGCAGATCCCGGCGAATCCCATCGAGGGCCAGTCGTGTCACCTCCTGATGGCTGACCCGGGTCGAACCTGGAGACGACCCAGGCTCAACCGCCTCAGCCAGAGCGAGGAGCGATGCACCATCCACAGCCGGCTCCAGATAGGGCAGCGGGTAAATGGCCACAGGGGCGCCTCCCCGCTTGGGCGTGACCAGCACCGGCTCATGGGCCCGCCGCACATCCCCACGGATGGTCACCCCGAAGGCCGAGAGCAAAGGGTCGTAGATCGACACCCGCACATGGGAATCGTGGTTGCCGGCAATCGCCACCACGGCGGCACCGCTGCGGCTCAAGCGGGCCAGGGTGTCGTTGAACAGCAACACCGCCTCTGCTGGCGGGATGGCCCGGTCGTAGATGTCGCCAGCGATCAGCACCGCATCCACCTCCGCCTCGGCGGCCAACTCCACGATGCGATCCAGGGCGGCGGCCTGCTCCTGCAGGAGCGAAGCTCCATGAAATTGCCGTCCTAAGTGCCAGTCAGAGGTGTGGAGAACTCGCATCAGCTCCGCAGGACGGCACGGCTGGCGTGGTGGAGGGTATCCGGCAGGTGGCCGGTTTTCACCCAGATCGTGCAGCCCAGCTCGCTCCAAGGGCGATGGACGCTGCCGGGGGGATTGCGCAACCAACTCCCGGCCGGATAGGTGCCGTGCTCATCCTGAAACACGCCCTTCAGCACAAAGATCTTCTCGCCGCCGCCATGGCGATGGGGCTGAAAGACCGTGCCGGGCGCCCAGCGCACAAGGGCCACATGTTCCGAGCCAAAGGCATGCAACGGCATCACCTCCAAACCGGTCACCAACCCAGGGAGCCAGGCCGCACTGCAGGTGTCGATGGCGAGGCACTGTTGATCAGCCGAGTGCATCTGGTGCAGCTTCACCAGGAGCGTGCAGCCCTGCTCACTGAACGGCGCATGGCTGGAGCCTGCGGGGTTGCGCAGGTAGGTGCCGGCGGTGTAGTCCCCATGCTCATCTGAGAAGGTGCCATCCAGCACCAAGATCTCCTCGCCACCGCCATGGCTGTGGCGCTCAAACTGGCTGCCAGGGCTGTAGCGCACGATCGACGTAGCCCGGGCCACTTCCCCGCCGAGGCGATCCAACAGGCGCCGCTCCACCCCGGCCATCGGCGAGGGCGTCCAGGCCAGGTTGGGGGTGTGGAGCACCGCGCGCTGGCTGAGGTCGGCGTGGAGGTTCATGGGCGGGTCAGGACGATCGCCGCAGCAGGCGACCCACCTGGGCTGCCCAATCACGGGGGAGGTCGTTGGGGCGCAACTTCAGCTGAAACATCGTCCGGGCCAGCGGTGCTCCACCTCGCATCAGGATGGCAGCCACATGCCAGATCACCGCTGCCGCAACGAGCAGCCAGGCCAACAGGTGAAGGCTGTAGACAAAATGATCGAACTGGCCGGTGCGGAGCCAGTTTTCATTCATCAACTTGCCGCTACCCACGGCCAACGCCAACGCCAGCAAGGCCGTGGTGTTAGCCGCCTGGTTAAGGCGGGCCCGGCCCAGGGTGAGGGCATAGAGGCCAAACAGCAGGGCCAGAGGCCAGAGGAAAACCTCGAGCGTGCCGTGGAGATCAATCCAATCGCCGGCCGGCTGCCAGCTCAACCGCCCGAAACGACCGTCGTGGTTGGAGTACACGATCAGTCCGCTCAGCCAGGCCAGGGGCACCAGTAGGGCCATGGCGCCATGCAACAGCCGCAGCAGCGAAGGTTGGTAAGGACGAACCATGCCCATACGCCGAGCCCGGCAGGAGTTCAACAGAGATGCCGATCATGGCGCGGACTTTGCAACAACAAGGCGCCCCAGGGCGGGGGGGGCCAAGCACCTCTGCCTGTACCTCCCGTCGTCGCGAAGATCTGGTCGTCGCGCAGCTCCCGCAGCAGCCTCTACAACGAGCTCCAGACCTTGCTGGCGCGATGGGAAGATTGTGGCGGCCGCAAAAGCTCAGAGAGCGTCAGCGATGTTCAACACCTGGATCAGACTCAAAACCTGAGGAGTTGTCGCCACAGAGTTTGAGTGGATGCAGAAAACGAACGGATTCACAGAGGCAGTGAGGCGAGAGTTTCTGTGAGGGATTTTTCACATGGATCTCCATGGCGTTCATCATCACCGCGACGTCAAGATCGCCTCTTGCAAGACGCCCCTGAACCGTGGCGGCGAAACCAACACAAGCATGGCAGCTAGAAAACCTATATCTTTAGATTGCAGCAACTGCTACATTCCTGTCCTGTCATGCCTGGGCGTTTCCGCAACGGATAGGGCGGGTTTGCATCGGGACCCCCTGGGTTAAAGGGCGTGCTGGTGGGCTTGCGGGCGCGCTGGCAACAGCTCGAGACCGGAGTGCGTCGAAGCGCATCTCGTCTCAATCTGCCGCATTTGGAGCCCAGTGCCCTGGCAACGGGCTCATCACAGTAAAGAGGCCCACCTCCGCACTGGATTGAACGCCATGTCCAACAAATCCAGAGCGACCGCAAAAGATGCAGAAGGCAAGCTGGAATCAGCCTATGGGGAAATGACTGGCGATATGGGTCACCAGATCAGAGGCAAAGCCAAGCAAGTGCAGAGCTCGGCCATGGGTGCCACAGAAGAGCTGAAAGAGGGTGCAAAGGCCGTCAAAAAGAAGCTCAGCGATACCGCTGATCACGTGTCCGATAAACTGAGCTGATCTACGCCGTTCCTATCATCGTCGTCTTCAGGAATTGCCATCTTCGCAAGTAACCCTTTGCATCAGCCAAGGAATTGTGGCTGTGCTGCTTCTTCCAGGAGCAGCACAAGCTCCTGAGGCGAATTGCGCAATTCCCCTTCAGCACATCGCGTCCAAATCTGGATCAAGTTGCCCCGCGATCACGCCTGAGCCCAGGCAATAGATCAAACCGAGCAGGAATATAATCATCCAAACCAGCTGGCAGCTCGCGAACATGCTACTGACTGACTGCCTGACATTCCCCAAAAGGGGACTGGTCGACCGGACCGTTGCTGGAAGAAGTTGGGAACGGTCCTCCCAGCGCGTCGTGTCCATCCGCACCTCTCGAACGTCCGAAGAGACCTACCAGGCCTACGCCAGCCGTCCCAAGCGGGCTGGGGCCAGCTCCAAACATCGTGGCGTGAGCTTCCGGAAGCAAACCCAGCTCTGGGTCGCCCAGGTGTACTGGAGAGGACGTCGTTACTTCCTGGGGTCGTTCAACACAGAGCGAGAGGCTGCACTTGCGTACAACATCCACGCGCAACGAATCATTGGTGAATTGGCGGTGCTCAACGATCTATCATCAGACGACGGGGCTCGCCAAGAGCAGAGGAATCAAGACCTTGATGACGCCTAAAACCCTGCCCTTGACTGATCTCGGGGCGTCATCAATTGCTGTAGAACCCAGCTAGATCACCGTGCCATCGACAAGCGTGGTGTTCTTCTCAATCACCACGATGCCGTTGCGGATTGTAAAGCCAAGATCATGGCGATCAGCATCCTCGATGCGATCCTTGTTGATCACCTGCACATTGGTGCCTATGCGCACATTCTTATCCAGAATTGCTCTCTTCACCACTGATCCTGCTCCAATCCCAAGAGGAATCCCACCGCGTGAACGCACCTGAACACGCTCAGCCTCCGACTCATACCCATCAGCACCCATCACCAGGGCGTCTTCAAGTACAACTCCCTCCTCAACCCGCAGGCGCAAACCTAGTACGCAATGGTCGATAACACAGCGATCGAGGATGCAGCCTTCGCTGAGAACAGAACGACGAATGTGGGATTGATGGATTTGACTGGGCGGCAAATAACGTAAACGGGTATAGATCGGGGCGCGCTCGTCGTAAAAGCTGAACGCAGGCTGCTCATCCGTCAAAGCGAGATTCGCATCAAAGAAGGATTGAATCGTGCCAATGTCTTCCCAGTAACCATCAAAGAGGTAGCTCTGCAGCATGAGGCCGCTCTCCAGCGCTGCCGGAATGACCTCCTGGCCAAAGTCCGTTGCTTGCTGGTGCGTGGACAGAAGACTGAACAGTGTGTCTCGCTCAAAGACATAAATGCCCATCGAGGCCAGAAATGGGCGACGCTCTGCCTCGCTGGCGGACAACCCCAGGGCCTGGGTGTCCACCCGCATGGCTTCGAGCGCTGCACCCCTGGGCTTTTCACGGAACTCCTTGATTCGTCCGGATGCGTCCGTGCGCATCAAGCCAAACCCTTCGGCCGCCGATCCATCAACAGGTAGAGCGCCAACCGTCAGCGCCGCCCCGCTTGCCCGATGGGCTGCGACAAAGGCTGCGTAATCCATCCGATAGAGCTGGTCACCCGAGAGGATCAACACCTGATCCACGTCCCAGGCTTCGAAGAGTTCGCGGTACTGACGGACAGCATCAGCAGTACCCTTGAACCAGTTTGGACTGTCGGGGGTCTGCTGGGCCGCCAGTACCTCCACAAAACCGCCGCCAAAGCCGGAAGAGAGGTTGTAAGTCAGGCTGAGGTGGCGGTTGAGTGACTGACTATTGAACTGGGTCAGCGCGTAAATCTTGTTGATCCCAGAGTTAATGCAGTTGCTGATTGGAATATCAATCAGGCGGTACTTACCGCCAAGTGGCACTGCAGGTTTCGCGCGAGTCAGGGTGAGGGGTTGCAGGCGCGTGCCCGCACCACCCCCGAGAATGATCGCCAGTACGCGCTTCAAGAGTTGGGCTCTCTTTTGAGAAGGAAATAGAGATGCTCGGGATTCTTATACTGCCGTGGCAAGCACTGATGCAGGCATTCCAATCGATGCCAGCAAACACTCCGTCGAATCTGCTGAATCGTTTTTTCTTCTAATACCAATATACGCATAGCCTTGCAATAGAGCGCGTAATTAGCTTCAAGCTCACCGATCGTGAGAGCGGTTGTGAAAGTTGATTGGCTCATTGCAGCAACGCTTTGGGCGAGCTGAATAATCGCTTGGCTACCTGGTCGTGCGCTGCCCCCAGATGGGGGTAATTGGGTGACAGGATCTGCAAGCGATCGTGGATCCAGAGCAGACTGAAGCCTCTTGACTGCGCCTGGACCAATTAAGGCGGTCACGCCAGCGCTTCCCAAAGGTTGCGCCTTGCCGAAATGAAGTCGAGCTAAGGGCGGCTCAGTCGTCGTAGACGCGGCAGTTGACGTCGGAAGGATTGAGGTCACAGAACACTTCAAACGGCGAAGGAGCCTCAGCTTCTTCAGGATGACGCTGCTGGAATTCCCCAAGCTCTTTGATCTGCTGCTCGATCTTGCGCGCAGTGGATTTTTCGTCCTTGGCGAGGGCTTCTGCCAGGGCGTTGCGATAGGTCTGGAGCTGGTCTCCAATGGTGGCCATGGAACATGCCCCGATAGGGCCCGGATCGGCAGCGCGAATTTAGCCCTATTGCCTCACCAACGGCGTCAAACGTGAACCGGTGAAAGGAGACGGCATTCCTCCAATGTCCCTCCGGCGCAGTGGATTGTGCATCAATCCACAGAACGATGAACAACCATGAAATCCAGGTATTTCTACTCACTTTTTGCAGTTGGCTTCGCCTATGGCGGTCGTTCCTCCAAGGTGGTGGCGTTCTGGGAATCCCTTCCATGGCTGATGCTCCCTATCTCGTGGCCCTGGCTCTGGTTGAGATTGCAGGCAAGAGAGCCTTGCCACTCACCGGTAAATCCCAGCCAGCAGCGGCAGCTGAAGCTTCTGACCCAGGTGACAGTGGTCACACCCTGGCCTTGGAGCTGCTCCTGCGCCTCTGGCAGCGAAGCGACGACGGGGCTCTGCAACGGGCTGCTGGAGAGCAGAGCCTGCTGTTGCTCGAGCTGCCCTTGGACGTGATGAGCGAACAACTGCCCCTACTCAAGGCGAACTGGATCTCTGGTGGCGAAACCGAAGCCTTGCTTGGCAGCCTTCGCAACCTGGTGATCAGGGGCTGGCGAATCTCCATTGCCAAGTACGAACCGGTCAGCTTCATCGCCTGGAGCTGATCCATCGGCAGCAATCCCCCCGGATGGGGACTGGCGCAGATCAATCCCTGCGACCCAGGATCGAACCGCGACGATGAGGGACGAGCTTCGCTGTCGCCATCCAAGAGGGTCCACCTTCAGCCGAAATCTGGGGGTTGGATCTCTTTTTCCTGTCGAGCCCTACACCAACCATTGCTATGGCGATCTACAAGGTCAGGCTGGTCAACGCCAACGAAGAACTGAATCGGACAATCGAGTGCGACGACGACCAATCGATCTTCGATGCGGCTGCGGATCAGGACATCGACCTGGCGATCTCCTGTCGCGCCGGCTCCTGTTCCTCCTGCGCTGGCAAATTGGTCAGTGGCACGGTGAACCAGGAAGACCAGGCCTTCCTCGATGAGGACCAGATTGCCGCCGGTTTTGTACTGACCTGCGTGGCGATCCCCACCTCGGACTGCACGGTCGCAACCCATGCCGAAGAGGCGCTGTATTGAATCTCAAGCCGGTGAAGGCTCAAGCAGGCTGGCTGTTTTTGGAAAGGGCTGCCACATCTCGATCCACCTGAGCCAGGCGCTCCATCACCAGATGGAGGTCGAGCGCCGTGAGCTCGCCATCGGCACTCCATTTCATGCAGGTGCGCCCGAGGCAGGTGCTGGAGTGGACCCTTGTGTTGGAGTCCGCCATGGCGAACCTCCGTGCTTTAGATGGGTCCACTCTCAGTGATGGTGCGCCGACAAGGATGCCCCCATAGGGGGGTAATTCCTGGCCTGATCCCCGTCATGTCCAGGCTGTGACCTTCCTATCTGGGCCTGCTGTCTGCTGCGGCGATCACGCTGCGATACCGGGGCAACCTTGCGGCAGCAGAGCTAGGCGACACACGGCTAAACCAGGCTATTCAGGAGTTCGCATCGACAGGTCGTCAACATGAGCCCGGAGCAGCAACCATCAGAGATCGACAGCACCCAGGCATCACCTCAGGATGAGGATTTTCAGGCTCACCCTGAGCATGCTGCGGCTGTGAATGCAGCGCTCGATGCCATCCAACACCTGATTGACGAACAACCAGAGTTTGCTGATTTCCTGAGGTTGACAACCAGTACGGAAGACGTGCGTCAAGCTCTACACAATCACGGGATTGAGATCACCAATGAAGCCCTATGGCGGCATCGGGGCTCCCTGCTCAAGGATGGTCAACCGACCTGGCGCGGGTAACCCCTCAACCCTTCAACCCCTCGGCCTCTGGCGGCCAACAGACCCAGGCTTGAAGCGATCACCGCCAGAGCCGCCAATGCTGATCGCATAGTCCATCCATTGACGAGAGCCCATCCACCATGCAGCCCCAAATAGCTGGAGAGTCAAATGGTTGCGGGGTCGCGACGCCACGCCGCTCCTAAACCTGGCCAGCATGAGGAGTAGCGATATGGCAGCGAGCGGATGTCCCAGGCCAACCAGGCAGAGCTCAGCGAACTGAATCCAGCACAGCAACGGCAGATGTTGCTCACGCTTCTGCAACAGGAGCCTCGCGGTGGCCCCCACCTACAGGAGAACCATCTGCACGCCTTGATTGGCGCACTGGAGCGGTCGACGCCCGCTGATCTGGGAGCACCTGGAGCCTTGGAGCTCCTGGAGGGTGTGTGGGAGTTGCGCTGGAGCAGCAGCCGCCAGCCCTATCTAGCTGTAGGACCCTGGCTGGAAAACCTGCAGCTGTTGGCGCCATCCCAGGGTCGGGGCATGAACCTGCTACGGCTACCAGGTCCGCTGGCGCCCCTGGCCGCCATTGCCGTGGAAGCCACCATCAGGGTCGAGGCCGAACCCGGCGGAGATCCCAAGGGAATGGATTCCGGGGTTGGGTTGAACCCGCGCCAGCGCGTTCAGGTGCGTTTTCAGCGGGGTGGCTGGCTGGGCCCGGCCGTGGGCCTGGGGCGGCTGCAGCTGCTTCGGCGCGTGAGCCAACCCGTTCCGGCCTGGCTGGACATCACCGTGCTCGACGACGCGCTGAGGATCTGCCGCGGCAATGCGGGCACGGTGTTTGCCTTGTTGCGCCGCCCCGACCTCAATCTTCAGGAGCTGCTCCTGGCTCCAGATCAGCGATCAGACGCCACGACGACGCAGGTGGCTCAAGGTTGAGTCAAGTGAATCAGGGCTGCTAACGAACAGGGTTCTGCTCGAGCTGGCTCTGGCATGCCAGCGGAGATTTCGCCATGAATGCCGAATGCTGCTTCTGGGTTCTCCACGGGCAGATACGGGGGAAGCACCAACTCTCGCTTGAGAGGGTATTGCTGCAGCAAGATCTTGCGATAACGCCCGTAGACCTCAGGCTATTTCATATCCACATCCACCAAGGCAGTGCCCCACCCCGGGCCGCGATGGAGCCATCCGGACGCAACAGCCTCCATCCATCCCAGTAATCCGAGCTTGCGATCCATCTCACTGGTGCGCAATGTCACCCCCATGGCCTTGAAATGGCAGGAGATGCCGGGCTATCAGAACGGTCACGTGCTCTGGCTCAGCTCCAGCCTGAATCAGCAAAACACCAACGCGAAGGGCCTTTCCATGAGCATTACCAGGAGCATCCCCAGGAGCGGACTGGGCCAGCAGGGCCTCCAGGCTCTGGGCAGCGGCGGAGCCTGCCATCTCCAGCGGCAGGGGTAGGCCGTAGAAGCGATGCAGCTGCGCCAGGGTGGTGGCTGGATTGAAGCTGAGCGGCAGATCGGATGGCAGCGCGGAGGGCTCCGGGTCGGGATCGAACAGCCGATTGATCAACGGCTCCAGACTGATGCGCAGGGCAACGAACACGTGGTCGCCAGGCATGAGAGTTGTCGTGCCGCGCGGCATCAGCACCTCCCGGCCGCGCAGGATCAAGGTGACGAGCACCCCATCGGGCAGGGCCAGATCGCGCAGCTGCTGACCAGCCACCGGAGCCTTGGCGTTGACGGTGTAATCGAGAATCTCGCCATCGACGTGGCGCAGGGCGTTGATCTCTACCGAAAGCGCCGGGATGGGATCGGCGGGTCGGCCGATCTGCAGCGCACGCGCTACAAGCGGCAGCGACCAGCCCTGGGTGATGGCCGAGATCAACACGACGAAGAACGCCGCGTTAAAAATCAGCTGGCTCTGGGGCACTCCCGCCATCAGCGGGAAGGTAGCCAGGGTGATCGGCACGGCCCCCTTCAAGCCCACCCAGGACAGGAAGGCGAGCTCTCTGCTGCGGAAGCGGAAAGGCCACGCTGAGGCCCAAACCGCGATGGGTCTGGCCACCAGGATCAGCACCAGGGCAATCAGCAGTCCCTCCCAGGCCACCGCCAGCAGGCGGCTGGGGAAGCTGAGCAGCCCCAGCATCACGAACAGCACGATCTGCCCCAACCAGGCGGTGGCGTCGTGGAAGGACAAGATGCCCCGCCGAAACACGATCGAGCTGCTACCGAGCACGATGCCAGCGACGTACACCGCCAGGAAACCGCTCCCGCCGAGCACCGCAGCTAGCCCGAAGGCCACCAGGCCAAAGGCGAGGGCCAGCAGTGGATAGAGGCCCGGGTAATCGAGATTGATCCGGTTGATGGCCCAGGTGGCCAGCCTGCCCACGAGAAGGCCGGCGAGGCTACCCACGCCAAACTGCGCCACAAACAGCAGCGCCAAGGCCTGCGCGGAATCGGCGCGTCCGGTGATCATGCCCATCAACCCGAGGGTCAGGAAGATCGCCATCGGATCGTTGGAGCCGCTCTCCACTTCCAGGGTGGAGGTGAGCCGCTCCGGCAGCTTGAGGCCGCTGGAGCGCAGCACGGCAAACACCGCTGCCGCATCGGTGGAGCCGACGATGCTGCCGAGCAGCAGTCCCGGCAACATCGGCAGCTTCAGCACCCAGGAGGCAGCCAGGCCCGTAATCAGCGCGGTGAGCAGCACCCCAACCGTGGATAACGCCAGCGCGGGCTTCCACACCTGTTGCACCGAGGCCAGGGAGGTTCGCAGGCCACCGTCAAACAGGATCAGAGCCAAGGCAACGCTGCCAACGCTGTTGGCAAGGCCGTAGTTCTCAAAGGGGATGCGGCCGAGCCCCTCCGATCCGGCCAGCATCCCCACCGTGAGAAACAACACCAGCACCGGCACCCCAAGCCGGGCCGAGAATTTGCTGGAGGTGATGCCGAGAAGCAGCAGCACGCCGGCCAGTAGCACGGCAACGTTGATCCACACCCTGCCGCCTCCCGCCCAATCCGATGGCTGACTCCGCCTGAGGATGGCTCAGACCCTCGCGAAACGCTGCTCGCCTGACACATCACTTCCTTGCGGAAGGCCCCATTTAGGGGCGAGCACTGCTCACGATGGCCGCAGTTGCCAACTCCGATGACCTTCAGCACCGTGTTCCACGAGCTCGCCGCCATCCTGGGGATCGCCGGCGTGATCGGGGTGCTCGCCCTGAAGCTGCGCCAGCCGCTGATCATCAGCTACATCCTCACCGGCATCGTGGTGGGCCCAGCGGTGCTCGGCTGGGCTTCAGGAGGAAGCGAGATCAAGCTGCTCTCCAGCATCGGGATCTCCGTGCTGTTGTTTGTGGTGGGCCTCAAGCTTGATGTGGGGCTGATCCGCTCGGTGGGCCCGGTGGCTCTGGCCACGGGCCTTGGGCAGATTGTGTTCACAGCTCTGTTTGGCTTTCTGTTGTGCCTGGGGTTGGGTTTTGCTCCGGTGAAGGCGATCTACATCGCCGTCTGCCTCACCTTCTCCAGCACGATCATCATCGTCAAGTTGCTCTCGGATAAACGGGAGATCGATTCACTTCACGGGCGCATTGCCGTGGGATTTCTGGTGGTGCAGGACATCGCCGTGATCCTGGCGATGATCCTGCTCACCTCCTTCGCCAACGCAGGCGGTGGCGGCTTCGTGAGCCAGGCGCTGCGGCTGCTGCTGGTGGGTACGGCGTTTGTGCTGGGGACGGCTGCCACCATGCGTTGGGTGATGCCCCCGCTGCTCGGGCGGCTGGCCCAGAACCAGGAGCTGCTGGTGTTGTTTGCCGTGGTCTGGGCCGTGGGTCTGGCGGCTCTGGCCGATAGCGTGAATTTCAGCAAGGAGGTGGGTGCGTTTCTCGGTGGGGTGTCGATTGCCTCCACCCCCTACCGGGAAGCCATCGCCTCGCGGCTCACCGGCCTGCGCGACTTCCTGCTGCTGTTCTTCTTCATTGATCTGGGCTCCGGCCTCAGCTTGTCAGCGGCGGGTCTGCAGCTGGGGCCAGCCCTGGTGCTGTCGGTCTTTGTGCTGGTGGGCAACCCGCTGATCGTGGTGGCGATCATGGGGGCGATGGGCTACCGGCGACGCACCGGATTTCTGGCAGGGCTCACCGTGGCCCAGATCTCAGAGTTTTCACTGATCCTGGCGGCACTGGGGCTCCAGCTAGGCCAACTCAGGGAAGGCGAGGTGAGCCTGATCACCCTGGTGGGCGTCATTACCATCGGCCTCTCCACATACATGATCCTGGGCTCCGATCGTCTCTACGGGTGGCTGCAGGCACCTCTGCGGATGTTCGAACGCAGCACGCCATTCAGCGAGATCAGTGGCAGCGCTAGCGGTCCGGTGCGGGCGGATGTGGTGCTGCTGGGGCTGGGGCGGTTTGGCAGCGCGATCTACCGCCAGCTACAAACCCACCGCCTCTCGATCCTGGGCATCGACTTCGATCCTCAGGCGCTGCGACTGGCAGCGGCTCACGGGCTGCCTGTGCAATACGGCGATTCGGAGGATCCAGAGTTCACCGCCACCCTGCCGCTGTCGTCGGCCACGGTGGTGGTGAGCACCTTGCCGTCGCTGAAAAGCAACGCCGCCATCCGTCATGGGCTGGAAACGGCAGGCTTTCAGGGGCGTTTCATTGCCACCGCCCACGATGAAGCTGAGGTGGTGAAGCTGGAAGCCATCGGCGCCCAGCGCACCCTGCTGCCCTTTCTGGATGCTGCTGAGCGCGCAGCAGAACTGATCGTGAACGACCTCTCCAAACTGCACAGCGAAGCTGAACAACAGGGGTTAGGATCTCGAAGTCATGTGATAGAATAGCCAAAATTTGAGATTGAAATGTTAATAAGTCTATTCGGCTTTCTTTTTGCAGCGCTGTCATTCGTTCAAGTCCCCCAATGGGATGTGGATTGGTCGAAATGCTCTGTATCCGTACCCGATACGGCCTGTCATTGGTACATCGTTAATCCAGACAACACCTTTGGCAAAGGCTTCAGCTGGATCACGGCTCCAACATTTGACTTCGACGCCCTCAGAGACATTGGCAAGCAGCACGAAGTTACGGTTGCTCAGGGATATGAAACCACCGTTGAACTCATGGACGCCTCGTCACCCGTCAAATACGGCGATAACTATTAAATCTGTTTCCTGATCCTTCGGCCTGTCACTGAGGCCATCCACGATTGCATCGTGAAATCCCTAGTGTCATCGAGGCCTACCCCGGTCTTGTTGATTTCCCTGCGCCTACGGCTGCCTCATTGATTTCTTCTGTCTCCCTCCGGCCCCTTGCACCGGAGTCAGTTTCGCCTGAATCACCCGCCTATCCCAGCAAAGCTGAACTGCTGGCCTGCCTTCCCCCCGAGCTCCTAAGGATCCATCCAGGCAAAGCCTGGGGGAGCCTGGCGATGTCCCTCAGCCTCACACTGCTGACCTACGGACTGGGCACCCAGATTCCCCTCACCGCGATGGCGGCTCCGCTTTGGCTTCCTTACGCGGTGGTGGCGGGCACCGTGGCTGGCGGTTGCTGGGTGATTGCCCATGAGTGCGGGCACCGCGCCTTCCATCCGAACCCTCGCGTGGAAGCCACCGTGGGATTCGTGCTGCACAGCCTGCTGCTGGTGCCCTACTTCAGCTGGCAGCACAGCCATGCGGTGCATCACGCCAATTGCAATCACATGGAAGGGGGTGAAACCCATGTGCCCCCCCGTGCAGAGTCGCGTACGGGCCAGATTGTGGCGGGGATGAGCAGGCGTCTCGGGCCCCAGCTGTTTGGTATCACCTCGTTAATCAGCCATCTGCTGCTGGGCTGGCCGCTCTATCTGCTGTTCGGCGTGGCCGGCGGCGAAAAATACGGTGCTCCCACCTCCCACTTCACCACGGCTGCGCCGTTTCGAAACGGCAAGCGAGCCCTATTTCCGAATGCCTGCCTCCCCTTGATGCAGCTCTCGAATCTTGGGTTGCTGGCGATGATAGGGATCCTGATCATGGCCGCGATTCAGTTCTCGCCGGCACGGATGTTGTGCGTCTACGGACTTCCCTACTTGGTGATCAATGCCTGGCTGGTGGGCTACACCTGGCTACAACACACCGATACGGATATTCCCCACTTTTCCACCGCTGACTGGACCTGGGCCAAGGGAGCCCTGCAGACGGTGGATCGCCCCTACGGCCCCGTTCTGAACCTGCTCCACCACGGCATCGGATCCACCCACGTATGTCATCACATCAATCCCCGAATCCCTCACTACAACGCCTGGAAGGCCACCACCCTGCTGAGACTGCGCTTCCCCCACCTCGTGCGACACGACCCTACCCCGATTCACCGGGCGCTGTGGCGGGTGGCGACCCGCTGCGCCGTCGTTCAGCAGGCGAGTGCGGGCGGCGGCTTTTTCTACCAACCGCAGTTGGGGCAGGAGATCTGATCAGGCGTCAGCGCCCACGCCGAAAATCCCAGGGCCGGGTGATGCCGCCCGGCACCTGCCACACCCCAAAACGGCGGCGGCTGGCCCTGTGCTCCGCCTCTAGGTAAACCTGTTCGTTGCAGCTGCTCAGGTATCGGCGATAGGCAAAGGCCTCACCGTCCTCCACCATCGCCAGGTTGATGTTCACCTGCCTGAAAAGGTTGGCCACCGTGAACACCTCAGCAACCGTGCGGCCATAGCGATCGACGGTTTTCACGTCGAGCGAAATCGCGCGGTTGAGGGGTAGTAGCTGCTGCAGGGAGCGACGCGCCTGGGCACCGTAGGAGCCTTGGGCCGCCTCAGGGGCATCAATGCAGGCTAGCCGCACCGTCAACACCCGTCCCGCCTGGCGCACGCGGATGGTGTCGCCGTCGCCGATTGAGACCACCACGGCCGTGATGCGCCGCCCGGTCACACCAGTCGGCCATACCAAGGCCGCAACGAGCCCCACTGCCACGCAGCCCGCAAGACCCCGAACAAAGCCACTGACCATGGCTGAATTTTGCCTGGGCAAGGGATGGACCTGGCAGGGGCGGATGAAGCCGACAGATCAGAACTTCTTCACGTGATGGTGCTCCACCATGAAGACGCGATTGCGATGGCTGATCTCGCCCTAGTCAGAGCACGGCGCGACGAAATCAAGAACCTGGCTCGCACCATCAAGGTGAATCAGGGGCGCGAAAACGACCAGATGCGCCGCTGGTATCGACAGTGGTATGGCAGTGATCTCCAGCGATGGGCTCCAGATCGCCGCTTGGGGATGGACTGGCAACACAGCCGCATGATCGGCGTCAACATGCAGGCCCTGCGTCAATCCATCGATTTCGACCGAGGCCTTTATCGAGCAGATGATTCCTCACCATCAAATGGGCGCGATGATGTCAACAATGACAGCGGCGAACATCCGTCGACACATGATTCGCAAGCTGGCCGAGGAGATATCCAACGAGCAAAGCAAAGAAATCAAGATCATGGACGGGTGTTGTATCGCGAGTGGTACCCCTAGGGAGTCACGGGGTTTGCTGATACAACTGCTCCAGCCGCTCCCGGCTGAAGTCGGCATACAGCACCTCTTCTCCAGGCTGGGGGGCCTCTGGGTGCACCCTGCCGCGCATGCGAGGAGAGGGAGAAGAAACCCGCCCTGTGGAGCTGCGCAGGTTCTGGGTCATCAGAGCAAAGGCACCACCAGCGATGGCCGCAAAGCAGATCAGATACACACCAGCCAGAAGGTCATTCATTTGCAGCTCCGCTTTTGCCAACTCTAATGTGAAGAAATATGAAACGTGGGCTTTGCTTCTGCGCTCGGCCTAGCGCGGTCAACCGATTCCGATCTGAGCGCTGAGATCCCAGAGCTGCAGGGCCAGGGTGTCTGAGCAGGCTTCCCCGCTGGGCTGACTGGCCTCAAAACGCAGCCGGCCTGGGCCCAGCACCCGGTTGCTCCAGTACTGGAATCCGCTGGGTTGCGGCGTTGCCGTACTGGCCAGGCCTGCCAGCAGGGTGCCAGCCCTCTGCGGCGTTTCGGTGAGCCGCAGCAGGTCGCGGGCCACCAGGGCGAACAGTGCCTGGGCCACGGGGTTGTGGCTGCGGCTGTAGCGGAAGAAGCCACCCTTGCTGCGCGGGATCACCAACCCCGGGCTCCAGGCGAGCACCGGCAGGGGCGCGCCCTGCTCCCTCAGCCGGCGCTCCGCCTCCCTGGCCATCAGCAGGTTGCAGAGTTTGCTGTCTTTGTAAGCCTTCTCGGCATTGAAGCTGCCGCTGCCATCCAGCAGCAGAGCCCCAGGGCCTTGTCGCAGACCAGCAAGGTCACCCAAGCCGGCCGGAAGGCCCACCTTGCCTCCGGCGGTGGTGGGGTCATGCACTTCAGAGGCCGTGACCACCAGCCGCGGAGCAGTGCCCCGCATCAGCAGGGGCAACAGCTGCTGCAGCAGAGCCTGGTGGCCCAAGTGGTTCACCGCAATGGTGAGTTCAAAACCCTGGGCTGACCAGCGGGGCTCGCCCCCACCGCTGTACTGCAGGCCGGCGTTGAGCACCAAGGTGTCGATCGGCTCGCCCTCTGCCAGCAGGGATTCAGCGCAGCGCTTGATGCTGCTCAGATCGGCCAGATCGCAGATGGGGGTTTCGATCCGCCCGCCTAGGCGCTGGCGCAAGGCCGCAGCAGTGTTGGCATCCCGGCAGGGCAGGGTGAGACGGTGACCGGCCTGGAGCAGCAGGATCGCCGCCTGAAAACCGATCCCGGAGCTGCCACCCGTAAGCAGGATGTGCCGGGTCGCTCCGGCACTGCACTCCTCAACCCCCATGGCTCCTGATTCCGGGATCAAGCCATTCTGTTGAACCTGCTGTTCGCTCGGGATAGGCGTGGGCCCTCAGCTTCTCCAAGGATGCCTTGCGATCCTGCAAATGAAGCAAAGGAATCCCCTCGCTGCCGATCAGGCCGCCGCCGACCGCCGCTGCTGGGTGGCGTAAAACGCTGCTCCACCAGCCGTGAGCAGCAGCCCACCGCTGACAGCCAGGAACACCAGCACCTGCAGCAGCAAGAGGAAGATCCCCAAGGCCGAACCGGCCACAATCTGCACTCTGGCCTTGATCAGCAGGGTGAGCAGCAGCAGCACGGTGGCCTTAAGGCCCAGCACCTTGGCAGTGCTGAACGGCAAGAAGGGATTCAAAAGCACGTCGAGGTTGCGAGTAACTCCATGCTGGCGGGCCGCCTAACCAGCTGCCGCGTCTGCGCCCAGAGCTTGAACCGCTCCCCGTGGATCAACTTCTCGAAACAGCATTACACGCTTTCGCGCATCATCAACGAATTCGACCGCCCGAGACGAAGGCTAGGGCCTTCAGAGAAATGATCGATAGATAAGAATTGATGAAGCAGAACTAGATCTTGCTTTTGTCAGCGAACGGACTTTAACAATGGATTCTGGACTCTTAATCGAGAACATCTTCTTGCTCCTGACCACCCTGGATTTCACCGTAGACGCGACCCCAAATAGCTCCCTTCACATCGCCCCAAATACTTCCTTCCACATTGCCATTAATATTCCCCAAGACATGGCGGCCGACATTTGCACCAACATCACGGCCAACATATCCCTCAACACTGCCTGCAACGTCTCCATAAATATCGCCTTGGACGCTGCCTTGAATATCTCCCTTTACGTCACCCCACACGTTGGCGTTAACTTGCAGGATCCGCAGCTTTCCATCGACAAGTCCAAATGTGACAAGCTTATTAATTTCTTCGATTTCAGACATTATCTTCAATGGAATCAAATCCCAGTCTAACCCTTGGCGGGCAAGAGCTTGAAATGATGCTTTGACACAACCGACGCCACTTCCTACGTTTGATCATGCTGTTGCACAGCCTGTAAAACAGCCTGTGCAACAACGCCAAAACCATTTCCAAGGCCATCTCCCATGAAAAAGCCCCCTCCGAAGAGGGGGCTTGAGGGATTCCGTTTGAGCGTCACGCTCAGCAGAGGCTGTTGCCTCAGCCGATTGCCGGTGCGGTCAGAGCCACGGGGGTGGCTTCTGCTGCTGCCAGGTCGAGCGGGAAGTTGTGAGCGTTGCGCTCGTGCATCACTTCCATGCCCAGGCCTGCACGGTTCAGCACGTCTGCCCAGGTGTTCACCACACGGCCTTGGCCGTCGAGGATCGACTGGTTGAAGTTGAAACCGTTCAGGTTGAAGGCCATCGTGCTCACGCCCAGGGCGGTGAACCAGATGCCAACCACGGGCCAGGCAGCCAGGAAGAAGTGCAGGCTGCGGCTGTTGTTGAAGGAGGCGTATTGGAAGATCAGGCGACCGAAGTAACCGTGGGCAGCCACGATGTTGTAGGTCTCTTCCTCTTGACCGAACTTGTAGCCGTAGTTCTGGCTCTCGCTCTCGGTGGTCTCACGCACCAGGCTGCTGGTCACCAGCGAGCCGTGCATGGCGGAGAACAGGCTGCCGCCGAAGACGCCAGCCACACCCAGCATGTGGAAGGGGTGCATCAGGATGTTGTGCTCAGCCTGGAACACCAGCATGTAGTTGAAGGTGCCGGAGATGCCCAGGGGCATGGCGTCCGAGAAGGAGCCCTGACCGAAGGGATACACCAGGAACACAGCAGAAGCAGCAGCCACAGGTGCGCTGTAAGCAACGCAGATCCAGGGGCGCATGCCGAGGCGGTAGGACAGTTCCCACTCGCGACCCATATAGGCGTAGATGCCGATCAGGAAGTGGAAGACCACCAGCTGGAAAGGACCACCGTTGTACAGCCACTCATCGAGGCTGGCGGCTTCCCAGATGGGATAGAAGTGCAGGCCGATGGCGTTGCTGGAAGGCACAACAGCACCAGAGATGATGTTGTTGCCGTACATCAGGGAGCCGGCGACGGGCTCACGGATGCCGTCGATGTCGACGGGGGGAGCGGCGATGAACGCCACGATGAAGCAGATGGTGGCAGCCAGCAGGCAGGGGATCATCAGCACACCGAACCAGCCCACATACAGGCGGTTGTTGGTGGAGGTGACCCACTCGCAGAACTGGTTCCACGCAGAAGCGCCTTGGCGCTGCTGAATTGTGGTTGTCATGAGAACGGTTGGGAGAGTGCTCGGCTGGCCTCTGCCCGGAGGCGTTGGCAGAAGAGCGGTAGATAGGTGCGGTGCGGAAATCCGCTCGCTCATTCCAGCTTAACACCAGTTCACAGTCCTTAGCCGCCGAGGACCTGCTGTGGATCAGCAGCAGACCTGATCGCAGCCATAGGCCTCGCTTATCGCCCCGTGATGGTGGATTGATGCGCTCCTCAAGAGGTGCACTCTGCGTCGATTCCCAACCATTTCCTCCCATGTCCTGACCCTCCAGCAGCGTCAGTCGCTCCAGCGGCACCGACAGCTCGGCCCGAAACACGTGGGCCGTGCGCCGGTGGATGTGGTGCACCATCACCAGCTCAGTCGCCTGGGGCTGCTCCGGCGTCTCGCCCGGATCCAGGTGACCGCCAAAGAGACCCCAGCAGCCGGGAGCGACGATCGAGGGAATCCCATCGCGCAGCTGCGGGCATGGCTCCGGGAGGAGCACGGAGACTGGGAATGAGCATGATCGTGCGCCTATCGGCGGCGGCGCATGAACAGCAAGAACTCCTGCCGCAATCTTTGGTGGAGCGGCGTGATGTCAACCATTTCCTCCCTCGAGGGCGTGTTGAGGGTCACCGCAGTCCGCTCCACCTCTTTGCGGAGCTGGCGCATCACAGGAATCAGCAACAGAGCTGCCAGAAGGCTCGCGATCAGCAGCACCGGAAGGATGCTGGCGGTCATGGCTACAAACACGACAGCCGCGATGCCCTGAGCAACCGCCACTAGCCATTTCGGCCTTGCTTTACCGGGCAGCTGCTTCATGAGCCAACGCTACGCATCCTCACCAGCTCCGGCTGCTCGACAGCTAGGACCGCCACGAGCTGCTGCGGGCGAAGCTCAGGGGGGAGTGGGGTTTTGACCGCGTTTTGACCGCAGAATCAGCGGCTAATCCCTGAGAAGTTAATCGGGGCGACAGGATTCGAACCTGCGACCTAGTGCTCCCAAAGCACTGAAAACAGCTTTTGAAGCACTGGGTCTTCAGTTATTGCAATGGTTTTGACCGGCTCTGGCGCGGTCTGTCTGGACAGTTTAGGGTGGTTTTGCCGTCGGATTGCCGTCACCCCAAAAGCCCCATGGCACAGCCACTCTCGCGGAATCAGGCCTCAAAGCGCCGAAAAAGCGACGGCAGTTTGACGGCAATTTCAGAGAGGTCTGACGGCAGTTCTGAATGGGTCGATGGCGCCCGCCGGCAACTCAACGAGCTGTGCACGAGCCGAGGCCTGAAGCCTGTTCTCAGCATCAGCCGCTCCGTGCGCGGCAAAGTCGAGCTGTCGATCAGGCCACGGCGACCAGGTAATCGCATCGTCCTGCCATTCGACTGGTGCGAGGCGTCGTGGGGCGATTGCTATGTCCGGATTCGGAACGTGTACAGCACCGCCATCCAGGGCTACAACCTCGTCGAGGCGGCCAACCTGACCGAAGCCAGGTCACCCAGCGGCGAACGCAACTGGGAGTCCATGAAGGCGGCGTTCAAGGAATGGAAGACCACCGCCGACAGCGCCATCAAAGCCGTCACCTGGGCGCACAGCTACGAACCGGTCATCAGCGACGCCCTCAAGCTCCTTACGGGCAAGACACCACCATTGATGGCGCAACCCCTGATGCTGGCCTGCGTCAAGGATTGGCGCAGCGGCAGTCGGATGCGAAAGATCCGGGTCCGCTCGCTGGCGCAGTTCTTGAACTACTGCGTCGAACAACACCACCTTCCAGACGCTTGGGCCGCACCCAAAAACCTAAAGCCGCTCATCGGCGCCGAGAAGCCTTCTGAAGCGGTCAACCAAAAGGCTCATGCCTTTAGCAGCGATCAGGAAATCATTGATCTGCTGGGATCGCTGCCCGATGACGAAACAGGGCGCAGATGGCGTGACGCCACAATGCTCATGGCAGAACTGGGGCTCCGACCTGTCGAGCTTCTGCACCTCAAGGTGCGAATCGACGAAATGAGCGGTGAGCCGTACTGGTGGTGTACCTATCGCAAGAAAGGTGGGAACGGTGCCACGGAGCCACGCAGAATCATCCCGCTGCCATTGCTGAGCACCGATGGGGAGCTACAGCAATGGAACCTGCTGCAGCGATGGCGAGCCGTGGACATCGAACTGCCACCACTTGAGTCCGGCAATGGCGCCGCCGACCGCTGGAAGACCTACTTTTGTCGCCGCCCTTACTGGCTATCGCTGAAACAGCGGGCGCAAGAAGTGGAAGACAAGCGACTAACGGCATACAGCTTCAGGCACAGCTTCAGCGTCAGAGGTCATCGCAGACACATTGACGCGGGGTCCATGGCGATGGTCATGGGTCATTCATTGCAGACACACTGCACGTTCTATCCGTGGGCACAAAAGTCCAGTACTGAAGAGGCTTTTGCCAACGCACATAGCAGACTCGTCAACGCCTAATCGAACCGCACACCGTGGCTGGTGTCAGCTGACCGGTTAAGACCAGACAGATGCGGCTATGGTGCGACACAGGTAGAAATGCCACTCCGTCGCCAAGGCGCCTTCTAGCCAGAGAAGGAAACCTCAGCCGACTGCCGGGACCGCTGAATCAGGCTTGAATTCAGTAGGAAAGACCGGAACGGAGATCTAAAGCCAAATCAACGCTTAGATCTCCAATGGCCATTCAAAAGTGGGCAACACAGCAAGAGGCTGCTGCTGCCCTAAGCATCAGTATTCGCTCGCTACAACGCCTGCGCAACGACGGGCAGTTGCCAGTTGGCAAGTGCTGGATAAGGAAAGTTCCTGCAAACCTCAATAGCCACGTCATCTACGACCTGGCAGCTTGTGAGCACCACTTATCGACGGCAACCATCGCGGCTCAGATGGAGCACGACCGCCTTGGCCACCACGCCCTGGAGGCAGTGGCATGAAAAAGGCCGCCTTGCCGGGCGACCTCATGGCGAAATCTTCCGAAGCCATTTTAGGTCAGCCACAGTCCCAAGCTGTCTTGGACATAGACAGCGTTTGTCTTGGCCATTGCGTCACTGCAAAAAGCGGTGAACAGTCTCAAGCCACACCCGAAGACTCCAGTGAGTCCGTTGCCAGCAGCGGCGATGAGACAGAAAAAGGCGATTTGTCGCTGCTGTCTATGCAGATGCTCCAGGCGGAGCATGGGGAGTCGAAGTTGCAGCCCGTCGGCACAGAAGCTGACAACACCCGTCTAGGGCTGGATTCCTTCCAGCCAAAGGCCTGGCGGAAGATGCCAGCCGGGGCGCTGACCAGGCTCCACGAGATGGATCTGCCGCTGCTGGCGGTTGGCGCAGACAAAGAAAGAAAGGCGCCCGCCCGGCTCCGCGATGGGGCGCTGTTGTTCGGATGGCCAACAGCCAAGCACTCGGTTCGGGACATTGAGGGATCGTCTCCCCGGGTGATTGCCTGCGGCACCCGCACCGGGAAGGACGCGCACGGGTTGGCTGTCTTCGACATTGACGGCGCAACGGCTCGCGGTTGGCTGCTGGAGCGCGGATGTGAGCCGACGACGACGACGACCTGGCAGATCCACCGCAACACCGACCCCGAGCGCCTGAAGGTGGCGTTCCGGCTCGACCCAGAGCAGCAGCAGCAGATCGGGCAGATCCACACAAAGGTGGACACCAAGCCACCGGCTCTAGACGCCAACGGCAAAGAGATCACCAAGGGAGAGGCGGTGGAACTGTTCCATGGCTCCGGCCAAGTGATCGTCCTGGGGGAGCACTGGTTGAGCAAGGGTGTCTATTTTTGGCCTGATGACATGGGACCCGAAGCACTGGCGGAGATCCCGCCAGGCTGGTGGGCGGCAGCGCTGGAGATCACCAGCAGCAAGGCCACCAGCAGCAAGGCCAAGGCCACCAGTAGCAACAGCAAAGACTGGATGCCGCTGAACCCGTGCCCGATCTGCGGCAGGGATTCAACGGGCTATTGCAGCAAACACCGCGACGGGGCAACGATCCGTTGCTTCCACGGGAGCACATTCAACCCAGAGCACAACCACGGGGCGCTGAAGCCCGGGGCTGAGATCACCGACAGGCAAGGGACTATCTGGGCGCTGGCCAAAACCGAAGCGCAGGCCAATGGCGACGTGTTCTCGGTGTTTGTCACACCCAAGCCACGGCAGGCCAAAACCGCCAAAACACCCCCACCCCGGACGGGAACACCCCTCGTAGACCCCGGTACCAGCACCGCAAAGCCCGCGTCTTTTCAGGCCCTGATCCAGCAGCTGCCCGATGGGTGGCGAGTGAGTGAGAAAACAGGTGCCGCGACAAAAGGATCTATGAGCGCCGGAGAGCTTGCCGAAAAGCTCCCCTCCGTGTGGCTTCGCTTTAACGAGATGACACTCAGGGGTGAGGTGAGCACCACCAACGGGTGGGTGCAAATCACCGATGCCGACATGGACTCCGCCTACGTCGTGCTCACCGGCAAGGGCTGGAAGGTGGGACTCGATCCAACCGTGAAGGCGGTGCTCCATGTCGCTAGGCAGGCGCCGCACCACCCAGTCCGCGACTATCTGCGCCGACTGGAAGCGGACCCGACAGTGGCGCCGTTTGACCTGGACAAGGTGGCCAAAACATTCTTCCGGGCTCAGTCGGATCTACATGCCGAGATGGTGCGGAAGTGGCTGATCGGGGCCGTGGCGCGGGCCCTGGAGCCCGGCTGCAAGATGGACTATTGCTTGGTCTTCAAGGGCGGCCAAGGACAAAAAAAATCCTGGACGCTGGAGACACTCGGTTCGCCTGAGTGGCACTGCTCCAGCATCCCTGAAGGCGAAAAGGATCTGCTGCTGAACGTTCACAGCACATGGATCTACGAGCTGGCTGAGCTGGAGTCCGTCACCGGCAGGAAGGAGGCCGGAAGGCTGAAGAACCTCATCACCACCAGAGCCGACCTTGTGCGGGTGCCGTATGGGCGCACAAGCGAGCGGATGCCTCGTCAGTCCGTGTTCTGCGCCACGGTGAACGAGGACACCTTCCTACGGGATGACACCGGAAACCGCCGTTATTGGGTGGTGCCAGTGGAAGGCGGAGAGCCGTTGGATCGTGAGGGCCTACTGGCGGCCCGCGATGGCATCTGGAAGGCCGCTGTCGCCGCCTACCGGGCTGGCGCGCTGCCGGTGCTCTCCGCTGAGATGGAGCTGCTGTCTGCCCAGCAGAACGAGGACTTCAACGCCCAAGACCCGTGGGTGGAGATGGTCCGCGCCTGGATGGCTGGCGACCCGATGCACCGCTGGGACCCGGACCGCGACCCCAGCACCGTGATCTACAGCCCGGATCGCCCGGTGGCCACCGCCGACGTGATCTACAGCGCAGGACTGCGCCGACCCGACCAGATCGGCAAAGCCGACCAGATGCGGGCGGCGGCTGTACTCCGGCAGTTGGGATTCAAACAAGGCAAGCAGCAAAGGGTTGATGGGCGCGCGATGCGCCTATGGGAGCCGTCACAACCGTCACGACCTGTCACGACCTCAAAAGCGCGAGGTTGTGACACCCAGAGCCCTTGCGCTGCAATGGACCTGGGGCTGCCGTCACAACCGTCACAACCTAAAACCATGGAAAAGGTGGCTGAAGTGGAAACGACAGCCGCTAGCCCCACCACCGCCGCACACATACACCCCCTTTTGGGAAAACAGGTTGTGACGGTTGTGACACCACCGAAACCCGTTGCGGCACAGTCGGTTTGCCTGTCACAACCTCCTGAAACCGAGGTTGTTACACCCCCCGAGGTTGTTACACCCCGCCAGGCCATCGACGCCCGCCTACGGGAGCTGAAGCCCGCCACCGACCTAAGCGGTTGGAGTGATGAAGAGCTGCCAGAGCTGCTGCAATCGCTTGAAGCTGCCCACACCCGCCGCGCTGCCGCTACTGGCATTGCGATTCCGGAGGTGGCGTGATGCTCTGCTGCGGATGCAGATACGCCGGACTAGATGTGCCAGTTGGCTCAGTCGTGGCCTAGGCGGCGCTGTTGTAGTTGGCCCCGAACGGGCGTGATTTCAGCGTGATTCGTGGCCATTGGCGGTAGTACACCCGCTGTTGGCTTGTCCAAACGGGGTAGCGTCGGGGGAGGTGTGCCAGTTGGCTTGCGATTCCCACCGCATCGCACAGTCCTTCAACCATGCAACCCAATCCAGCAGTTGCAGCTCGCGGGTGCGGCTGGTGTTGGGCCTGCGGCGTGGTGGCCCCCATGCATCCAGCAGCTCCACCAATGCCGCATCATCCGCATCGGCGGGAATGAATGATTCCACGTCGGCGGCGGCGCGCTCCAATGCCAGCAACGCCCGTATCAAGTCCACCGCTTCACCCGCGGGTGGTGTTGCTGCTGCCCACGATGCGGCTCCACAACCGCTTCCAACAGCGACCTGCAAGCGCCAACAGCAGCACCGTATTGGCCCGACTCTTCAGCTTTACGGGCGACACGCTCTAAGCGGTTCACGATGGTGGCAAGCATGTCTGCGGCCTGTACTGGCGTCAGGTCTGACACCAGCTCGGCGTAGGCGGCGACAACGTATCTCTGCGCTGTGCGCCTGCTGCACCCCCACGTTTCAGCCAGGTGCGACACCAGCTCACTACAGCCGTAACCCGCACCCAATAGCCGTAGGGCTTCCTGTCGGCGGTGATGAGTCTCGGCTCTAGCCATCAGCTCAGCGCCTGCTGTATGGCGCCTAGCAGCGCCTCACGTTGCTCTGGCTCCAGATAGTCGGCGGCGGTGATGACGCGCCGCACAACAGCAACAGCGCCCCCCTGGTGAGCGATGGCGTAGGTGATGACGCTTTGGTTGGCGCCGGGAATGTCTTGCAGCAGGGTCACGCTGTCACCTCCACCAGGGCGGTGAGCTGCTGGATCTCCTGCTGTGCTGCGGCCTGCTGCTCGAGCAGCGACCCGGATTGCATCTGGATCTGATCCGCCAGGCGTAGCTGGGTGTCTTGCAGCTCTACAAGGCGATCCAATGCCTGTTGACGTACATCTGGGCGCTGCAACAGCCTGGGTAGTTCTTCTGTCCAAAACCACGTCAGAGCCGCCTGTGGCAAACCTGAAGCCATCGGGTCGGGTGCTGCATCACGAAACTGCATCACCTTGTCCAATGCCTTCCGGTGTTCGTGTGGCGCCAACCTCACCCAGTTGGCTACGGGGTGCATCCTGCTAATCATCGTGCCCACCTCGGGCGGCCCCATTGGTCAACACCTGCCAACTGCTGCTGATAACGCTGGTGTTGCGCCTGCTGGTTTTGTTGGCGTAGCCGCTCGGTTTGCAGCCGCATCGACTCGGCAGCCATTGCGCGGGCTTCAGCTTCCTCTTCCCGGCGGCGATGTTCACCACTGGCGACACCTAAATAGGCAGCTAATGGCGCGTCACGTCTGGCAATCAGACTCGCCAACGTGAGGTTCTTTCTGATCTCGTTGCCATCCACAGCAGAGCCATAGCGGCGGTGTGGCAAATACCTTGCGGCGCCTTGGATGCGACAGATACGGGCCTCGATTTGCCGGGCTTGATTTTCGACCTCTTCAACTTGCCTGTGCTGTTGGTCGATTTGAGAATCTAGGTCAGTCATCGCGCCACCCCAACAACAGCAGCACGGCGGGCCTGAGCACTGCTCATCGGGTCAGGTGCTGGCAAGCAGTCATCATCCTGCTGGTGTTGCTGCAATGCTTCCACCTGAAGCTGCCGGAGCAATGCATCAGCCAGGACTGATACCTGACGCACTGGTTTTGTCACCCTTCAATCGCGGTTGATTAAAGTCTACCGGGGGCCAACAGGGTTATATGCAGCGGGCTCGAGTGGTGGTGTTGTGTTGAAATTAGCTACGCCAGAAAGGCACTTCTGGCGTAGCTGTTGCGAAATACCACAGTCCGCCTCAGAAGTAAGGCAAGGCAACCGCTTCCACCGTCAGGCAAGAACCAAAACCAACAGTGCGGCCACCAATGGCGCGGACGTTGCTTATGGGTGCGCCTTGCCTCTCAACCATCCACCAAACCGCAGCACCAGCCTTTTCACAGCGCAAGGTGAACCCCGGCCTTGGTGAGTGCCCATCGGGCCAGCTGCTCACGGTGGCGGGTGACATACCAACCACTTCCGCCAGCTCGATTGATGACAGCGCCACACCCAGCTCTGCTGCCTCTGCCAGCGCCCTAGCCCGCCGCAATGGATTAACAGGCGCCGTTGGCATTGCAGCAGCCACAGCGGCGGCGAGAGCGGCTATCTGTTCGACTTGTCCCGCGACTAGTCCATTGCCCGAGACACGTCGCGCGACTAATCACGACGCCTAAGGGCAGCCTGGCGCGCAGCCTCGACCAGTACCGCCAGGTCCGCTGTAGCAAGGTCCACCAGGACCGTCGTAGCAGGGGCCACCAGGACCGTCGTAGTAGGGACCACCAGGCCCGCTGTAGCAAGGTCCACCAGGACCGTCGTAGCCGCGACACCGGCCGCCGCCCTGTTGCTGAGGTTGTGAATACCCTCCAAACCCCGGGAAGTACTGCGCCTGGCTTGGTAGCTGAAAAACGGCTAGTGACAGGGCCGCAGCGATCACGGCTGGCAGCTTGTAGCCCATCTTGATTCTCGCGAGTTTTGCCGATTATCAGACAAGCCAACTGGCACACCACCCTCGACGCTACCAGTCTGCGGGTGATGACGCACCTGACCAACCCGCTCGGATCTGGCCCTCACCCCAACCCTATGCCACCTCGCTGCGCTCCGATGGCGAGGTGCTGCGGATGTGATGCACCTGGGATAGCCACAACCGCCGAAACCGCAGTCACTGCAAGGGTTCAGACAGGATCAAATCTTGCTAATCGTAGAGCGGCACCCGAAATCAACTGCGGCGCAGCGGATCTCAAGAATTGCCGTCGGATTGCCGTCAGCGACTGCCGTCAGAGCTGCCTAGGTCGCAACGAACACCCTCGAAAGTGCTTACGCCGCAATGGCTTTAGATAATCGGGGCGACAGGATTCGAACCTGCGACCTAGTGCTCCCAAAGCACCCGCGCTACCAAGCTGCGCCACGCCCCGTTGCTGGGAGCTTAGGGGGGCGGCGTGCGCCAGGCGACAGCGGTGGAGCCGATGCGGCAGGGCTCAACCACCGCCCAAAGAACGGAACGCATCCCAGAGGCTGCCCCCAGGGGCAGGGCGCGCCACGTCCCGATCAAGAAACCACAGGCCACCAGCCAGGACATTGAGAACCAGCACCAGCAACCACACACGCCAGCCCTCGAGCAGCTTCACACCAAAACCTGAGCCATTCCTCTCCATCATCCTGGACAAGCCAACGGTGCTTGACGGTGATAGCCAAAGCTGCTAGTACAGGTGTACCGATTGCAGGCGCCATGACCATCTCCTCTCCCTACGCCGTGTTCAGAGCTAATCCATGGCTGCGCACGGAGCCCGATCTGCCGCCCAAGCCCGCTGCCTCGCGGCGCCGGGTCGCAAAGGCCTTAGCGCCAATCAAGGCTCCCGCCGCCTGGGCAACGCTGATCCAGGGGAACCTGTTTGATCAGCTGCCCCCGCTCCGAGGGGCAGACAACCCTCCACTCCCTGGCTAGTGTTGAAACCGACACACGGAGGTTTCAACCATGGCGATGGACTCCGGCAATGGTTTCTCCACTCGGGCCGGCGACTCCACGGACATCGGCCGATCCGTCATGAAGTGGGGGCGAGATGGGGAACTTTCAGCGCTCGACCTGCAATCGATCCTCGAGCGCCTCAGGGCCGTCGACGACCAGGCCGCCAGCCTGATGGACTGTCCCCTCGATCTGCCTGGTTGAGCAACATCCGCCTTTCTGGAATCAGGCGCTGAGGGCGATGGCGTCGATCTCCACCCGGGCGCCCTTCGGCAACGCTGCCACCTCGACGCACGCCCTGGCCGGGGACACCCCCTCGCCGAACATCTCCGCATAAATCGCATTCACCCGTGCGAAATCGCCCAGATCGGCCAGAAACACCGTGGTGCGCAGCACCTGCTGGGGGCTACTGCCGCCGGCTTCCAGCACGGCCTTGAGGTTGGTGAGCACCTGGCGGGTTTCAGCCTCCACGTCACCACCGCCCACCATGCCCCCAGTGGCTGGATCCAGGGCGATCTGGCCGGAGCAATACAGCACACCGCTGGCTTTCACGGCTTGGTTGTAAGGGCCCACGGGCGCCGGGGCTTCGGCGGTGATCACGGCTTCCAGCTGCATCGATGGGCTCATGCCAGGTCAGGATGAAGGGAGAGCTTATGGCCCTTGCTGGCCCTGCGCCGATCGCCAGCCCCCTCACCGAGCTGATCCCTGCTGAGTTGCCGCTGCGTGAGCACGTGCAACTCAAAGACATCTGGCACCGCTACGCCAACGCCGCCCCCGACGAGTGGACCCTCCAGGGAATCGATCTGGCCCTGGGCCAGGGGGAGCTGGTGGGCCTGCTAGGCCCGTCGGGCTGTGGCAAGACCACCCTGCTGCGGCTGATCGCCGGCTTTGAGCGGCCCAAGCGCGGCTCGGTGTCGATCGATGGCCGCACCGTCGCCGGAGCTGGCCGCTGGCTGCCACCCGAGCGCCGCGGCGTTGGCATGGTGTTTCAGGACTACGCCCTGTTCCCCCACCTCGATGCCTGGCGCAATGCCTGCTTCGGGCTGCGGCGCGGCCAGGACAGCAGCCGGGCCAGCTGGTTGCTGGAGTTGCTCGGGCTCAAGGGGCTTGAAAGCCGCTATCCCCACGAACTCTCCGGCGGCCAACGCCAGCGCCTCGCCCTGGCCCGCGCCCTGGCTCCAGGGCCGTCGGTGGTGCTGCTCGATGAACCCTTCTCCAACCTCGATGTGGAGGTGCGGCTGCGCCTGCGCAGCGAACTACCCGCCGTGCTCTCCCGCTGTGGCGCCAGCGGTCTGATCGTCACCCACGACCCAGAAGAGGCGCTGGCGATCTGCGATCGGGTGGCGGTGCTGCGCGATGGGGTACTGCACCAGTGCGCCAGTCCACGGCAGCTGGTGCAGCAGCCCGCCACGGCCTTCGTGGGACGGTTCGTGCTCCAAGGCAACCTGCTGCCAGCCGAGCGCCAGGGCGATCGCCTCCACACAGTCCTCGGCTGCCTGATCGCCAGCCCAGGCGAAGCGAGCCTGGCGACGGGCGCGACACAGCAAGCCCAGGAGCCGCTGGAGGTGCTGATCAGCCCCGAGGCCATCCAGCTCCGCCCCGACCCCGACGGCCAGGCCTGGGTGCAGGGGCGTGAGTTTCTGGGCCGGGAATGGCTCTATCAAGTACAGCTCGATCACCTGAGGCTGCGGCTGCGGCTGCCCCTCGACGCCGAATACAACCGCGGGGTGCGCTGCCAGCTGTCCTTACGGCCCGGGGCCCCAGGGGTGCTCTTCCCGACCCGCGTGCCGCTGCAGGTGCTGGCCGCCCCCCAGCCCTGACCCGCCCCTAGGCCGCCCAGTGGTCCTTGCTGCTGCGCAGGGCAGCCAACTGCTCAGCGCTGCCGGCACGCAGAAACAGGTTGGTGGCGCGCTCCAGCCCCACCGTGCTGGGGATGGTGGGCTCCCCCTGAGCCCGGGCTGTCAACACCTCCGCAAGCCGCTGCTGGATCGCCGCAGCGCAGGGATCGCCGGGCGCCACGGTGGCGGCGGCCCAACGCAGGTTGGAGGTGGTGTACTCGTGGGCGCACCACACCCGGGTGGCCTCGGGCAGCTGGCCGAGGCGCTGCAGCGAGGCCTGCATCTGGGCCGGGCTGCCTTCGAACAACCGCCCGCAGCCTGCGGCAAACAGAGTGTCGCCACAGAACAGATGCCCCGAAATGGGCAAGTAGTAGGCGATATGGGCGCGGGTGTGCCCCGGCACGGCCAGCACCTCCACCGTCTCACCCAACAGGTCAAACCGGTCGCCATCCACCAACCCCTGGGTCTGGAGCGGGATGCGAGCCTGGTCGTCGCGGCTGGCCAGCACCGCCGCACCGGGCCAGCGGGCCAGCAGCCCCGGCGTGCCGCCAATGTGATCGCTGTGGTGGTGGGTGTGCAGGATCGCCACCAACTCCAGCCCCTGCTGCTCCAAGGCGGCCAACACAGGCTCAGCCACGGCGGGATCCACCACGGCGGCCTGGCCCTGGCGCTGCAACACAAACACGTAGTTGTCGTGCAGCACCGGGATCAGGCCGACGCGGAGTTGGGGCATCGTTAAAGTCCAGCCTGTGGCGTTCCCCCATGATCACCGCTGCAGCCCAGGCATGATCACCGTTGCCCTGGCCAAAGGCGCCCTGCTGAAGGATTCGGTGGCCCGCTTTGCCGCCGCCGGCTTAGATTTCTCGGCCCTGCTCGAGCCTGGCAACCGCCAACTGATGGTGCCCAGTGCCTGCGGGCAGGCCCGGGCGCTGCTGGTGCGCAATGCCGATGTGCCCGTGTATGTGGCCTACGGCCAGGCCCAGCTGGGCGTGGTGGGCTACGACGTGATCCGTGAGCACCAGCTGCCGGTTGCCCAGCTGCTGGATCTGGGCTTCGGCGGCTGCCGCATGAGTGTGGCGGTGAAGGCCAGCAGCGGCTATCGCCGCGCCGCCGATCTGCCCGCCCATTGCCGCGTCGCCAGCAAGTTCACCGGCTGCGCCCAGGCCTTCTTCGATGCCCTCGATCTGCCAGTGGAGCTGATCCACCTGGCCGGATCGGTGGAGCTCGGCCCGATCACTGGCATGAGTGAGGCGATCGTCGACCTGGTGGCCACCGGCCGCACCTTGGAGGAAAACGGCCTGGTGGCGATTGAAGATCTGTTCCACAGCACCGCCCGGCTGGTGGGTCACCCCCTGGCCCTCCGGCTCGACGACGGCCCACTCCAGGGGATCATCGATCGGCTCGGACTGGTGGCCGCAGCACCCCAGGGCCGCTGATGGCGCGCCTCGACCGCCAGCGCCTGCTGCGCCTGCTGCCCTACCTGAGCCTGGACCGCCGACGCCTGGGCCTCACCCTGCTGCTGCTGATTCCGGTGGCCTTCGCCGCCGCCGTGCAGCCCCTGCTGGTGGGCCAGGCGATCGCCGTGCTGCGGCGCGAGCCCACCCTCGGCTGGCTCACCGGCCTGCCAGTGCCCGAAGCCCTGCGGCTGCTGGTGCTGCTGCTGCTGCTGGCGGTGCTGCTGCGTCTGGGCCTTCAGGGCATCCAAACCTTCAACGTTCAGGCCGTCGGCCAGCGGCTCACCGCCCGGATTCGCAACGACCTGTTCGCCCACGCCATGGCGCTGTCGTTGCGATTCCACGACCGCACCCCCGTGGGCAAGTTGCTCACCCGGCTCACCAGCGACGTCGACGCCCTGGCCGAGGTGTTCGGCAGCGGCGCCGTGGGCGTGCTCGCCGACCTGGTGACCCTGCTGGTGATCGCCGTCACGATGATCTCGATCGAGTGGCGCCTGGGCCTGTTGCTGCTGGTGAGCCAGGTGCCGGTGGTGCTCGGCATCCTCTGGCTGCAGGGGCGCTACCGCAAGGCCAACTACCGCGTGCGCGAGGAGCTCAGCCAGCTCAACGCCGATCTGCAGGAGAACCTCCAGGGCCTCGAGGTGGTGCAGATGTTCCGGCGGGAGGCCACCAACAGCGCCCGCTTTGCCCAGGTCACGGCCGCCTACCGCGAAGCAGTCGGCGGCACGATCCTCTACGACAGCGCCATCTCGGCCTTCATCGAATGGGTGGCCCTCAGCGCCGTCGCGGTGGTGCTGGCCCTGGGCGGCTGGATGGTGCTGGGCAGCGCCATGGGCCTGGGCACGCTCACCACCTTCATCCTCTATTCCCAGCGCCTGTTCGACCCTCTGCGCCAGCTGGCCGAGCGCTTCACCCAGATCCAAGGCGGGCTCACCGCTGTGGAACGCATCGGCGAATTGCTCGAGCAGCCGATCGAGATTGCCGAGCTTCCCTCGGCTCAACGCACGGCGGCGGCGATTGCCAGCGGCAGCCAACGTGCCAGTGCCGGCGAGGTGATCTTCGAGAACGTGTCGTTCTCCTACCGCGACGACGACCCGATCCTCACCGACCTTTCGTTCCGCATTGCCCCTGGGGAGCACGTGGCCCTGGTGGGCCCCACCGGCTCCGGCAAAACCACCGTGATCCGTCTGCTCTGCCGGCTTTATGAGCCCCAGCGCGGGCGCATCCTGCTCGATGGCATCGATATCCGGCAGCTGCCCATCCCCACCCTGCGCCAGCGCCTCGGTGTGGTGTTGCAAGACACCTTCCTGTTCAGCGGCAACGTGGCCGACAATCTGCGCCTTGATGCCCAGATCAGCAGCGACGAACTGCAACGGATCTGCGGCGAGCTGGGCCTCCAGCCCCTGCTGCGGCGCCTGCCCGACGGCCTGGCCACGGCGTTGCGCGAACGGGGCGGCAACCTCTCCTCGGGCGAGCGCCAGCTGCTCTCCGTGGCGAGGGTGGCGATCCGGGATCCATCCGTGCTGGTGATGGACGAGGCCACCGCCTTCATGGATCCCTCCACCGAGGCGACCCTGCAGCGCGATCTGGCGCGACTGCTCCAGCAGCGCACCGCCATTGTCGTCGCCCACCGCCTGGCCACGGTGGAAACCTCCGACCGCATCCTGGTGCTGCGCAAGGGCCACCTGATCGAGCAGGGCACCCACGCCGAACTGCAGCGGGCGGGCGGTCTCTATGCCCAGCTGGCCGACCTGCAGGAGCGAGGGCTGGCGGCCCTCTAACTCAACCAAGCCAATCCTGCAGCCAGTCGCCGATCGTGCCTGCGAGCTGCTCGGGCATCTGGAGCATCGGCAGATGCCCCGCTCCGGCCAGCTCCACAAACTGGTGCTGGTTGGCATAGCCGGCCAGATGGCGCACATAACGCGGCGCCATCACCTGATCGCGGCTTCCGGCAATCCAGAGGCTGGGCACCTGCAGTTGGGCGGTGAGCTGGGGGATCTGACGCACGGCGCCGCGGTTTGTGCTGCAGGCCAGCAGCCCCTGGGCGGCACGGCGCTCGGCCAGCAGCGGGCTGCGCAGGGGGTCAGTGCCGGGCAGCTCGGCCAGCCAGCTGGGGCGCCAGCGCAGAAACAGGGCACCGCCGCGTCGCACCTGGGCAAAAGGCCGCGGTTGGTAGACGCCACCCCCGGCGGCGATCTGCACCAGGCCCACCAGCTGCGGCCCCAGATGGGGCGCGGCGTGCAAGGCGACGCTGCCCCCCAGGGAATGGCCCAGCAACACGATCGGGCGCTCGCCGGCCTGCTCCCGGGCCGCCTGGGCCAGCCAGCGGCCGTAGCTGGCCAGATTGGCGTGCAGCCTCAGCGGCCGAGGCCGTTGGCCAAAGCCGGGCAGATCGGGGGCCCAGAGCTCCCAGCTCGGCGCCAGCTCGGCGGCCAGCGGCCGCCAGAGCCGCCCGGCCAGCAACCAGCCATGCAGGGCCACCAGCAACGGACGTGAGACATCGTGCTCCAGAAGATCGACGTGCTCCAGAGGATCGACGATCGGGGGCACCAGGCTGGCCCGGCGAGCGCCCCCTGGGCGGCCATCGGGCAGGATCGTTCCATTGCGTTGCACCCGCCCGTCGTGGCCTCGGCCGAGCTCCTCACCAGCCTCTACGGGGAGCAGCACCGGCTCTGCCCCACGCCCAATCCCCAGCTCAGCCTGGTGCTCAGCTGCGATCGCGAGATCGACCTGATCGAGCTGGAGCAGCTCTGTGACGCGGTGGGCTGGAGCCGCCGCCCCCTGCGGCGGGTGCGCAAGGCGCTGCAACACAGCCTGCTGCGGGTGGGCCTGTGGCGTCACGACCCACGCCTTCCCAAGCTGGTGGGCTTCGCCCGCTGCACCGGCGATGGCGTGGTGGAAGCCACGGTCTGGGATGTGGCAGTGCACCCCCTCTACCAGGGGGCCGGGCTGGGCAAGCAGCTGATGGTCTACGTGCTCGACCAGCTGCAAACGATGGAGGTGGATCGGGTCAGCCTGTTCGCCGACCCCGACGTGGTGGACTTCTACGCCGCCCAGGGCTGGGAGCTCGAACCGCTGCAACGGCGCTGCGCCTTCTGGTACGCCCGCTAACCCCGCCGCCGCTCCCGCACTGCGCTGCCGTAGTAGCGGGCCGCCAAGGCTTCGGGCGGAATGCCCCGCCGCCAGGAGCGCCGCAGCTGGGCATTGGCCAGCGCCGTTTGCCACACCCCGAGCGCCTGCCAGCGGCGCCCATCCACCTGCAGCCGGGCCCCCAGCGGCCGCAGCTGGCTGAAGTGCCGCAGGCGCAGCACCAGCTCCAGATCCTCCATCAACGGGATCGGCGCCACCCCCCCGGCCCGCGCCAGCAGGCGACGCGGCACCAGCAGACCCTGATCGCCATAGGGCAGTTGGCGCCAGCGGCTGCGCAGGGCCACGGCCAGCTCCACCAGTCGCAGGGCGGGCTGGGCAGCGGCGATGGCCAGATCGAAATACCAGGCGGCGTCTGGCAGGCCCAGGGCCACCCTCACCGCCCGATCCCAGCCCGGCTCAAGCCGGGCATCGGCATGCAGCAACAACAGCCAGGGGGATTCGGTGCTCGCCACACCCAGGGCCAACTGCCGGCCCCGGCCAGGGGAGCTGGCTTGCACCGCCGCCCCCGCAAGCGCGGCGACCCGGGCGGTGGCGTCGTCGCTGGCGCCGTCCACCACCAGGATCTCCCCCACCAGCTGGGGAGCAGCGGCCAGGTCGGCCAGCAACAGCGGCAACCGTGGCGCCTCGTTGCGCGCGGCGATCACCACCGCAATCGGCGAACCGCTCAGCGCCACGGCCGCAGATCCATCGCCCAATCGAGGTCGCCCCGTGGCGCCAGCAGTGCCGGTTCCAGCCCCAGACGGTCGATCGCCGCCAGCGTCTGCGTGAGCACCCTGGGAGTGCCCCAGGCGATGCCCGCCATCAAGGCGGGCTGCGGCTGGCGCAGCCCGAGCAACCAGTAGCCCCCATCATGAGCCGGGCCGAGCACCGCCGCGCGGCTCTCCAGGGCCGCAAACGCCGCCACCAGGTCATCGCCATCCAACTGGGGCAGATCACTACCGATCACCACCACCTGCCGGGCCCCGGCGCGGAACGCCCGCTGAACCTGGCGCTGCATCCGCAAACCCAGCCCGCCGGGGCCCTGCAGCTGCACGCGATCGGCTCCCAGCTCCACACCCCAGCGGCGAGCGGCCCGCCCCGCCAACCCATCCACCGCGAGCACCAGCTCAAAGCCCAGCCGGCGGCGCCCGCCGCGGGCCACCGCCAGGGTGTGGCTGGTGAGCCGAGACTGGATCCGGGCCGCCGCCGCTGCGCCGAGGGAACCCGCCAGTCGGCGCTTGCAGCGCCCCGGGGCTGGCCAACGGGCCATCACGATCAATTGACTGCCAGCGGGTTGGCCCATCCCCGCCCTCACCCCTGGCGCGGCAGCTCCGCCGGCTTGAGCTGCAGGGTCAGCCGCTCATCGCCACGGCGCAGCGACACAGCTAAAGGCTGGCCCACCCGGCCCTGATCCACCGCCAGCTGCACCTCGGAGGGGTTCTTCACTGCCTTGCCGCCCACCTGATCGATCAGGTCGCAGGGCTTGAGTCCGCCTTTGGCCGCCGGGCTGCCGGGAATCACCTCCACCACCACCACGCCATTCACCTCCGGCAGGCGGCACTCATCGGTGCTGGCGTTGATCTCCCGGGCGAGCTGGGGCGTCAGGGCCTGCAGCCGCACGCCGATGTAGGGGTGGCTGGCGGAGCCCTTCTCCAGGATCTGTGCCGCAATCTGGCGCGCCACATTGATCGGGATCGCGAAGCTCAGGCCCGCCCCAGGTGCCTGGCGAATCGCCGTGTTGATGCCGATCACCTGACCACGGTCGTTGATCAGGGGTCCGCCGCTGTTGCCGGGGTTCACGGCCGCGTCGGTCTGGATGTAGGGCACCCGCTGTCCTTCACCCACCGCATTGGTGCGCTGGATGGCACTGATGATCCCAGCGGTCACGGTGTTGTCGAGGCCGAGGGGGTTGCCGATGGCGATGGCCCACTCGCCAGGCCGCACCTTGGCGGAATCGCCCAGGGGAGCCACCGGCAGCTTGGAGGCCACCACCTTCACCACGGCCACATCGGTGAGGGGATCAGTGCCCAGCACCTTGCCATTGAAGCTGCGGCCATCGGGCAGGGTCACCGTCACCTCACTGGCCCCCTCCACCACGTGGGCATTGGTGAGCAGCACCCCGTCGGAGCGGGTGATGAAGCCCGAGCCCTGACCCTGCTGCTGCTGGATGGTGGGCCCGCGGCCGAACAGCCCACCCAGGGGGTTCACCAGGCGCTTGACGGTGTCGATCCGCACCACCGCCGGCCCCACCTTGGCCACCGCATCCACGATCAAGGTGTTGCCCTGCTGCAGCGGCGGCGTGGGAGCCGCATCACTGATCGGCGTCTGGGCACCAGGGCGGCCCGGCAGACCAGGCAGACCCTGGCTGCAACCCACCAGCAGCAGCGCAACGGGGGCAATCAGCGCAGCTCGGCACGGGGGGGAAAGGCGCGGCATGGGGGCGGCGTGGGGCCAGGTCGGAATCCGTTTCATTAAAGACGGCTCGGCCGCCACACCACGCGTAGATTCAGCACCCACGAAACGGCGCGGTCGGTGCAGCAGGGAGACGAGCTGTGGCACCAGGTTCAGCAGGCGCTCCAGGCCAACCTCAGCAAACCCACCTTCGAGACCTGGATCCGCCCGGCCCGCTGCGAGGGCTTCAGTGCCAACCAGCTCCAGCTCGAAGCGCCCAACAGCTTTGCCTGCGGCTGGCTGCGCAAGAACTATCTCGGCACGATCGAGGCCGTCGCCAGTGAAATCGCCGGCCGGCCGGTGCAGGTGCTGGTCAGCGCCGCCAGCGGCGATGACGTCATCGCCGCTGGCGGCAATGGAACCCGTGGGTCCACCGCCCCCGTGATCCCCGCCGGGCCATCCGCCACGCCCCGCGCCACCGGCGAAACGCCCCGCAAGCTGGCACCAGGCCTCAACCCTCGCTATGTGTTCAACCGCTTCGTGGTGGGACCCAACAGCCGCATGTCCCACGCCGCCGCCCTGGCGGTAGCCGAGGCCCCCGGCCGGGAGTTCAACCCCCTGTTTCTTTGCGGTGGGGTAGGGCTGGGCAAGACCCACCTGATGCAGGCGATCGGCCACTACCGCCTGGAGATCAATCCCGAGGCGCGAGTGTTCTACGTGAGCACCGAAACCTTCACCAACGATCTGATCCAGGCAATCCGCAAGGACGGCATGCAGGCCTTCCGCGACCGCTACCGGGCCGCCGATCTGATCCTGGTCGACGACATCCAGTTCATCGAAGGCAAGGAATACACCCAGGAGGAGTTCTTCCACACCTTCAACGCCCTGCACGAGGCGGGGCGCCAGATCGTGATCGCCTCCGACCGGCCCCCGTCCCAGATCCCCCGGCTGCAGGAGCGGCTAATCTCCCGCTTCTCGATGGGGCTGATCGCCGACATCCAGGCCCCGGACCTGGAAACCCGCATGGCGATCCTGCACAAGAAGGCCGAGCAGGAGCAGATGGTTCTGCCCCGCGACCTGATCCAGTTCATCGCCGGCCGCTTCACCTCCAACATCCGCGAACTCGAAGGCGCTCTCACCCGCGCCGTGGCCTTCGCCTCGATCACCGGTCTGCCAATGACGGTGGAATCGGTGGCGCCGATGCTCGATCCTGCCGGCGGCGATGTGGAAGTAAAACCGAGCCAGGTGATGGAGAAGGTGGCCGAGGTGTTTGGCGTGGGCGTCGAGGAGATGCGCAGTGCCAGCCGCAAGCGGGCCGTGAGCCAGGCCCGTCAGGTGGGGATGTACCTGATGCGTCAGAGCACCAACCTCAGCTTGCCGCGCATCGGCGAAGCCTTCGGCGGCAAGGATCACTCCACAGTGATGTACGCCGTGGAGCAGATCGACCGCAAACTCAACAGCGACCCAGCCCTTTCCCGCCAAGTGCAGCAGGTGCGCGACCTGCTGCAAATTGATTCCCGCAAGCGGCGTTAGTCGGGCCTTAGGTGAGCGGCCGGGCAGGATCAAGCCCTTCCACTTCACCGGCAAACACGCGGCTGGCGGTGATGTCTTCGGCCTCAATCGTCATCAGATCGAGCTTGGTGAGCGGCGTGCCCATGCGGCTGAACAGCCGATTGGCCTGGCGCATCCGAGCCCGGTCGATGGCATTACGAATGGAGCGGGCGTTGGCAAAAAACGGCAACTGCATGCGCCGCTGGATGTAGTCAGCAAAGGCAGCTGCCGCCTCCTCACTGAACCGATAATTTTCAGCGGCAAGAATCAACTGGGCGATGGCCAACAGTTCAGCGGCGCTGTAGTCGGGAAAATCGATGTGGTTGGCCACCCGCGAGGAAAGGCCAGGATTGGATTGGTAGAACACATCCATCCGCTCCTTGTAGCCTGCAAAGATCACGACCAGATCGTCGCGATTGCTCTCCATCACCTGCAGCAGGATTTCGATCGCCTCGGCGCCATAGTCACGCTCATTTTCAGGGCGATAGAGATAGTAAGCCTCATCAATGAACAGCACCCCACCCATCGCCTTTTTGAGCATCTCACGAGTCTTGGGAGCGGTGTGGCCGATGTACTGACCCACCAGGTCGTCGCGGGTGGCGGTCACCACGTGGCCTTTGCGCACGTAGCCCAGCCCATGCAGGATCTTGCTCATCCGCGCGGCCACGGTGGTTTTGCCCGTGCCCGGCCGTCCCGTGAACGACATGTGCAGGCTGGGCGGGGTGGTCTCCAGCCCCACCTGGTGGCGGGCCCGATCCACCACCAGCAGGGCGGCGATCTCGCGGATGCGGGCCTTGACGGGCCGCAGACCGATCAATTCCCGATCGAGCTGATCGAGCATCTCCTGAATCCCGGCACTCTCGTAGGCCAACTGCAGGTCGATGGCGGTGTCGTCCGAGACTGTCGGAGCGGCAATCGGGCTGTCGGGATCAGATCCCATAAGGGGTTCAGGCGATCAGGGCATCGATGGCGGCGCTGAAGGACCACTCGGGCGCTCCGATCAGGCTGCCTTCGGCCTCCGCCCGCACTGTGAGATTGACGTAGGTGCGCCCGAAGCTGATATCCGGGAAGCGTTGCTGCGCCTCGCAGAGGGCATTGAGCCGCTCCAGAAAATCCCTGGTGCTGGCGTAATCCTCGAATTCCAGGCGCCGCTCCAGCCGCTCAGGCTGCTCGGACTTGGGACGTGCAATCCAGGCTTGATCCATGCCTTCGACGCTACGCCTCCAAGCAATCCGTGCGGGCAATACCCAGGCGCTGGGCCCAGGCGCCTGCATAGGCCTGATTGGCCGCCCGGGCCTCTGGATCGCTGCTGTCGAGCGGATGGGGCATGGTGCCATTGATGGCCGCGTTGGTGACACAGAACATCGATTTCTGAAAGCTCATGCAGATCTTCACGCGCACGTCGCCTTCGCCGCGCGTGCGCTCCAGGTACCACTGGTGCAACCGCTCCGGCAGGTGGCGGTACATGTCCTGCATTAGCAGGCTGGGCGGAATGCCGGAGCCCATGCTCGGCAGCGGATCGGCGTAGAGCGCCCCATAGGTGAACTGAGCCTGGTCGGGCGAGATCTGCTGAGCCTGGGCGTTGAAGCTCACCGTGCCCAGGAAGGGCATGCCTCGCAGAAACACCGCTTCCACATAGGGCACCGCCACATCCACCAGGAAGGTGAGTTCCGCTTCCGGCGGAAGCACCCAGTAGCTCTGGCCGCCGACCTCCACTCCGTAGTGAATCGGGTTGGCGGCTGCGGCCACCAGGCCGTTCTTGATGAACTCCACGACATCGGCAATGGTGCACACCCGTCCGTCGGCTTCAGCTGCGGCCAGATCCAGGAACAGATCGCTCATCACCCGCCAGAACTGGCCCAGGGCATGGGTGGTGGCGGCCGAACGGATCAATTCGGGCAGGAAGCCGGGGAACAGCGGGTTGAGGACGGCCAGCAGCGGATCACGCCGGCTCTTGGCCGCAATGATGCGGCGGCAATTGGTTGCAAAAGCCTCGGAATCAAAGTAGGCATCCATGCCACCGGTGGCATGCCAGAACATCGCCTTCTGGCAATACTCCGCATATTCGAAGTTGATGCGGTCGTGGTTGAGATGGCGCCAGATCTTGGCAGGGTTCAGATCCCCATCGAGGTATTTGAAGATCGGAAAAGGGTTGAGAAATTGATGCTCGGCCTGGTAGATCAGGTTGATGCTGTAGGCATCCAGCACCTCGCCATAGCTCTTGAGCACATCCACCACCTCCACCAGGTGATCGGCGCTCTCACCCAGAAGGGTTTCACCGGCCAGCAGGCGGCGCTGCACCTCCTCTCGGTCGATCGAGAGGTTGGCATGCACCAGCTCGGCGGGAACGATCGGCATCTCAGCCCAGCCCTCCCGGTATCGCTGTGATGCTGGCCAGCGCGGTGGTGGCCACCTCGCTCAGCCGGCCGAGAGTACTGGGCACCAGACCCAGCACCACCACTGCGGCCGCCAGGGCCACGGCGGGGACGGTTTCCCGCGGCGCGACTGGCGCCAGCTGCACATCCAGGCGCGCATCAGCAACCGCATCCGCACTGGGGGGCGTGATCGCCAAGCGACCGAAGAAGGCCCGGTTCACCAGCAGCAGGAAATACACCGCCGTGAGACCGGAGCCGACCATCGAAAGCAAGGTGGCTACCGGGTATTCGGCAATGCTGCCGCGGAACACCAGAAATTCCGAAATGAAGCCGGCCATGCCAGGCAAACCGGCACTGGCCATCACCGCCACGATCATCAGCGAGCCGGTGAACGGCAGACCCCTCTCAAGATTGAGCAGGCCGCGCAACGCCGCCAGATCACGGGTGCCCGTCTTGCGATACACAATCCCCACCAGCAGGAACAGCAGAGCCGAGATCAGGCCGTGGCTCACCATCTGGAACACCGCGCCCAGCAGGCTCACGGGCGTGTCAGATGCAGCTGCCAGCAGCACATAGCCCATGTGGCCCACGGAGCTGTAGGCCACCATTCGTTTCATGTCGGTCTGGGCGATGGCGGCCAGGGAGCCGTACAGCACCGAAATCGCGGCCCAGATCGCCAGCACCGGCGCCAGCTTCGCCCAGGCCTCGGGGAACAGTTGCAGGCCGAAGCGCAACATGCCGTAGGTGCCCAGCTTGAGCAAGACGCCCGCCAGCAGCACCGACACCGGCGTGGAGGCCTGGGTGTGGGTGTCGGGCAACCAGTTGTGCAGCGGCACCAGCGGAATCTTGATGCCGAACCCGATCAGCAAGGCCCCCAGCAGCCACAGCTGGCCGCCCATGGCCAGTCGGTCGCTGAGCACCGGCGTGAGGCTGAAATCCACACTGCCGGTGAGCAGGGCCAGCCCCAGGAAGGCCCCCAGGATCAACATGCCCGAGGCAGCGGTGAAGATCAGAAATTTGGTGGCCGCATAGGCCCGGTTCACCCCACCCCACACCGAAACCAGCAACCAGAGCGGAATCAGCTCCAGCTCGTAGAAGAGGAAGAACAGCAGCAGGTTTTCCGACAGAAAGGCCCCGTTCACCGCGCCGCTGATCAGCAGCAGCATGGCGAAGTAGATGCGCGGTCGCTTCTCGATGTCGCGGGTGATCACCGCTGACACCAGGGTGAGGGCGCCGTTGATCAGCACCAACGGCAGCGACAGCCCATCCACGCCCAGGGCATAGTCGAGGCCGATCCCCGGCAGCCAGGCGTGCCGCTCCTGCAGCTGCATGCCGGCCTGGGCCGTATCAAAGGCCAGGGCCACCGCCACGCTCATCCCCAGTTGCAGCACCAGGATGGCGATGGTGATCAGCCGGAGCCGCGAGGGGCTGGGGCCGCCCGGCCAGAGCAACAAAGCCAGGGTCCCGGCGAAGGGAATCAGCAGAAGGCTGGTGAGCAGCATGATCAGCCCGCTCCTGGCAACAGCTGGAGCGAACCCAGCAGCAGCACGATCGCCACGATCACCGTGAGCACGTAGCTCTGCAGTTGACCACTGATGCTGAGCTTGAGCCCTTCCGCCGTGGTCAGCGACAACCGGCCGACCCCATCCGCCAACCCCTTGATCACGGTGACGTCAAACCAGCGGGTGAGGCGGGCCAGGGAAGCCACCAACAAGACAACGGTGCGCTGGTAGATCTCAGGGGTATAGAAGTCGTAGGCGAGCAGGTCCTGCAGCACGCGCAGGCTGGACTTGGTGGAGCGCGACCAGAACTCATCAAGGTGCACCACAGAGCCGATCAGCAGGCCCACCAGGCCGCTGCCAGCCACCGCCAGACCCACGGGCAGCGGGAAGGCGGCAATGCCGGGCACCGTATCGATGCGCTGCATGATCCAGGGCAGCAGCACCACCAGCACCGAAAGGCTCACCATGGGCAGGGCCATCAACCAGTTGGCCTCAGGTGCCCGCTTGGTTTTGGGCAGCACGGGTCCAAGAAACACCGAGCGGAACACCCGGGTGACATTGGCGGTAGCCAGCAGATTGGTGAGCAGGAAAACCAGGGCAAACAGCGGCTCATCGGAGCGCAGATTTTCCACCATCAGCCCCATGCACCAGAAGCTGCCCAGGGGCACCAGCCCCAACAGGCCGGCACTGCCCAGCAGGAAGGCCATGGTGGTGGCGGGCATGCGGGTGCCCAGCCCTCCCAGCTCGGTCAGGTCCTGGCAGTTGCTGGTGGCGATGATGCTGCCCACGCCCATGAACTGCAGTGCCCTGGCCAGACCATGGGCAAACAGCAGCAGCAGGGCGATGCCGGGGAGTTGCAGGGCGATGGCGATGAACACCAGGCCCAGAGAGGAGGTGGTGGAGTAACTGAACGCGCGCTTGATGTCCACTTGGGCCAGCGCCACCAGGGCACCACCCACGGCGCTGATCGTGCCAACCGCCAGCAACACATCCGTGGCCAGGGGAGAAAGGGCCACGATCGGCATCAGCTTCATCAGCACGATGGCACCGCAGGTCACCACCACTGAGTTGCGCAGAATCGAGGCGGGGTTCGGACCCTCCATCGCCTCATCCAGCCAGAGGTGCATGGGGAACTGAGCGCACTTGCCCATCGGCCCTGCGATCAGCCCCAGCCCCAGCAGGGTGCCGGCCAGGGGGGTGATCAGGTGCTGCTCACGGGCGTTGCCGGCCCAGGCATAGAGGTCGTTGAATTCCATCGAGCCCGCCCAGGCCGACAGCGCCACCACCCCCATCAGCAGCAGCACATCCCCCACCCGTTTGGTGAGAAAGGCATCGCGGGCAGCGGTGACCACCAGGGGCTGGGCATACCAGAACCCCACCAGCAGATAGGTGGAGAGGGTGAGCATCTCCAGCAGGAAATAGCTCATGAACAGGTTGCTGCTCAGCACAACCCCGCTCATCGCCCCTTCGAAGAAACCAACCAGGGCATAGAAACGGGCGAGAGACCACTCCTTGTCCATGTAGCCCAGGGCGAACACCTGGCAGACCAGGCTCATGGTGGTCACCAGCTCCAACGCCGCCAGGTTGGTCAGGGAGAGATCGAAACCGATGCGGAGGTTGAGATCGGCCGCCTGGAACCAGGGAAACTCGAAGTGCTGGGGACCGAAGGTCCAAACTTGCTTCAGGATGACTGAGCTGTGCCCCACGGCCAGCAGGGTGACCAGCAGATTGAGGTAGGCCGCCGGCCGCGGACCGTTGCGCTTGAACCAGCCCGCTGCCCACGGCAAAGACAAGACCATGCCGCTGAACCCATACAAGGGGAGCATCCAGGCCAGCTGGATCGGGAGTGGCAAGGAGGGGGCGAACAAGGGGAGAGGGTGTCGATCGGCAGTGTTCGAGATGAACAGATCGGCCGCCGGACTCTAGGCATCAGCCGCGGAATCCTGGAACTAGAAGGTGGCCCGCTCCATCGACGGATCGTGGTTGGGGCCAAGGCTGCGCAACCAGTCGCCCAGATCCTCACCGTGGTGTTGTTCGTCCGACCAGAGGCCACGGAAGAAGGCCTCGTTGTCGCCGTCACCGACCAGCACACAGAAGCGCACGGCCTCGGCGTAGTGGTTGATGAGGTCCGTTTCCAGAGAAAGGTTGAGCCGCAACAAGCCGACCAAGTCCGCGGCATGGGAGACGGGCCGCAATTGAGATGCGGCCGGTGCCACCCCAAGGGCCAACATGCGCTGAATGATCCGCTCGGCGTGTTGCAGTTCCTCCACGGTTTCGCGGCGGAACCGTTCAGCGGCATCGCCATCACCCCAGAGCTCCACAAGGGAGGCCTGGGTCATGTACTGCTGAACCGCAGAGAGTTCAAGACTCAGAGCGCGACCGAGGTATCCCAGGACGCGCGGATGAACGGCGCCCATGGCGATCAGAGACGGCGGGTGGTGGCGGTGGCGATCAGGGCAGGCTCCACTTCGCTGTGGGGGCGGGCAATGATGTGGGCGGCAACCAGGCCATCACCCACGCGCTCACAGGCATCGGCACCAGCGCGCACGGCCGCGTTCACAGCACCGGTTTCACCGCGCACCATCACGGTGACGTAGCCACCACCAACGAATTCGCGGGCGATCAGGGTCACCTCAGCTGCCTTGGTCATGGCGTCGGCGGCTTCAATCGCCGGCACCAGGCCACGGGTTTCGATCATGCCGAGGGCGATGCCCTGAATGGAAGGAGCCATGGCGTTGCTGCGCGAAGGGGTGGTGGGGGGTTTGGTGCCGGCACCGCGGCCGCCGCTCCCAGAACGGGAGCTAGCGGAGGTGGCAGTGGAGCGGCGGGTGGTGCTGGAGGCACGGGGCGTCGCCTTGGCGGCCGGCTTGGCCACGGCTTTCGCCGCGACGGGCTTGGCCGCTGCCGCCGGCAGCGCCTTGGGAGCAACTGCTGGTACGGCTGAGCCGGCCGCCGCTCCCGTCGCCGGCGGGGCGCTGACTGCCGTTGCCGCCGGAGGGGCGGGTTTGGCAGCGGACGCTGTGCTGGGGGTGGGTCGGGGAGTGGGGGTGGCCATGGCTCAGGGGTGTAGGAGCTGGTGAGAGGACAGAACGGGTGGATCGCGAACGATCCGAGCCGCCCTAACCGTCGGGCTCCCAGAAGTCGATGATTCCGCCGATCGTCAGATCGGTCTGCACCTCAGGGTTACCGCAGGCGAAACGGGCTGCTGAACCGCTAGCGGTGAACACCCAATTGCCCGGGGAGGCACCCACCGGATCAACAGCCACGCTGAGCTTGCCCTTGGTCGTACGCAACACGCGCAGGTTGGAGTGGTCGAGACCAGGCACACGCTGGGTGCACACCAAAGAGCCCGTGACCTGCATGATCTCCATTACTTGGGCCCTCCCGCTGGGGCTGGGGCTTTGCCGGCATCAGGATCCCAGTGGTCAATGATGCCGACGATGGTCAGGTCGCTCGGATAGGACTTGCTGCCAGCGGCTTCGCGAGCTGCCGAGCTGCCGACGCAGATCACCCAGTCACCGGGGATGCAGCCGACGGCATCGACCGCCACTTTCTGGGTGCTGCCATCGAGCACCACCTGCAGGTGCTTGTGCTCGAAGTCAGGGATTCGGTTGGTGGAGACCAGTGGCTTGACCACTTTGCAGATCAACATGTCAGTGGCCTCCTCCGCTCGCGAATGTGATGGTGGAACCTACCGCTTCGGCAGGGATGTACCGATCCTGGTCCCGAACGGTCAGGAGAGCATGGAGCAGGCCCTGCTGGAACAGGTCGGGGTAGCGGTTTTCCATGGCGGCCTGGACCCGCTGGCAGTGGCGGATCGCCCGTTCCCGCGCGCCGGGCACCTGGCCGTTGTAGTCGAAGCGGACCACCACAGGCACCGGTAGACCGCGCGACACATTCAGACCCTTGAAGATCTTGACACCCACGTCGAGATCGGGAGCCCCCTCCTCCACTGTGTCCATGTAGGCGAAGTAGGTGAGGTTGCGCAAGTGGATCTCCTTGAAGCCGATGCCCACACCGATGAACCGCTCCGCATGGCCAGCGTCGGCATAGTGGCCGCCGTGCACCTGACGCACGTAGTCGATCTGGGACAAGTTGTGCTCTAAGAAGCGACTCACCAGGCGCACCATGCCGGGATCAGGGCTGCTGGCAGCTGATTGCTCCACCATCGCCTGGATGCGGGCGCGGCCCTCCTCGGGGTTGAGGTGACGGGTCGCGTCATAAACCGCCTGGGCATCCAACCAACGTTCGAGGTTGGTGCTGCCATCGAGGCCAGGCACATGCACGCGGATGGCATCGGTGTCGGTGTCGATGCCCATCAACAGCAAATCCACCGAGGCCCCGCAGCAGAAGCTGTTCTCCACCGCCTGCTGAAAGTCCTTGAGGCGCGAGAGGCCGCAGCTGGCAGCCAAGCCATCGTCGCTGCCGTGAGCCGCGCAGCCTTCGTGCTGAGGATCCTGAGAACTGAAGTGATACAGCACCACCTTGAGGTAGCGCGTGTCGGCATGGGCGGGATTGGGCAGCCCTTCGCGGTAGCGGCGGTGCTCCGTTTTGACCCAGCGATTCACCGTGTTTTCCACATCAAACAGGGCGCCGGCGTGGGGGCGACGCCGCACCGAACTGAAGGGCACGCGCAAGGCATAGGCCACCGCGTGGGCCAAGCGTCCGTCGGCGCAGGGGGTGATGTCGAGCAGGTGGAAGCCGCAGGAGAGCACAAAATCGTTGAAGGCTTCAGCGGAACGACTGCCGGGTTGGCCCTCCAGCGGATCGTGCTGAAAGAAGCCGTCGCTGGTCTGCTCGTAGGTCTCGAACACGCACCAGGCAAACAGGGTGCGCATGTCGAGTTGGCTCACCCATGCCGTCTCCAGAATCGGCAAGGGCAGCTCAAAACCGAGCTCAGCCTTGGCCAGGCGTTGAGCCTGCTCGATAAAGTCGGCCTCGTGTTGCAGGGCCGACAGGCGCTTGAGCACCGGCACGATCCGATCAAAGGCGCCCTTCACCTGCTCGTCGTAGGCCTGCAGCGCCGCATTGCCCTGGCGATCGCTGAGGGGGTGTAGGCCCACCGATGCGGCGGAGCGAGAGCCGCCAGCGAATCTGCGACCTCCCGCCGAGCCAGCGTTCGGGGTGAATGGAGTCTCGCTCGAGGTAGCCACACCGGGCCGGCGGCGAGGAGCCGTCGGAGCCAGAGGGCGATAGGGAGTAGCGAGCGGGCGTCGGGGCATCAGGGATTCAGCCGCGGGCCCCGCCGGAAACGGTGATCAGGGAGCCGGCCGTGGTGTTGCCACTGGAGCCCGTGACACGGCTCACGGGTTCGGGGCGCTCCTCGTTGCGCTTGGACTGGAAAACGGGCATGGCAGCCATCGCACCCGGACGGGTCGGATTGCGGCGGCGAGCCGAAACGCCCTCCGTGCCGGTGACACGTTCGCCGCGGTCCCAGTCGTCGCCGGTGATCTTCAAACCGGCCGAGATGCCTTCACCGGTAACCCGAGATGTAGGACGTGCATCCTCATCGACGCTCACGGGAGCAGCGATCGGGCTGGGGTGAATCGGAGCACGCTCAATCGGACCGCGAGACAGCTGGGTACCGCGGCGGTCAAAGCGGAATTGCTCGGTGCCGGTGACTTTGTCACCGGCCAAGTCAAAAGGGCCGGTAATCCTGCTGCCTTGTTCGTAGCTGGTGCCAGTGACGGCCCCCGTACGCTCCCGACCCACCTGGGCGACGCGAGCCGGGGATTGGATGCTGAACTGCTGCCAGGGCTGGCTACCAGCCAGGGGTTGGGGGAAATCAGGATCGTGACCTGCGGCAGAACCGCAGGCTTCAACCAGCTGGTCGTTGCCGATGTAAGGGGTGCCCGTCACGGCCTCACAGGCGCCGCGCTCGGCCCCGGTCATCACACCTCCAATACCCGGCTGGATGCCGCTCATGCGGTTGGCACCGCGCATGGGTGTGCGCTGGCGGATGTCGGCAACGGCCTTACCGGTGCAGAAATCGCCGGCCTGCTCGAGCCCGGCGTAGGGGGTGCCGGTCACGACCTTGCAAGTGCCGGGCTCATCGCCGGTCACGTTGGAGGAGCGGCCGGTGCGGGTACCGCTCACCACTTGGGCCTTGTTGGTAACGCTGAAGCCCACCTTGGGAGCCTCAGGAGCGGGCTTGCTACCGCAGAAATCAGCATATTGCTGGGAGCCAACGTATTCATCGCCGGTCACCAGGCGGCAGCTACCGGGTTCGTCACCGGTGACGTGCTCACTGCGGCCCACATGGGTGCCGGTGATCCCGGTGCCCCGCAGGGTGTGCAGGCTGGCCACCTTGGTGGGGGCTCGACCGGTCACCTGGCTCTGGTCGGCCACGTATTGGGTGCCGGTGAGCTGCTTGCCGGAACCGGGCTCATCACCGGTCACCTTGTCAGAGCGACCCACCATCACACCGGAAACGGGCTGGCCGCCCTGGGTCTGACTGCGGCCCACCTTGCGGGGGCTGGGCTTGCTGCCACCGCAATAGGCGGCGGACTGATTAGCCGACACATATTCCGTGCCGGTGACGTTCTTGCAGGTGCCGGGCTCATCGCCGGTCACCTTTTCAGACCGCCCCACCTCATTGCCGGTGACACGGTTGCCGTGGCTGGTGGCGCTCACGCGCACCTTGGCGGGCTGGGTGGCCACCGGGCCGCTCTGGCAGAAGGTCTGGAACACTTCGGCACCGAGATATTCGGTGCCGGTGATGGCGCGGCAGGTGGCAGCTTCATTGCCGGTGGTCTTGGGGGAGCGGTTGGCCTGGGTGCCGGTGACCACCTGGCCGGTGCTGGTTTCACTCACACCCACCTTCCAATGGGCATCAACAGTGGCAGCGGCCTGCTTGGCGCCGTGGCGGTTGGGGCCGGAGGGGCGAGTGCCGCCGCTGCGGCTGGAGCCAGCACTACCAACCTTGGCTCGCAGCTCACGCACTTTCTGAGAGAGCTCGCGCGCACTCATATCGGGGTTGCCCTGACGGGACACTGAAGCCGCCGTGGTGCTCTTGGGTGCATTGGCCGCCTTGCCGCGCTTGGAGAGCACTTCGCGGCGGGCCAGCACCAAAGCACGGCTGGGATCGCGTTGAGCAGAACGCTTGGGGGTGGAACGCCGCTCGGCGCCCTGAGCGCCTCGGCTTCTGAGGCTCGACAGAGCCGGAGCAGGAGTGGCAACGATCTCAGGCTTTGGCGCTGGGGACTGGGCAGGGGCGGCAACCTGAGCCTTGGGTGTGGCCTTGGCCAGATCGGTGCGGGTGCGATCGCTGGAATTGTCGGCCCTCTTGCCACGCTTCGAGAGAGCTTCGCGCCGGGCCAGCACGAGATCGCGGCTGGGATTGGCGATCGGGCGGGCCTGGCTGCGATGGCCAGCGCCCGAAGGAGCCGAAAGGGTTCGGCTTGGGGTGGGGGCAGGAGCCCGGTTCACGGCTGCCGGTGCAGAAGAGATCGCAGGCGCGGATTCCGCCGCAGCAGCTGCCGTGCGGGTGGGCCGGGCATCTTCGAGCGAGCGCACACGGCTCGGCCCGGAGGTGAACCGGCTGGCGGCCTTCTTGCCGCCGTTGGTGAGGGCCCTGCGGCGCTCCAGAGCTGCTTCCCGGCTGGATGTGCTGGCCATGTCCGCCCGTCGAATGGAATATCTGAAAAAGTGCTGATCCACCCGCAACGCGGACAGATCAGCCAAGAAAAGGAGTTGGGGTTCCGCCTTCAGCGAGAACCCCTGAAGGGCTGATGATCAGCGGCCTTCAAACACCACGAAGCAAGCACCCTGACTTTGGGTGTAGGCGTCGTAACCCACCAGACGCACGTGGTGGTCGGGATAGGCGCGGTGGCAAGCCTCCAGCTCGCTCACGATCACACCCAGATCCTTCTCGCCGAAGAAGGGCAGCTTCCAGAACGACCAGTAGGTCGCCATGGAGTTGCTGGGATGGACGTGCTCAACGAGCGGGCTCCAACCCTGGGCAATGATGTAAGCAATTTGGTCGTAGATCTCGTCCTGGGTCATCGGCGGGAGGAAGCCGAAGGTCTCCAGGGTGGCGACTGTTTGGTAGTCACCCACGGTGCTCTTGAAAGGCATGGGGATCCTGTTGTGGATGGAATGGTTGAACCCTGAAGGCAAGGGCTCGGATCGCGTTCACTGAAGCGTTCCGGGAGAGAAAGGGGGAGTGGCAATCACCACGCCTCCTTTCTGCACCGATGGACTTCAGTTGACGTCGAGCTTGTCGACGGTGTCGAACTCGAACTTGATTTCCTTCCAGGTCTCCAGGGCGATGGCCAGCTCAGGACTGTGCTTCGCAGCTTCCAGAAGGATGTCGCGACCTTCGCGCTCGATCTCACGACCGGCGTTACGGGCCTTGACGCAGGCCTCAAGAGCCACACGGTTGGCAGCAGCACCAGCAGCGGAGCCCCAGGGGTGGCCGTGGGTACCACCACCGAACTGCAGCACCGAGTCGTCGCCAAAGATGGCCACGAGGGCAGGCATGTGCCAGACGTGGATACCACCGGAGGCCACGGCGAACACGCCGCCCATGGAACCCCAGTCTTGGTCGAAGAAGTTGCCGCGGCTGCGATCTTCGGGAACGAAGGATTCACGCAGCTGGTCGATATAGCCGAGGGTCGACTGACGGTCGCCTTCGAGCTTGCCGACCACGGTGCCGGTGTGCAGCTGGTCACCACCCGAGAGGCGCAGGCACTTGGCCAGCACACGGAAGTGGATGCCGTGCTTGGGGTGACGGTCGATCACCGCGTGCATGGCGCGGTGAATGTGCAGCAGCATGCCGTTCTTACGGCACCACTTGGCCAGACCGGTATTCGCGGTGAAGCCCCCGGTGATGTAGTCGTGCATGATGATGGGCTGGCCCAGTTCCTTGGCGAACTCAGCGCGCTCATACATCTCCTCAGGAGTTGCGGCGGTGCAGTTGAGGTAGTGCCCTTTCTTTTCGCCGGTTTCCTGCTGGGCCAGGTTGGTGGCTTCAGCAACGAACTCGAAACGGTTCTGCCAGCGCTGGAAGGGCTGCGAGTTGATGTTCTCGTCGTCCTTGGTGAAGTCAAGACCACCGCGGAGGCACTCGTACACAACCCGGCCGTAGTTCTTACCGCTCAGGCCGAGCTTCGGCTTGATGGTGCAACCCAGCAGCGGACGGCCGTACTTGTTCATCCGGTCGCGCTCGACCACGATGCCGTTCGGGGGACCCATGCAGGTCTTGATGAACGCCATCGGGAAGCGGATATCTTCCAGACGCAGGTTGCGCAGGGCCTTAAAGCCGAACACGTTGCCGACCAGGGAGGTCAGCACGTTGGTGATCGAGCCTTCCTCGAACAGGTCGAGGGGATAGGCGATGAAGGCGTAGAAGGCGTCCTTGTCGCCAGGAACGTCTTCGATGCGGTAGCAGCGGCCTTTGTAGAAGTCGAGATCGGTGAGGAGCTCGGACCACACGGTGGACCAGGTGCCGGTGGAGGATTCAGCAGCCACAGCAGCGGCCACTTCTTCTTTGGGAACACCTTCCTGGCCGGTGCATTTGAAGCAGGCCAGCAGGTCGGTGTCGAGGGGAACGTAATCAGGAGTCCAATAGGTGTCGCGGTACTCCTTGACCCCGGCGTCGTACTTCTTGCTCATGGAGTTTCTCCGGTTGGGGCGGGTAAGGGGGTGAGATCGATCAGGGCGTCAGACGCCGATCGGCTCAGTCCTTTTGACCGGCGTAGTTGCCGTTGCCCAGAGCAGGCTCAACTTCGCGGTGGGGGCGAGCAATGATGTGGGCAGCCACGAGGCCGTCGCCCACGCGCTCACATGCATCAGCGCCGGCGCGCACAGCTGCGTTCACAGCACCGGTTTCGCCACGCACCATGACGGTGACGTAACCGCCGCCGACGAATTCACGACCGATGAGGCGCACTTCGGCGGCCTTGGTCATGGCGTCAGCCGCTTCGATCGCGGGGACCAGACCCCGGGTTTCGATCATGCCGAGGGCGATGCCCATGGTTTCAGTTGCCATTACCTGCTCCTGGAGGAGGGGGGTGGAATGTTCGCTCGCAACCATGGTCGCCAGCCAAACCTCCCGTCAAGCCATTTCGGCCCGTCTGCCCATCACCGTTACCTCGCCTTCAGATAAGGCAACCTGATCAGTGCATCACAAAACGTTAGGCAATGCTTGCCAGTGCAGTGCTGGCAGGGGTTTTGGGGGACGCGCCTCAGAGAGGATCGGCGGCGGTCACGTAGGCCACTCCGCCGTAGTAATTGAGCAGCGGTTGCAAGCCTTGGCGCAGTTTGGGCAGAAGGGCGTCCTCACAGAAGACGATCACGTGGGCGTTGGCCCCCAGTCCGCTGAACTCCAACCCATCGGACACGGCGCCATGGGGCCCCCGACCGCTCACGTGTTTGATCACGGAATAGCCCGCCGCCCCGGCAGCGTCGATGGCTTTGAGCACCCCGTCGAGTTCCCGCTCACTGAAAATCAGATCCACACGTTTCATCGATTCAGCCAGGAGCGGAGAGAATGGTGTTAACCAGCAGCATGTACAACGGAATCCCCAAAATGATGTTGAAGGGGAAGGTGATCCCCAACGCCGCCGAGATGTAGAGACTGGGATTCGCTTCAGGCACCGTCATCCGCATCGCCGCGGGCACAGCGATATAAGAGGCGCTGGCACACAACACCACAAACAGCAGGCCATTGCCGGGGCTCAGCTGCAGGCCCCAAACGATCAAGGCCCCTAGGAGGGCATTGAACAGGGGCATCAGCACCGAAAAGGCGATCAGGAAAGCCCCTGCCTCGCGGAGTTCCCGGATCCGCTGAGCCGCCACGATGCCCATGTCGAGCAGAAAGAAGGTCAGGGCTCCATAGAAGAGCTTGTCGCTGAAGGGCTCCATCTTGCCAATGCCGGCTGGGCTATACGCCGCCACCAGCAGGCCGATCACCAGGCTTCCCACCAGCAGAAACACCGAGCTGTTCAGGAAGGCTTCGCGCAACACCGAACCCCAGCGCATCGGCTGGGCGCCAGGCCGATTCTGGGGAGCCGCCAGCTTCACCAGAATCAGGCCAACGATGATGGCCGGGGACTCCATCAATGCCAAGGCCGCCACCATGAAGCCATCAAAAGGTTGATTCTGGGTTTCCAGAAAGCTTTCGGCGGTGATGAACGTGACCGCACTGATTGAACCGTAGGTGGCGGCAATTGCCGCGGCATTAAAAGCATCAAACTGCAGCTGCAGCACCAGAAAGCTGACGATCGGCACCAGCAGCGACATGGCCACGGCGGCACCAATCGTGGGGAGCACCTGGCCGCCCAGACCGCTGTGCTGCAGCTCCAAGCCGCCTTTGAAGCCGATCGAAAGCAGGAGATAGAGCGAAAAGAGCTTTGGCAGTGGTGCTGGGATTTCGAGGTCGGAGCCCACCAACACCGCTGCAACCCCGAGAAAAAAGAACAGCACCGGAGGGGTGAGCAGGTTCTGAAGGATCAGGCTTGACTCCATCCGCCGACACTCCCGTCTTCAAGCGCGTTGATGGGCTCCGAGAGGCCCGGAGCAACCGTAGGCGTCCTGCCCGCCGCCGCCCCTTGCAGCACAATGGGAGTCCCTGCTCCCTTGTGGATGCCGACCTTGGTGATCGCCAGCGGCAATCCCCACAAGGTGGCCGAAATCAGCGCCATGCTCGAGCTGGTTGAGCTGGAGGTGCTGCCCCAGCCACCGGGGCTTGAGATCGAGGAAACCGGGTCGACCTACCTCGAAAATGCGCGGCTCAAAGCTGAAGCCGTGGCCCAGCTCACGGGCCATTGGGGCCTGGCCGACGATTCCGGCATCGAGGTGGATGCCCTGGGCGGCGCCCCTGGCATTTACTCCGCCCGCTACGCCCCCACCGACCATGAACGCATCCACCGGCTGCTGAAGGAACTGGACGATTCGCTCTACCGGGGCGCCAGCTTCCGCTCGGCGATGGTGCTGGCCGACCCCTCCGGCATCACCCGGGCCGAGGCTGAGGGCATCTGCCGAGGCCAGATCCTGCGCGCAGCCCAGGGGCATGGGCCTGGCTACGACAGCATCTTCTATGTGCGGGAGGCGGGCAGCTCCTATGCCCAGATGGGGCCCCACCTCAAGGCCAAGCTTGGTAGTCGCGGCAAAGCAGCCCGCCAGCTGGCCCCCCAGTTGCGCCGCTGGCTGGAGCTTCCCGGCTGAGGGCAGGATCAGCGAGCGCTGCTGTTGATGTGTGAGATAGCCCGCATCGCAGCAGCGGCGGCCTCCTCCACATCCCCTTCCTTCCCAGCCAGAGTGAGACGTCCGAAGGCTCCGACGGCCTTGACATCCACCACAGTGATGTTGGAGGCCTTTTCCGCCTCGTTGGCAGCAATCAACACGTAGCCGGCGGGCTCCGTTTCGAGAATGAACATGCTCATACCCGCCTGAATCATCGAGCCGCGACGGTTCTGGCGGTTGATCAGCACGGCATGGTCGGGGGTGATCGCCCGGATGATCTCCGTCCAGCTCACCTCGGCGCGGCTGCGGTCCTCCTTGCGGTTGCCGATGGCTTCCAGCACCACATCGCCGGAGTGGAGCACATTGCTCTGGTCGCGGTGGTAGAGCGCCAGCGAGCCGAAAGCCCGCTCCACAATCATCTGGCCGAGCCGCACCGTGCTGGCCTTGAGGGCGATATCGGTGACCCGGTGCACGGCCATACCTGGGGACACCTCCAGCCACAGGCAGGCATCGCCAGGGATCGGCAGGAAGCCCTGGCTCACCGTGCCCATGTAGGTCGCCAGCTGGGGCTGCAGGGAGTCGAGAAAGACGTAGGTGCGCAGTTCAATCGACTGCACCTGGCTGGTCTGGCGTGCCAGACGGGAGCCTTCGCTGTCGGTGGTGATCACGCAGCTGGCCCCATCGCTGTCGGAGTCGACCTGGGTGCCGGTGATCAAGGATCCTGATCGCGGGGATCCACCAGCCGGCCTCGCTGATCCCATGCCGGTTGAAGGGCCCGACAAACTCTCCCGTCTCCGACGGGTCGCCAGGTCTTCACGCGATGGCTGGCGGGCTGGCAAGGGAGTGTCCTTCAGGCAACTGCCCGTTCATCGGCTCAGCTGCGGCAGGATCTTAACCCTGATGCCCCCGCCCCTTGCCCATCGGGATGGAGCCGGTACCGTCCAGCCAACGTTGATGGGACGGGTTCATGGCCACCAGACGCACCACCTCCAACTCCCCTGACTCAAGCCCCAGCAGCCGGGCCAAAGCCGCCCAGGCCGAACCCATGCCCCCCGCCGACACCACTGGCGACGCCGCGATCCCCGAGTGGATGGCCCAGGCGGCCGCCCAGGGGGTGAAGCCTGAACAGGCCCTGGCGTTCATTGGTTTGGGGCTGATGCAGAAGATGGCCGGCTCGGGGCAGGACTTGCCCTGGATCTGGTCGGAGGCCGAAGACGGCGGCCAAGCTGATCTGGCCGCCCTGCGGCAGCGCCTCGAGCTCACCCAGCTGGCCCTGCAAACCGGCGCCCCCCTGACAACGGCGGACGTGAGCCAGTTGCTGGGAGTCAGGCCCACCAGTGAGGCCGTGGAGCGCGGTGGTCTCAAGGCCCGGCGGCTGAGCCGCAATGTGTGGAAGCTGAGCCGGCTCGACGACACGGACAACCGCAGCGACGACGCGTTCCGTCGCCGCTTCTAAGTCGAGCCGGTCAGGGGCTGGATCAGGCCAGCCCCACCAACTTCATCGATTCGGCCCACACCCCCTGGGCGGTGTCGGGGTTGCTGGCCTTGTCGGAAAGCTCCTGGCTGAACTGCTTGCCGCCCTGCTTCTGGCGGTTGCCCCAGCTCCAGTGCACCCCAGACGCGGCGAAGGCGGGGTCGGCCACCACCTGGGCCACCCGCTCACCCGCCAGGGCTTGGCTCACGTAACCGCCGGTGATGTTCTTCTGGAACCAGGGGAAGATCTTCTGGAAGGCCTTGGGAGCATTGCGGAACAGGGGGGTGTCGGCCACGCAGCCCGGATAGAGGGAGCTGAACACAAGGCCGGTGGAGGCGTGCAGCCGGCGGTGCAGCTCCTGGGTGGTGATCATGTTGCAGAGCTTGCTGTCCTTGTAGGCCTTGCCGGGCTTGAAGGGCTTGCCATTGGCCATGGCGATCGGCGCCTTGAAGCCGGCCTTGAAGCCCGCCAGATCGCCGAGGTCCGCCGGGGCGGGGATCGGGATCTTGCCGCCCAGTTCCTTGGAGTTGGCGGTGACGGTGCCGAGCACCACCAGCCGACGCGAGGGGTGGCTGGAGCGCTGCAGATCCGGCAGCAGCAGCTGAATCAGCAGGAAATGACCCAGGTGGTTGGTGGCCATCGAAATCTCGTAGCCCTGGGGAGACCGCTCAGGTTCCTTGAGCCGAGGCTTGTAGACAGCGGCATTGATCACCAGGGCATCGAGCGGACGTCCCAGGGAGGCCACCAGGGTTTCCACCCCCACGCGCACACTGTCGAGGTCGCCGAGGTCGATGCGCAGGTGGCTGAGCTGCGACGAAGGAATGCCCAGGGATTCGACGGCGGCAGCGGCCCGCACCGGATCACGGTTGGCCGTCACCACAAACCAGCCCCGATCCGCCAGGGCTTTGGCCGCATTCAGCCCAACCCCTGAGGTGGTGCCGGTGATCAGAACCGTTCCGGCGCCAGCAGCGTCCGCCATCAAACCCGTCTAAACAGCGGGCCCTAACTTACGGGGTGGGCTGGCTGGCTTCAGGGGTTTGCCACACCACCCGCAGGCGGTTGGGAGCGATCCACTGGTTTTGCTCGCGGATCAGACGCTGCTCCCCCTCCACCATGAACAAATGATCAAACCGGTCACGGGCCTTGGACAACTTGGCCTGCTCCAGATCGAGCACGGCGGAGAGCTCACCCTGCCGCTCCATGCGCTCCTGGTAAGCCGAAGCCAGGCGGGCCAGGCTCACGCCCGCCACCACCACCAATCCCACCTTCACGGCAAGGCCAATCAAGCTGCAGAGCAGCTCCTGGCGCTCGGTGGAGAGGGCTTGCAATGCAGCCGTTTCGCCCCCCGAAGCGAAAGGGGGGGCCGAGCGATCCAATCCCGTCGATTTGGAGACACGTGGCACGGAGCTTGCTCGTGCGGAATCACGTGAAACAGCTCCCCGAGCGGACATGTCTGCAGCGTGCTTGACCGCAGTTGGTCTGGATGCAGCCGGCCTGAATGCAGAGGGGGGCGGAGAGGGCATGCTGGCACCGATGGGGCAGGGCCCGGCAGGTCTTGCACGCTTCTAGCGGCCCAGCCCCCGCTTGCCAAGGGGATGGATGCGATGCCTCAAGCCTTGTAAAGACTGAAGCACAGACGAACGGCCAGCACGCCCGCATGGGCGGCCACCACCAGGGCAATCAGAATTTCGGCCTGGCTGAGTGCAGAAACCATCGGGCTGTGAACGCAACAGGGTGCGCCCCATTCTTTGCCCTGCGGTGGCTACGGTCCAGCCTCACCCGCCCTGCTGTCACAGCTCTTGATGGCTGCTGTCTTGATGGATTCCGTGGAGATCACCGCGTCGCAAATCCGCAATCTGGATCTGGGCGGCCTGCAGCCCTGGGCCCGACTCAACCCTGCCGTCCTGGTGCAGCAGGCCGGCAGCCTCACGCTGAACGTCGACTGGCCGCGGGCCGACGATGACCCCCGGGAGCTCTCGGAGATTCCCGAGCTGCGCCTCTGGTCGCTGCGGGCCGATGCCGAACTTCCCTGGCTGCCGCTGGTGCTGGAGCGCAGCAGCGGTCAACTCACCCGCCATGTCGCGATGCTGGTGCCCCATCACTTCAGCCGCACCGAGGGCATTCGCTTTGCCCCCGAAGCCCTGGAGCTGTGGATTACCCACCGCCTGTTCGGCCTGGATGCCTGGGCCCGCAGCCATGGGCTGCAGTGCCGCCAGGGATTGGGTCAAATGGCTGCCGTGCTCGGCTTTGAGCTGGATGCCGAGTTTTGGGCGCCGCTGCCCCCGAGCTGACATCAGCTGGGCGACCCCAACAGCAGCAACAGGGCGCGACGGCCGCTATCCACAGCCAGCAGCAGGGTGAGACCCCGCAGCAACCACACCAGCTGGGCATCGCTGACGCGATCGAGCCGCGCTGCCGACCAGCGGGCTGCGATGGCGGCGGTGGCACCCAGGGCCAGGCCCACCGGTAGAACCCCTCGGCCATCGAACAGAAACGTGCTGGAGGCCACCGCAGCCGAAACCAGCACCGCCAAGGTGCTGAAGCGGATCGCCAGGTGGATCGGCACCCGCAGCACCTGAACCATCAGGGGCACCATCACCAGCCCACCGCCCAGCCCCAGCAGACCGGTGGCCAAGCCCGCCACCCAGCCCACCGTGGTGAGTCCGAGCTGATTGAGGTTTGGCGTCTCCAAGGCCGCCAGAGCGGACTGGGGGCGGATCGTGAACGCAAGCACGCCGTACATCAGGGCCTGCAGGGCGAGCAGGTGCCAGCCCTGCAGGCCGAGGCCCATCTGGCTGAACAGGCCGGCTCCGAGGCAGGCCCCCAGCCCGATCGCCAGGCTGCCCCGGACCGGGAGACTGCGGCTGCGGAGGTGGGTCCAGGTGCCGCCCAGGGTGGTGGGCACGATCGCCAGGGTGCTGGTGGCGAGGGCCTGGTGCGGATCGAGTCCCGCCAGCAACAACAGGGGCGCAAACACCAACCCGCCACCGATGCCCAGCAACCCCGAGAGCAGCCCCGCCAGCAGGCCCAAGGGCAGATAGGGCAACAAACTCCACAGCATCCGGGCAATCTGGGGCGATGGCGGTTTCCTCAGCATCCCCCATACCCCGCCTGCGCACCCTGCCCAGCAGCTGCCTGGCGGGCGACTGGCAGATGGCCATCGATGGGTGGCTGCTGGAGCAACGGGCACCGGCGTTTCGGCTCTACCGCTGGCAGCGGCCAACGCTGTCGCTTGGATTTCACCAGCACCACCTCGAGCCCCACTGGGGCGAGCTGGCGGCTGGCGGGCTGATCGAGCTGGTGCGCCGACCGAGTGGGGGCCGGGCGGTGCTTCATGCCGGGGAGATCACCTATGCACTGGTCTGGCCCGATGCGCCCCGGCAACGCCAGCGGGCCTACGCCCTGGCCTGCGGCTGGCTCCTCGACGCCTTTGCCAGCCTGGGGCTACCCCTGGAGCCGGGTCGTCAGGCCGCCAGCCTGCAACGCAGCAACTGCTTCGCCAGCAGCACCGCCGCCGATCTGGTGCATGCCGGAGGAGCCAAGCGAATCGGCAGCGCCCAGCTGTGGCGCCAGGGGTGCCTGCTGCAGCATGGCTCGATCCTGGTGGAGCCACCCGCCGAGCTCTGGCAGCTGGTGTTCGGCGCCAACCCGCCCGCCTTGCCCGACCTGCCGCTGGACCCCAGGGAGCTGGAGGCACTGCTGCAGCAATGCGCGGCGGCAGCTCTGCCCACGGCCACCGCTGGGGTTGTGCCCCTGCCGCTGAGCGCCGCGGAATGGGCCCGCATCGCCGCGGGCCGTGCCCCCTATTGGGTCAACGGGTCGACGCCGCCCTTGGCCTCGCCGGAGGCCAGCATCGAGCGCACCACCTGAGGCAGAGCCAGGCCCAGGGGATAGGTGCCGTGGCGCCGAGCCGTGGCCAGCAGCGGTGCCGGTAGGCGCAGGCCCAGTTTGGCGAGCACGGCTTCGCCCAGCTCAGGGCGCTCGATCGTGCCGCAGGGCAATCCGGCTGGGCTGAGCACGAGCAATCGGTTGGCACCGCTGTCTTCAAGCTGCTGCACCGCCTGCCACAGGGGCGCTGACTCGCGGATGGCCGGCAGGCTGGAAAGGGGCTGCATGTGATCACCAATGCGGTCGCTGTCCCAGCGCTGCACCGGCAGCTGCTGCAGTGGCGTGTCGTCGATGACCCCCTGCCAACGGCCGCGGTCGCACACCAGCAGCCAGTCGTCCTGGTCGGCCTCGGTGGCCTGGGAGAGTCGAATCTGGCTGAGCTCCCGCAGCCGACCAGCCGCCTCCAGCACCCGAAACCGTCGCCCCGCCGCATCCCGCACTTTCAAGGCATTGAGGGTTTGCTGCAGGGCCAGCATCTGCCGCTGGTTGCGGGACGCCCCTAAACCGAACCAGCCCAGCAGCATCAACCAGGCGCCACTGAGGCCGCCGCCCCGCAACAGCACCACCGTGCCCAAACCGATCGCAAGCAGCGACAGCAGGCGACCGCAGCTGTTGGCAACCTCCACACCCCGCCGCTGGCTGCCGCTGGCCTGCCACACCAGAGCCTTGACGATCAGCCCGCCATCGAGAGGCAGACCCGGCAGCAGGTTGAACAGGCCCAGCACCAGGTTGAGGGAGCCCAGCTGAGCCACCATCGCCCCCAGCAAGGGCGAGACGTGGTCCGCCGTGTGGGTGCCAGCCAACAGAGCCCCGCCCAGCAGCAAGCTCACCGCGGGCCCTGCCGCGGCCACCAGCAGGGCACCCATGGCCGTGCTGCATTCCCGCTCGACGCTGGCGACACCGCCCAGCAAAAAGAGCGTGATGCTGCGCACCTGCACCCCCTGGGCCAGGGCCACCAGGGAATGGCCCAGCTCGTGCAGCAGCACGGACACAAACAACAGCACCGCCGTCGCCAGGCCCAGGCCCCAGAGCGCTGCCGCGCCAACCGGATCCTTAAGGCTGAGGCTGTAGTGCTGCTGGAAGGCGGCAGTGGCCAACGCCAGGATCACAAACCAGCTGGGATGAATGCGCAGGGGAATTCCCCTGATCTTGAACAGCTGCCAGCCCTCTCCCACGGCCCTTCCACCCGAGTGTCTGCCCAGGCCAGGCCCGAAGCGTCAGAGCATGAATCCTAGAAAGGCCCAACGGCACGCGCTCAAGCCATGACGTTTCCCCTGCTGAAGATTTGCGGCCTGCGGGATCCCGAGCAGGCGGCGGCGGTGGCCTGCCTGGGGGTCGATGCGATCGGCGTGATCGGCGTGCCCGGATCACCGCGCTACCTGGAGCCAGGCCAACGGCCACCCCTGTTTGCCGCCGTTCAGGCGGCCGCCCCCCTCTGCCAGAGGGTGTTGGTGGTGGCCGATCCCGACGACCGGCAGCTGGCGGAGCTGGCCGGCGGCCAAGGCCATGGGGTGGTGCAGCTACACGGCTCGGAAACGCCGGAGCGCTGCCACCAGCTGCGGGCGAGCCTGGGCTGCACGGTTTGGAAGGCCCTGCGGATCCGCAGCCCCCACGACCTGAAACAGGCGTGGGACTACGCCCACGCCGTGGATGCCCTGCTCCTGGATGCCTGGGTGCCCGACCAGCTGGGGGGGACGGGCCACCGCATTCCCAGCGAGTGGCTGGCGGGTTTCACTCCGCCCCTGCCCTGGTGGCTGGCGGGGGGCATCCGGGCCGATCGGGTGGCGCCGCTGCTGGCCCAGCTGACGCCCACGGGGCTGGATGCGTCCAGCGGTGTGGAGCGGGCTCCTGGCGACAAGGATCTGGCGTTGGTGCAGGCGCTGGTGGCTGCCGTTCGGGGAGAACTTGGCTGAGGTCGGCCTTTGCGGCCAAGATCAGGCTGTGTTCACGACGCGATGATGGGCTGCCTCTCTGGTTTCGCTCCCCTGCCCCTGCTGCTCGCTCTGGCCGGTGCAGCGACGCCCGCCCTGATGCTGCCCCTGCAGGCCCAGGACCTGGTGGGCTGCCAGCTGGTGGACGGTCAGCTCTCCTGCGTGCCGGGGGTAAGCGCCGATCCCCAGGCCCAGATCAGCGCGCTGCGCCAGCAGATCAGCGCCGACCTGGCCCAGGAAAGCGCGGTGCAGCAGCAGATCGATGGCTTGCAACAACTGGTGCTGCAGGGAGAGGCGGTGCAGGGCCAGGTGCTCCAGGCCACCGCCGTTGCCGACCTCTTGGCCGCCTTGCCGCCGCAGGCCTTCCACTGGTACCGCCGCACTCCTGGTGCCAGCCAGTGGCTGCTGATCAGCGGGGCCAGCGGCCCCACTTATGTGCTCCAGCCCCAGGACGTTTCGAGCGAAGTGATGGTGGTCGTGACGGTGTCCACACCAGAGGGAGGCGCCAACCGCCAGGCCTCAACCCCTTTTGGCCCGGTGCGGCCGACTCCTTAACGGCGAGAGCCCAGAGACTCAGGTGGACAGCAACGCTTCCTGCTGCTTGACTAACTCGAAGAACTCAGCCTTGAGGCTGGGATCCAACCGGAAATCGCCCCTCATCACGGAATTGACCATGCTGGTTTGGGGTTCTTTCACGCCCCGCCACTTCATGCAGTAGTGCTGGGCTTTCACCAGGATCGCCAGGCCCTGGGGCTCACAGAGACGCTCAATCTCATCGGCCAAAATCATCACCGCTTCTTCTTGGATGTGGGGGCGAGAAAACACCCAATCAGCCACCCGTGAGAATTTCGACAGCCCGATGACCCGATCGCCAGGCTTGATGCCGATCCAGCAATTGCCGAGAATCGGCACCAAGTGGTGGGAACAGGCCGAGCGCACCGAAATGGGGCCAACGGTGTAGATCTCGTCGAGCTTCTTGACGTTGGGGAAGCTGGCGATCTTGGGCTGGTGGTGATAACGGCCCTTGAACACTTCGTGGAGGTACATCCGGGCAACCCGCTCGGCCGTCTCCTCGGTGTTGTGATCATTGTCGATATCGATCACCAAGCTGCGCAGCAGCTCGCGCACCTTGCCAGCCACTTCAATTTCCAGCTGATCGAGCTCGCCCTCCTTGAGATGCTCGGCGATGTTGTCGTTGGCGAGATACGCCACACCTGCCGCATCCAAGCGCTCACGGATCCGCAGACTCACTGGCAACGGACCCGCGTCCGGGGCACTTGCGCGGGAGGGAAGACTTGAAGGCAGGGTCGAGGTCATGGAGGGGCTCAAAACGCGCCGGCGGCCGGCATGAGGGTGAGGTCTTCCACCACCAGAGTGGCGGGCTGTTGGGCCAGATACAGCAGGGCTTCGGCCGCCCGCTCAACCTCAAGCATGGCACGGCGATCAAAGGAGCTGTGGACGGTTTCACTCTCCCAGAGGGGCGTATTCACCGCACCCAGGGTGAGGGTGCTGACCCGTATCCCGTGGGAGCGTTCTTCAGCCGCCAGGCAGCGGCTCAAGGAGACCAAGGCGGCCTTGCTGATGCAGTAGGCACCCCAGTCGGGAAAGGCGTTGTGGGCAGCATGGCTGCTGACATTGATGATGTGACCACCACTAGCCGCCCGCAGGCGCGGCACCAGCGCCTGACACAGCTGAAACACGGCCGTGAGGTTGAGCTGCATCACCTGCTGCCACTGCGCCAGCGGCATCTCCGCCAGGGAGCCGGTATAGGCCATGCCGGCGTTGTTGATCACCACGGAAGGGATGAGACCACGGCTGCAGAGGTCTTCGAGACCGGGGCCCACGGCTGTGGAATCGCCCAAATCAAGGCCGATGGTCTCAACGCGGTGACCGCTCTGGCCCAGCTCGCTCGTCAGGGCATCGAACTCCTGCGACGGGCGGGCCAGCAACAGCAGGTCGTAGCCGGCGGCGGCGAACAGCCGTGCCGCCGTGGCCCCGATTCCCCGGGAGGCTCCGGAGATCAGGGCCACAGGCGCCTTAGGAGTTGGATCAGACAAGGGCAAACGCCAGGACGTCGATGGAACCGAAGGAAACCTTAAGAGCTGCGGGAGGGATCTGGGGTCTCACTCTCCAGGACGCGCCCCATACGCCGGAACTTGGCGTAGCGCTGCTCAATCAATTGGGTCTCGCTGAGGGTTTGCAGCTCGGCGAGTTGCTCCAGCAGGGCGGTCTTGAGGGTTTCGGCGGCTTGCAAGGGGGCCCAGTGGTTGCCGCCGGAGGGCTCCGGCAGCACCAGATCCACAATCCCAAGTTGGAGCAGATCGGGGCCGGTGATCTTCAAGGCTTCAGCGGCAGTTGACGCCTTGCCTGCATCCCGCCAGAGGATCGAGGCACAGGCTTCCGGGCTGGCCACGGTGTAAACGCTGTGCTCGAACATCAGCAGCCGATCGGCCACACCGATGCCAAGAGCTCCACCGGAGCCTCCTTCTCCAATCACCGTGGCAAGGATGGGCACCCGCAGCCGGAACATCTCGCGCAGGTTCACCGCAATGGCTTCGCCCTGACCTTGCTCCTCCGCCAGCACCCCCGCATAGGCGCCTGGGGTGTCGATGAAGCTCAGGATCGGCAGACGGAAGCGGTCGGCATGCTCCATCAGCCGCATCGCCTTGCGGTAGCCCCCGGGTGAGGCCATCCCGAAGTTGCGGGCCACATTTTCCTTGGTGTCGCGCCCCTTCTGGTGGCCCAGCAGCACCACGCCCTGGTCACCGATACGGCCCACGCCACCCACCAGCGCCTGGTCGTCGCTGCCACGGCGATCGCCGTGCAGCTCCAGCCACTCATCGGTGATCACCTGGATGTAGTCCAGTGTGCTGGGGCGCTGGGGGTGGCGAGCCACCTGGATTTTCTGAGAGGGCGTCAGGGCATCGAAGATGTCCTTGCGGCGCCGGGTCGCGAGGGTTTCGAGCTGCAGCAGCTGCTGGCTCACGTCCACTTCCGAATCACGGGCCAGTTGGCGGATCTGCTCGATCTGTTCCTCGAGCTCAACCAGCGGTTTTTCGAACTCCAGCAGGGCGCGGCGAGCCATGGCAAGGATGTTGGGAGGGAAGAGGAGGAGGGATGAACTAGGCCGTGGTTAGCGCTGGGCTGGGATCGGACTGCAGGGCCAGACCCAGGGCCCGAAAACCGTGGCGCTCGGAGGCGGCTCCAATCAGATCCATTTTGTCGAGGGTGATGTTGTTGCGCCCCCAACTGAAATTGGTGTGAATCCCTTCAAACTCCAACAGAATCGCTTCAGCGAAACAAGCAAACATCTGACGCTTGGGATTGTCCATTTCAGCCATTTCCATCATCTGCCAGGTGATGTCGCTGAAAAATTCAACGATGCCCCCTTTCAGCACATGGATGCCAGCACCGCTGGCCTTGGTGTCGAGATTTTTTGGATAGCCCCCGTCGATCATCAGGCAGGGCGACTTGAGGTTGGCCGCATCGATGCTGAGGGTCTGGGGCAGGCTGGCCACCCACACCACCACATCCGCTTCCGGCAGGGCTTCCTCGAGGCTGAGAATCCGCCCGCCGCCCAGCTCCTGCTGTAGATCAAGCAGAGGTTGCGGCTGACGGGCCACCAGCAGCAGCTCCTTGACACCGGTGCGCTGGCTGAGCCAGCGACACACCGCGCTGCCAATGTCACCGGTGGCGCCCACCACGGCCACCCGGGCCTGGCGTAGATCAATTCCCAGCAACGGGGCATTGGTTTCCACCTGGCGGCAGATCACCCAGGCGGTGTGGGTGTTGCCGGTGGTGAAGCGTTCCCACTCCAGGGTTGTGGAGCGGATCTGCTGCTCTTTGAGCAGATTGAAATTCTCGAAAATGATCGAGGTGAAGCCGCCCAGGGCCGTGATGTCAAGGCCATTTTTCTGGGCCAGCTCCATGGCACTGAGCACCTTGCGCCGAGCGGTTTTGAACCGGCTCAACATTTCAGGAACGAAACAGGAGTCGATGTAGGCCCCTTCGATCGTTTTCCCGGTGGCACTCGTCACCTCGAGCCGCTCCACCAATTGGGGAGGGGCACTGCACCACACATCCAAGTCGCCCTCAGCGAACTCCTCAAAGCCGAGGCTGCGGGCTTTGGCACGGGCCTCCTCAAAGCTTGTGGAGTGACCGATGAGGCCGAACATGGGCAATCCCCAGGGGATGTCGCCGACGCTACATCCCGCCAGGATCGGCCTGGCGGGATGGTTAGCCAACGCGGGTTAGCCGATCAAGGCCGCCGCTGCCATCTTGGCGATCTCACGGGAGGTGAGGCCCACATCCATGAGTGCTTCCTGGTACGACGTGAGGAAATCCGCCATCAGATCTTCCTGGTCCATGTGAAGAACGGACGCATCACCAGCCACCTGCTCGAGCATCTTGCGCACCAGAGGCAGGTTGTCGCGGTTGGCCTGCTCAAGCTCTTCACGGCAGGTCTCGAGGTTGGCCTTCAACCACTCCTGTCCATAGTTGAGGTGGGTGTATTCATCTTTGACAACTCCCTCGGTGATCTTGCGGGCGAAGGGATCAGCGACAGGGATATAGATGTGGTAGGCCGAAATGGCGAAGGCCTCAATCAAAATCGCCTGGATCAGCAGGCAGGTGGTCACCTTGCCCTCGGCTAGGGCCTTCTGGAAATTGCCGTGAAGCGGTGCGAAGAACTCCTTGGCAAAAGGCATGTCGGCGGTGACGCCCAGGTTGTTGGCGCAGGCCGTGAACCCTTTCATGTGCTTGAGCTCCATGCGGGCCAGCCGGGCAAGCTCCTCAGCCTGGTCGGGGATCAGCGTGCCGATGGCGATGTAGTTATCGTGCGCTTCCTGCTCACCCTCGATCACGATGGCGTTGATGCGGCTGTAGGCGTCTTTGTAGGCGTCGGTGCTGAAGTCGGGCAGTTGATCGGGCAGTTGCTGGGCGGAAGTCGCCTCGGAAACTGCAGGGGAGGCGAGGGTTGCCATGGCGGCCGTGCACTTGGAACAGATCCCCCAACTGTAGCTACCCTTACCGGGCACCTGTCCGGCTGGGTGGAGGGGTCTCCGTCGTTGGCCACGGGCTGCGTAGCAGAGCGTCGAAGCGTTGCAGCCATCCCTCCACCAGACGCTCAAACAACTGGGCCCCCAGCGCCGCCGAAGCACCCCGAGCATCGCCGATCACACCGGAATCGCTCAGGTCTTGGGTAAGCCAGGCCAGCGGGGCAGCCCCCTCCAAACTCCATCCCGCCGGGCTGGGGCCAGCCTTGCGTCCATCGCAGGGGCGCTCCTCGCCCACCAGCTCAGGAGCCAGATGCAGCATCAGGCTGGTTTCCACCAGGCCGGCATGCAATCCGACGGAGCGCTCCGGCTCCGGGATCAGCTCGGCGATTCCCTCCGGACCACTCCACAAAAAGCAAGGCAACACCACGAGCTCGGGGCACTCCGCCCGGAGTTGGCGCGCGGCCGTTTGCAACAGGGCGATCTGGCCCCCATGGGCGTTGAACAGCACCAACCGCCGAAACCCGGTGGCAGCCAGTTCACGGCCAACGGCCACCACCTGGTCGATCACCAGACCGGGCGGGAGGCTGAGGGTGCCGCAGAAGCCGCGATGCTCGGGTGAAAAGCCGATGGCCTGCAGCGGCAGCCGCAGGATCGGCAGGTCCGCATCCAGGGCGGCGAGCGCCGCATCCAGCACCCGTTCGGCAAATAGGCCATCAGTGCCCAAGGGGAGATGGGGCCCGTGTTGCTCCACCGCACCCCAGGGCCATACCACCGTGCTTCCCCACCGGGCTGCAATCTGCTCGACCTGGGGCCAGGCCAGTTGTTGCACGTGGCGCCGAGACTCCATTGCATCAGAACGGATCTCTACAGTGTGAGGCTCTCAGCCCCCAGTGGAGATGGCCGGTACCGGCAGCCAACCGCCCTCGTCTGCGTCATCTCCCGCGCCAGCACCGGGTTCATCGCGCCCGGTGCCCCCTGGAGCCGCCCAGCCGCAGCCCGTGGCCCCGCTGCGCAAGCCGCCCCAGGTGTTGATGATCCGCAAGGATCAGCCCGTCGTGGCAGCGCCCGAGCCCGTCGTGGCGCCGCCCAAGCCGGAATCCGTCCGAACTCCGGAACCCCCGGCCGCCGCCGCTCCACCCCCCAGCCCGGTGCGGACCCCAGCCCGCAACGACGACGACCTCTTCGACCTGGGGGGCATGGAAGGCCTCACCATGGCCGACCTGCTGGGGCCAGACTCCAATCAGCAACGGCAGTCGCGCCGCACCTCGAGCGCCGATCAGGCTGGCAGCGCACCGGCCCGCAGCGTCGACGATTTCGATTTTGACGAGGAGGCGTTCCTGGCCGCCCTCGACGAGCACGAACCCCACGGCACCACCGGGGAAGTGGTGCGCGGCACGGTGATAGGCCTGGAGAGTGATGGGGTGTACGTGGACATCGGTGGCAAGGCCCCGGGGTTCATGCCGAAAGCGGAATGCGGCCTTGGTGTGATCACCGATCTCAAGGAGCGCTTTCCCAAGGGGCTCGAGCTCGAGGTGCTGGTGACCCGCGAGCAGAATGCCGACGGGATGGTGACCATCAGCGCCCGGGCCCTCGCCCTGCGCCAGAGCTGGGAGAAGGTGCGCGCCCTGGAAAAGGAGGGCAAGGTGGTGCAGGTGAAGGTGAACGGCTTCAATCGCGGCGGCGTCACCTGCGATCTGGAGGGACTGCGCGGCTTCATTCCCCGCTCCCAGCTGCAGGAGGGTGAAAACCATGAAGCCCTGGTGGGCAAAACCCTCGGGGCGGCGTTCCTGGAGGTCAACCCCGAAACCCGCAAGTTGGTGCTGTCGGAGAAGAGAGCCGCTACCGCCGCCCTGTTCCAGAACCTGGAGGTGGGTCAATTGGTGGAAGGGCAGGTGGTGTCGATCAAGCCCTACGGCCTGTTTGTGGACCTGGGGGGCGTGAGCGGCCTGCTGCACCAGTCGGCGATCACCGGCGGTCAATTGCGCGAGCTGCGCGAGGTGTTCGGCCAAGGCGATCGGCTCAAGGCCCTGATCACCGAGCTCGATCCAGGCCGCGGTCGCATCGCCCTCAACACCGCCCTGCTGGAAGGCCAGCCGGGCGAACTGCTGATCGACAAAGACAAGGTGATGGACGAAGCCACTGACCGTGCCAACCGCGCCCGCTCGGTGCTCCGCCAGCAGGAGCAACAGGCCGGATGAGCAAGGCCCCTGTTCCAGCGGAGCCAGTGGAGGCCCCAGTGACAACCGCCCTCTCCCCCGACTGGGAGCTCGACTACTACTCACGGCCCATCCTCGAGCCCGACGGCAAGAAGCGCTGGGAGCTGCTGATCTGCTCCACGCCCCAGGTGCAGACCGCAGAACAGCCCTCCGCTGCAATCTTTCGCTGGGTGCAGGCCTGCCCCGCCTCCAGCGTCAACTCGATCTGGCTGAAGGACGCCCTCGAGCAAGCCCTGGCCGCTGCTGCCGCCAAGGGCTTCGGGCCCCCACGGCGGCTGCGCTGCTGGCGGGCCTCGATGCGCACCATGGTGCAACGGGCCGCCGAGGGTCTGGGCCTGGAACTGGTGCCCAGCCGGCGCACCTATGCGCTGGTGACCTGGCTGCAGGAGCGGGAGCGCGACGTTTACCCCCAGGAGAGCGGCTACATGGCCGGCCCCCTGGCACCGCCACCCCAGCCGATCCGCCCGATCGCCGTACCCCTGCCAGAAGCGGCTCGGGGCGAGAGCTGGGGCTGGGCCACCCTGCCCGTGGGCGCCCTCGCCAGCGCGGCCGACTGGGAGCTGGGATTTGCCGGCCTGGTGCCTCTGCCGGAAGACCTCTCCCCAGAGGTGCCGGTGCCAGGGATTCGCCTGTTCAGTGCCTCCCGGGCCCTGGCCCTGGCCGGTTGGCTGGCGGGGTTGGAGCCGGTGCGCCTGGACATCAGCGGGCAACAGCTGGTGCTTGAGGCCGGATTGGAAGACCGCTGGCTACTGAGCGATCTTCCGGCCGATGAGGCGAAGGCGGCGGTAACGGCCTTCGCCGCGGCCCGCCAGCAGGCCGGAGGGCTGCAATTTCTCGCCGTCCAGGCCCGCGAAGACGACCAGCGCTTCGAGGGCTTCTGGCTGCTGCGCGACCTCCCCGACGCCTGACACCACTGGCACCCGGCACCGACCATGGCCGAAGCGCTCGATCCCCCTTTTGACCGTCCCGACCGGGACTTCAACAGCCTGCCGGGCTGGACCTGGGTGGGCACCTATGGCGGCCACTACCTCCAGTGCGACCTGCTCGGCAGCTTTGAGCACGCCTTTTTCACCCGCCAGTGGCAGGGTCGGGGGCCTGAGGTGCTGGCCGGCTACGTGAGTGCCGGGGTGAGCGTGCACCGTCTGCGCCAGGTGCACAGTGCCGTGGTGCTGCCGGCCAGCCAGGCCACGGCCGAGCCCTGGCCCGAGGCCGATGGCCTGGTGAGCGATGGCGGCGGCCAGTGTCTCTGGGCCTGCGGCGCCGATTGCACGCCGGTGCTGATCGCCGATCCGGTTTCGGGCCGGGTGGCCACCTGCCATGCGGGTTGGCGGGGTGTGGCCGGCGGCATCCTGGCCGCGGCCGTGCAACAACTGCAAGCCAGCGGCAGCCGCGCCGCCGAGCTGCTGGTGGCCCTGGGTCCGGCGATCAGTGGGTCTTGCTACCAGGTGGAGCGGGCGGTGAGCGAGCAGGTGGCGGCGGCCCTGGCGCCCAACGAGCCGGAACACCTGCCGGACCTGTTGGAGGCCTTGCGCTGCTGCGGCGCCCTGCAAGATGACCCCGATCCCCAGCGCGATCGGCTGGACATTCGCGCCGCTGCCCGCCGCCAACTCGAGAACCTCGGCGTTGCGACTGAACGCATTGCAATCTGCCCCCTTTGCACAGCCACTGAGCCACTGCTATTTCACTCCTGGCGCCGTGATCAAGTGAAAGCGGTGCAGTGGAGCGGGATTGTTTCCCAGACCTGATGTTCGAAACCAAATTTTTTTTCGCCGCCCATGCGACTGGATGTGACGAAGTCCATGCGTCTTGGCGCAGCACCGATCCGGATTTACGCCGGATTCCCACCCCTTCGCTTGCAGTCGGGACAGATCCTGCGCAATAATGCAGATGTTGCATAAATCTCATCCATGCTCACTGGCGCTGACCTCCTCGCAAAGGTCAAGGAACATGGAGATGTGAGCAAGTCCGATCTCGTCCGAGCTTGCGGCTATGTCTCCCACAAGAAAGATGGCTCTGAGCGGCTGAATTTCACGGCCTTTTACGAGGCCCTGCTCAACGCCAAAGGTGTTGATTTCGGTAGCACCGCCAAAACCGGCAAAGGCGGCCGCAAGCTCAGCTTCAACACCAAGGTTCAGTTCAACGGCAACCTGATGGTGGGCAAGGCCTACACCGGCATGCTCGATCTCAAACCCGGCGACGAATTTGAGATCAAACTGGGTCGCAAGCAGATCCGACTGGTTCCCCTGGGCGCTGAAGACGAGGACGAGTGATCGCCAAGGCGACCTGCTCGGCCACCTTGATGCCATCGATGGCCGCAGAGAGGATCCCGCCCGCATAACCGGCCCCCTCTCCCGCCGGATAGAGCCCTGGGGTGTTGCAACACTCCAGGGCTGTTTTGTCTCGGGGCAGCCGCAGTGGCGAGGAGGTGCGCGTTTCCACTCCCGTCAGCAGGGCATCGTCCATCGCGAAACCGGGGATGCGACGTTCAAACACCGGTAGGGCCTCCCTAATGGCCTCCAGCACAAACGCTGGCAGGCAACCCTCAAGCGTGCCAAAGCGCACCCCAGGCTGGTACGACGGGTGCACAGCCCTGGCGCCGCCGCTGCTGGGGCGACCGGCCAGGAAATCCCCCACCCGCTGGGTGGGGGCCTGGTAGCTGGACCCACCGGCGATGAAGGCACGACCCTCCCAGTGCCGCTGGAAGGCCACCCCGGCCAGGGGATCGTTGGGTCCATCGCCGTAGGGGGCCAGATCGTCGAGGTCGACCGTCACAACAATGCCGCTGTTGGCGTTGCGCTCATTGCGGGAGTGCTGGCTCATGCCATTGGTCACCACCCGGCCCGCTTCTGAGGTGGCACCCACCACCAAGCCGCCCGGACACATGCAGAAGCTGTAGACGCTGCGGCCCTGGCTGGCTTCGCCGCTGCAGTGATGCACAAGCTTGTACTCGGCGGCGCCCAGGCGCGGATGGCCGGTGGCCTCACCCCAACGGGCGCGGTCGATCAGGCTCTGGGGATGTTCGATGCGCAGGCCCACCGCGAAGGGCTTGGGCTGCATTGCGACACCGGCGTCCTTCAGCATCGCGAAGCTGTCGCGGGCGCTGTGGCCGAGGGCCAGCACCACATGGCTGGCCGCAATCCGCTCGCCGCTCTGGAGCCGTAGGGCCTGCACGGAGCGATCCCCATCCGCCAACTCCAGGCCGTCCACCCGAGCCTGAAAGCGCACCTCACCCCCCAGGGCCTCAATCCGCTGGCGCAGGCCTCGCACCACCGTGGCCAACTTGAACGTGCCGATGTGGGGGTGATGCAAGGTGAGGATGTCTGGGTTGGCACCGGCGGCCACCAGCGCTTCCAGCACCTTGCGCACGTAGGGCTTCGCCTCGCTCACCTGGCTGTAAAGCTTGCCGTCGGAAAAGGTGCCTGCTCCCCCCTCCCCAAACTGAGCATTGGAGTCGGGGTTGAAGGGGCGGTTGCCTTTCCAGAAGCCAAAGGTGTCGGCCGTGCGCTCCTTGACGGCTTTGCCGCGCTCCAGCAGCAGGGGGCGGAAGCCCATCTGGGCGAGCAGCAGGGCCGCGAAGTAGCCACAGGGGCCAGCCCCCACCACCACCGGACGCGGTACGGCCACCCCTGGATTGGTCCCAGCGCCGGGGGCCTGGGCCACCGGGTGGTACGTCGTATCGGGGCTGGGCCGCAGATGGGGATCCCCCGCGAAGCGCTGCAGCAGGCGGGCCTCCGCCCGCGGATCGAGGGCCAAGTCCAGATCGAGGCTGTACACCAGGGCGATGGCCTGGGGCTTGCGGGCATCGACGCTGCGCTTCACCAACCGCACCGCTCGCAGCTGATCGGGAGCAATCCGCAACCGCCGGCACGCCGCCGCCTCCAGCTCGGCGTCGCTGTGGTCGAGGGGAAGTTTCAGCTCACTCAGGCGCAGCACAACCGTCTCCTGGGGGGCCCAACCGGAGATGGCGGCCGATGTATGGCGTTATTTCAGCAGTTTCGAGGTCCGCCGTCAGGACAACGCCTCGGCCTGCCAGGGTGAGAACCCATACGGTGCCAGCCCCATGGGGATCACCCACTGCCCCCTCTGCATGGCCCTTGCGGTGCTGTGCGTGGTGCGAGCCATGGCCCACGGCACCCTGTTGTGGCGCCTAGCGGCTTAATTGATCCCCCTTCCCTTGCCCCGGGCGCTAAGCAGGGGGCAGTCCTTTGCCTGCAGACCATCCCATGGATGAGCGCCCCATGCACCAGTGGCCAGGCTCCTCCCTGCGGCGGCGGGATGTTTTGGGTCTGGCGGGGCTGGCCTTGGGGGCCTGGGCGACTACCAGCCTGCCCTCAAGGCCTGCTGCAGCCAGCTCCAACAGGGTCGGGGCATCCGCACTGCCACCGCGGGGCGACCTGCGGCTGGTGGCCATCAGCGACCTCAACAGCAGCTATGGCTCCACGAGCTACCTGCCGGAGGTGCTGCGGGCTGTCGAGCTGATTCCCAGCTGGAAACCCGACCTGGTGCTCTGCGGCGGCGACATGGTGGCCGGCCAGAAGCAGGGGCTCAGCCGCGTGCACCTGAGTGCCATGTGGGCCTCCTTCCACCGCCAGCTGCTGGCGCCGCTGCGGCGGGCGGGGCTGCCGGTGGCGATCACCATGGGCAATCACGATGCCTCCTCCGCCCGCTCCGGCGGGCGCTACGCGTTTGAGCTCGACCGGCAGGAGGCGGAGCGCTACTGGCGCGGGCAGGAAGACGGGCTGGGGCTGTCCTTCGTGGATGCCAGCCGGTTCCCCTTCGCCTACAGCGTGCGCCAGCACGACCTGTTCCTGTTGGTGTGGGATGCCTCCTCCGCCACCGTGCCGGCCGAGCAGGTGGCCTGGGCCGAGCGCCAGCTGAGCAGCCCGGCGGCGCAGTCGGCCCGGCTGCGCCTGGTGCTGGGCCATCTGCCCCTCTATGCGGTGGGGCAGGGCAGGGACACCCCCGGCAACGTGCTGCAACAGAGCGACGCCCTGCGCCAACTGCTGGAGCGCACCGGTGCCCACGCCTACATCAGTGGCCACCACCACGCCTACTTCCCCGGCAGGGTGGGCCAGCTGGATCTGCTCAACCTCGGCGCCCTGGGCAGTGGGCCGCGCCGTCGGCTGCAGGATCCCTCGCCACCGGTGCAGACGCTCACCTTGATCGATGCCTTCTGGCCCCGGGGCGAGGGCACCGGAGAGGGCAGCACGACGGGCCGCACCGTTTACACCACCTACAACATGCGCACCCTGCAGCCGATCGCCAGCCAGCAGCTGCCGGCCCAGATCCGCCCCAGCCAGGGGCCGGTACTGCGGCGGATCGGCTAAACGGATTGGAGAGGCGAATCTGGTCGGGCGCTCAGCCCAGGCTCGCCTCGATACGGGCCACCTCCAGCCGGGTGGCGATCAGGGCGTCGGGGTTGAGGCTGATCGAATTGATGCCCTCCTCCACCAGGAAGCGGGCAAAATCGGGGTAATCGCTGGGGGCCTGGCCGCAGATGCCGATCTTGCGGCCGCAGCGCCGGGCCGTTTGGATCGCAAGCCGGATCATGGCCTTCACGGTGGCGTGGCGCTCATCAAACAGCTCCGCCACCAGCGCCGAATCGCGATCCAGGCCCAGGGTGAGCTGGGTGAGGTCGTTGGAGCCGATCGAAAAGCCGTCAAAACGCTCCGCAAACGCTTCGGCCCCGATCACATTGCTGGGTAGCTCGCACATCACATACACCTCCAGCCCGTTCTCGCCCCGCACCAGGCCGGAGCGGGCCATCTCAGCCAGCACCTTGTCGCCCTCCTCGGGGGTGCGGCAGAAGGGCACCATCGGGATCACGTTGGTCAGGCCCATGCCCTCGCGCACCCGCTTGAGGGCCTGGCATTCCAGGGCAAAGGCGTCACGGAAGGCGGGAGCGTAATAACGGGAGGCGCCCCGCCAGCCGAGCATCGGGTTCTCCTCGCTGGGCTCGAAAGCGGCGCCCCCCAGCAACTTGGCGTACTCGTTGCTTTTGAAATCGGACAAGCGCAGGATCACTGGCCGGGGATAGAAGGCCGCCGCGATGCGGGCCATGCCCTGGGCCAGCAGATCCACGTAGTACTCGGCCGGGCTGGCGTAGCCGGCCGTCAGCTGGGCGATCGCCATGCGTTCCGCTGGATCGGCAACCCGGTCCGGCTGGAGTAGGGCCATCGGGTGCACCTTGATGTGATTGGCAATGATGAACTCAAGCCGGGCCAGCCCCACCCCATCGCAGGGGATGGCCGCCAGGTTGAGGGCCTCCTCCGGGTTGCCCACGTTCATCAGGATCTGGGTGCGGGTGGCGGGCAGATCGCCGATGGGCTGCTCCGTCACCGAGAACGGCAGGGTGCCGCGGTACACCCGGCCCACATCGCCTTCGCAGCAGCTGATCGTGATGGGGTCACCGTCGTGGATGCGGCGGGTGGCGTCCCCGGTGCCAACGATGGCGGTGATGCCCATCTCCCGGGCAATGATCGCCGCATGGCAGGTGCGGCCGCCCTGGTCGGTCACCACCCCGCTAGCCCGCTTGAGGATCGGCTCCCAGTCGGGATCGGTGCGCTCGGTGATCAGCAGATCGCCGCTCTCGAAGCGCTCAATCTCGGAGGGGTGGCGGATCACCCGTGCCACGCCGCTGCTGACGGAGGCGCCGATGGCACGGCCGCTCACCAGGGTTTCGGCCTGGTGAGGCTCCAGGTGCCAGCTGCGGAGCACCGCCTGTTGCTGCTGCGACTGCACGGTTTCGGGGCGGGCCTGGAGGATGAATAGCTCCCCCGTCAGGCCGTCTTTGGCCCACTCGATGTCCATCGGGGTGGGGGACCCGCTCTGGGCGCTGTAATGGCGCTCAATCCGGCAGGCCCAGCGGGCCAGGGTGAGGCACTCGTTGTCGCTGAGGGCGAAGCGATCGCGCTCGGCCTGGGGCACCGGCTCGTTGTGCACGGGCGCGCCACCCTCGCCACTCCCCGCCTGGCCAACCACCATCCGGATCGCCTTGCTGCCCAGCCGCTTGCTCAGGATCGGCGCGAAACCCTGCTCCAGCGTGGGCTTGAAGATCAGCACCTCGTCGGGGTTGACAGCCCCCTGCACCACGTTTTCGCCCAGGCCGTAGGCGGCCGTGAGCAGCACCGCATCGCGGAAGCCGGTTTCGGTGTCGATGCTGAACATCACCCCGGCACAGGCGCGGTCGGAGCGCACCATCCGCTGCACCCCGATCGAGAGGGCCACCTCGAGGTGATCGAAGCCGTTGAGCTGGCGGTAGGAGATCGCCCGATCGGTGAACAGCGACGCGTAGCAACGCCGGCAGGCATCGAGCAGGGCCGCCTCACCCTCGATGTTCAAGTAGGTCTCCTGCTGCCCGGCAAAGCTGGCGTTGGGAAGGTCTTCGGCGGTGGCACTGGAGCGCACCGCAACGGCTGGGAAACCGCCATCTGGTGTTGCCAGCTCCCGATAGGCCGCCAGGATCGCCTCGGCCAAATCGGCGGGCAGCTCGGCATCCAGCAGCAGGCTACGGGCGGCCTTGCCAGCGCTCTGCAAGGCGCCGAGGTCGTCAGCATCCAGCCCCGTGAGCAGCTCCGCCAGCGGTGCCATGAGGCCATTGCTGCGCAACAGGTGGCGATAGGCAGCGGCGGTGGTAGCGAAGCCTCCCGGCACCCGCACCCCCGCGCCGGCGAGCTCGCGGATCATCTCGCCCAGGGAGGCGTTTTTGCCCCCCACCTGGGCAATCGCCCCAAGACCCACCGCCGCGAATGGCACCACCAGGGGAGCAGCCAGGGTTTCGGCAGGCAGGGGATTGACGGTGCGCATCCGACAAGGGCAGCCAAACCAACTCTGGCGCCACTGGACGGGCCTGGGGCCAACTGTGAAGGCGGCCACCCAAGCGCAGCTCCCCTATCACGGGCCCGACACGGATGCCACAGTGGAAGGATGCTGTTTACCCGTCCGACGGTTTCTGTGTCTCGTTTTTCCCTGGCCCGGTTCACTGCTTCCGCCCTTAGCGCCACGGCTTTCGCTGGCGTCACGGCTGTAGCGGGAGCAACGGCGTTGCTCGGAGCGCCCGGCCTGGCCCAGTCGTCAGCCCCTGCCGCGGCGGCCGCCAAGCCCGCCAGCCTGGAGACGATGAACGACATGGCTCTGGCCGCCGCCGTCAACGTCTGCGAACTGGCAGTCGAGCAGAAGGTGCCCGTGCAGAACGCCGTGATCTCCAACGCCAAGGCGATCACCTACGTGGTCACCGCCACCCACGGCGGCCAGATCGCCGGTGCAGGCAAGCTGGAGGCCTCCCAGATCATCAACGGCACCATCGTGCAGATCGTGGGCCGCGTGAAGCAAGGCTGCTACCCGAAGATCACCACCGCCGACAAGAAATTCGTCGATGACGTGATCGCCCAGTTCTCGGCCCAGGCCAAGCAGCAGCAAAAGAAGTAGGAAGGCCGCGGCTGGGGGGCTAACCGGTGGGGGGCCTCTTCAATCGGGATCTGACTCTTCCGGCTGGCTGTCGGGCAACAATTGGGCCAGCAAGCCGGCGGCCATCAACACCCCCCCGAGGCTCAGGGCCAACATCTTGTTGCTGGCTGCGGGTCCGTCGCTCCATACGCCGGCCGCCAGGAAGGCTCCGCCCAGCAGCAGGGAAGGCACCAGCACAATGCCTTTCGCAGTGCGGTTCAAACTCACGGAATCAGCCCAAGCAACAGGATCAGGCGCCGAGATTGGCACAATCCCCACTGGGATCGGCGTCAGCGGCAACCTGAGCCAGGCCGGCGGCAACCAAACCGCTGGCCAGATCCGTGCTGCCGGAAGCGCTGCCTGATCGGTATTGGGGAGCCGAGAGGGTCTGCACCCGGGCCAGCAGAACCCCCTGGTTCTGGCCCATGGGCCGCAGATTGACCCGAGTGCGGCGGGGGGCGGCCTGACGCAGCCAATCCACCGCCTCGCTCTGCTGGGCCTCGGGCACCACGATGCAAGCCAACTGGACGGTGTAGCTGCGGTTCTGATCACCCAGTTGCAACAGGGTGGCGCCCCGTACCTGCAGCATCTCAGCCGCCAGCGCCGCACCAGGCCAGAACAACAGGACGAGGGCCGCGATCAGTGCCGCAAGCCACCTCAAAGCTTGGCGCCGCAGTTGGGGCAGAACAGATGGGCGCTTTCGGTGGTGCTGCCACAGGCATGGCAGTGGCGGGTGGTGTCGATGGCCAGCTCGGGATGGCTGGGCAAGCCCACCATCTGGGCGTTGCTGGCGCCGGGGGGCACCATCGGGTAGCAGTTTTCGTTGCGGCGCACCTTGACGTCAATGAACACCGGGCCCGGATGGTCGAGGGCCGCCTGGAGCTGCTGGCGCAGGCTGGCCCGATCGTCGATCAGCACGCCCCGCACCCCGAAGGATTCCGCCAGGGCCGCGAAGTTGGGCATGCCACCGGTCATCTCGGAGGCGGAATAGCGCTCGCCGTAGAAGCTTTCCTGCCACTGACGCACCATGCCCTGCCAGCCGTTGTTGAGCACCACCACCTTCACCGGCAGGTTGTACTGGCTGAGGGTGCCCAACTCCTGGATGTTCATCAGGATGCTGGCGTCGCCAGCCACGCAGATCACCTGCTCGTGGGGGAAGGCCGTTTGCACACCCATGGCGGCAGGCATGCCGAAGCCCATGGTGCCTAGGCCCGCCGAGCTGATCCAGCGGCGGGGACCGTTGTGGAGAAACTGGGCCGCCCACATTTGATGCTGACCCACATCCGTGGTGTAGAAGGCATCGGGCGCCAGCTCGCGCAGGGCCACCACCACCTCCTGGGGGGCGATGTCGCCCTCGGGAGCGGGCACCACCAGGGGGTAGTGCTGCTTCCAGCTGTCGATCCGCTGCAACCAAGCTTCGGTGCGGCCTTCGCTGCTCTCCCCGGCAGACGCCGCCAGTAGAGCCTCCAGCGCGGCCTGCACATCGGCAACCAGCGCCACATCCGGCAGGCGGGTCTTGCCCATTTCAGCCGCATCGATGTCGATGTGAATCACCTGGGCCCGGGGCGCGAAGCCATCGAGCCGGCCGGTGACCCGATCGTCGAAGCGAGCGCCGGTGGCGATCAAAAGATCGCACTCGGTGACCGCGAAATTGGCGTAGGCGGTGCCATGCATGCCCAGCATGCCCACCGCCAGGGGATGCTTCTCATCGAAGGCCCCCTTGCCCATCAAGGTGGTGGTGACGGGCAACCGGAAGCGCTCAGCCAGTTGCTTGACGGCACCATGGGCACCGCTGCTGACAGCGCCACCTCCCACATACAGCAGGGGACGGCGAGCCTGACGAATCAGCGTCAGGGCCGCGGCGATCGCCGCCGGATCGGGGCTGGGGGGCAGCTTGAAACCGGCGGGGATGGCCGTACCAGGGGCCACCGGGGTGTAGTCGAATTCCTCAAGGCCCACGTCCTTAGGCACATCGATCAGCACCGGGCCGGGGCGGCCGCTGGCGGCGATCAGGAAGGCCTCGGCCACGATTCGGCCGATATCAGCCGGGTCGCGCACCACCCAGGAGTGCTTCACGATCGGCAGGGTGATGCCGAAGATGTCAGTTTCCTGGAAGGCATCCGTGCCGATGGATGCCCGGGGCACCTGCCCGGTGATCACCACCATCGGCACCGAGTCCATCTGGGCGGTGGCGATGCCGGTAACCAGGTTGGTGGCGCCGGGCCCAGAGGTGCCGAAGCACACACCCACCTTGCCGGTGGCGCGGGCATAGGCGTCGGCGGCATGGGTGCCGCCCTGCTCATGGCGCACCAGGATGTGCTTGAGCCAGCCGCGGGCCTCGGCCTTGTGCAGCTCGTCGTAAATCGGCAGGATCGCGCCGCCGGGGTAGCCGAAGATGTGCTCCACCCCATGGCGATGCAGCGCATCCATCAGGGCGTAGCCGCCACTAACGCGTTGCGGAGGGTTGGCCGTAACGGTGGAGCTGTCGCCATTGGAAACAGCAGGGGCGGACTGGGCCGCAGGAGTGAGGGGCGTCAGCGTCACGGCTGCAGCAGGCCAACCACTGAGGCTGGTTCTCGAACTACGGCAACCCTAGGTGCCGGCGCGGCTTTTGACGCGGCCTGCCGCCATGGCCCGCAGAATCTGGGCGGGATCGAGCCAGCGCCCGCCGTGACGCATGCCCCAGTGCAGATGGGGGCCGGTGGTGCGACCACTCATGCCCACATGGCCGATCAACTGACCGGTGCGCAGCCGTTGCCCCTGGCACAGGGCGACGGGGCCGCTGCGATAGGTGCCGCCGGCCACGTGGCCGGCGAGATGGCAATAAATGTGCTCGTAGTCCCCCGAGCGGATCACCAGACCGATGCCACAGGCTCCGTCGTGGATCACGTCCTGCACCACCCCGGCCCACCAGTTGCGGATCGGCGAGCCCATCGGGGCGGCGATATCGAGGCCGTAGTGGGGCTCCACCCGGCCCCAGGGCCCCGTGCGGGTGCCGAAGTGGCTGGTGTAGGCCAGGAAGTTGGCTACCGGAAACACCCCCATCTGCCAATGGGCTTGCGCGAGGGCCGTACCGCAAGCCAGCTGAACCGTGACAGCCACAGCCGCACAGATCAGACCGGGCCAGGCAGCGGTTCTTTCACCCCTGCAAAACCCTGTTGAGCAGCGTGTCAAACAACGTCTGAAAGGGCCTTTGAAACGTTTCGTCAGGGGGCGGTGTTTAAAGCAGGCCGAGCGCATGCAGGGGGCCCCGTCCGCTGATCAGTTCCAGCAGGAAAGCGGAAAAGCCCACCATCGCCAAGCGACCGTTCCACACTTCGGAGCTGTTGTTCCAGCCCCAGGCCCACTTGTCCTGGGGATAGAGCTTCACCTTGGTGGGCAACTCGGCGGCCTGATCCAGGTTGACCTCGGGGCCCTCCAGGGCGTGCTGCACGAGATCGGCCAGGCCGTGAATGAAAGCTGGGGTCGTGTCCAAGGCCGGGACGCGCCTGAAATTGATGATGCCCGCCTCGGTGGCGATTTCCCGGTATTCGATGTCGATTTCTTCGAGCGTTTCGATGTGCTCACTGACGAAACTGATCGGCACCACCACCAGATCGGTCACACCGGCGGCCCCCAGCTCCTGCAGGGCGTCGTCGGTGTAGGGCTTGAGCCACTCCACCGGACCCACCCGGCTCTGGTAGGCCAGGGTGAACGGATTGGCGTGGCCCAGATCGCGCTCGAGCCGCTCCATGATCAGGCGCGCGCAGGCTTCGATCTCTTGCTGGTAGGGGTCGCCAGCCTCCTCCACGTAGCTCTTGGGCACCCCATGGGCACTGAAGAACACATGGGCCTGGGCCGGCTCGGGGCAGGCCTGGATCTCGCGGGCAATCAGGCCGGCCATAGCTCCGATGTAGCCGGGGTCGTCGTAGTAACTGCGGATGCAGCGGATCGGCAGGCGCGAAAAGCCTGTATCGGCCTGACGCAGCCGCTGCAGCTCCCGGAAACTCGAGCCGCTGGTGCTGATCGAAAAGTGGGGATAGAGGGGCAGCACCACCACCTCATCCACTCCGTCGGCCTTGATGTCGCCCACCGCCGATTCGGTGAAGGGATGCCAATAGCGCATGGCCACGTAGCTGGTGGCCTCGATGCCCCTGGAGCGCAATTCACTCTGGAGCTCCCGGGCCTGATGTTCGGTGATGCGCCGCAGGGGCGAGCCACCGCCGATCGAGCGGTAGGCCTCCTGGGATTTGCCGGCCCGCAGACTGCTGATCAACCAGGCCAGTGGCTTCTGGAGAGCAGGATTCGGCAGCCGGATGATCTCCGGATCGGAAAACAGGTTGTAGAGAAACGGACCGACGTCCTGAATACGCTCGGGCCCGCCGAGGTTCAGCAGCAGCACGCCAACCTTGGCCATGCCCTCGTTCCGTGCGGCTCAGGAAGGCCGAGCGTAACGCTGCCGCTACACCCCTAGCGGCTTCGGCGTCGGATCGATAACGTCGAGACCTGTGCAAGGGCCATGGCAAGCGGAGCTGCGGTGCCCGATCTGGCGAGCCTGCAGGCCCAGCTGGCGCAGGAGAACAGCGCCCTGGCGCGGGCGGGGCTTTCGCTACGTCTGGAGCTGCGCGGCCAACGGCTGGGGCTGCGGGGGCCGCTGCCCTGCCGCCATGGGACGGGTCGGCACCCCGTGCAGCGCATCAGCCTGGGGCTGCCCGCCGACGCAGCGGGGTTGGATCAGGCCAGGGAGCGCCTCAAGGAGGCGCTGCGTCAGCTCCAGCAGGGGCGTTTCGACTGGTCGGTGTGGGCCCGGGCGCTGCCGGAACCGACCCCAGGAAGCCCTGTGACCGAGCGGGTGACGAGGCCGGTGGTGAAGGGCTGCGGCGATCCCCTCGGGCTGGAGAGCTTCGAGGCGGCCTTCTTCGCCGACCCCCGCCGCCGCCGCAACCCCGCCGGCTGCCGCACCACCTGGACCAGCGCCTACCGTCCCTACCTGCGGCGCCTGGCGGCGGTGGCGGCGGAACGGAACTGGCCCCTGGGCCTGCCGTTGCTGGAGACGGTTCTGGAGAGCTATGCCCCAACCAGCCGCAGTCGCCAGCAGTGCGGCACCGCCCTGGCGGCCCTGGCCCGCCACCTGGGCCAGCCCTTGCCCGAGGACTGGGCCGAACGGGCGGCGGGCTACGGCCTGCATGCGGCCCAGTTCCGCAGGCTGCCCGGCGATCCGCAGATCCTCGCCCTGGCCGAACAGATCCCCAACCCCAGCTGGCGGCTGGCCTACGCGTTGATGGCCACCTATGGCCTACGCAACCACGAGATTTTTTTCTGCGACCTCTCGGCCCTGGCCCCCGGCGGCGACCGGGTGATCCGGGTGCTGCCCACCTCCAAAACCGGGGAGCACCAGGTGTGGCCGTTCCAGCCGGAGTGGGTGGAACACTTCGGCCTGGAGCAACTGGGGAGCACCGCCCCACCTTTGCCCCCAGTGGCCACCGACCTACGCCGCACCACCCTGCAGCAGGTGGGCCGGCGGGTGGCGGAACAATTTCGCCGCTACGACCTGCCGATCACCCCCTACGACCTGCGCCATGCCTGGGCGGTGCGCACCATCCACATCGGCCTGCCCGACACCGTGGCAGCCCGGATGATGGGTCACTCCGTGGCCATTCACACCCGCACCTATCACCACTGGATCACCCGCCGCGACCAGCAGCAGGCGGTGGATGCGGCCCTGGCGCGCCGGCAGTCGGTGGCCTAAGCCCGCCAGAGTGGCTGCCTTGCCGTTGCCCTGCCGTGAGCCAACCCGATCCCACCGCATTCCAGCCCGACGCCACTGCGCCAGGGTCGGCCCTCGATGCGGTGGCAGCGGAACTAGGCCCCGGCGGCGCTCTGGCGCCAGAAGCGGATGCCGATGGCTACCGCCGCCGCATGGCACGGCGCAAGGAGGTGCAGCAGCAGCGAGTGGGTGAGCGCAACCTGGAGAAGGGGCTGGTGCTGGTGTTCACCGGCGATGGCAAAGGCAAGACCACCGCAGCCCTAGGGCTGGTGCTGCGCACCCTGGGCCACGGCGACGCGGTGGCGGTGGTGCAGTTCATCAAGGGCGGCTGGCAGCCCGGCGAAGCCAAGGCCCTGGAGTTGTTTGGCGACGCGCTGGCCTGGCACGCCCTGGGCGAGGGCTTCACCTGGGAAACCCAGGACCGGGAGCGGGATCGTGTGTTGGTCCAGGCCGCCTGGGAGAGATCGCTCAGCTACCTCGCCGACGCCAACCGCAAGCTGGTGGTGCTCGATGAGGTGAATGTCGCCCTCAAGCTGGGCTACCTGGCGGTGGAACAGGTGCTGGAGGGCCTGACCCTGCGCCCCGAGCTCACCCACGTGGCCCTCACCGGCCGCGGTGCCCCCCCGGCCCTGGTGGAGCGGGCCGATCTGGTGACGGAAATGAAATTGCTGCGCCATCCCTTCCGGGAGCAGGGCGTGAAAGCTCAGCGAGGGATTGAGTTTTAGGCACGGCTCAGCCCAGGTCGTCCTGGAGCTGGGCCAGGGCACTCACCAGCACGGTGAGGCCGCTGATCAACACGGCCCGGTGCACATCGGGTTCGCGCCAGATCGCCGGGTCGGCGCTGGCCCGATCCAGGGCCGAAAGGGTGAGGCGCGCCATCACGCCACAGGATCGCGGCTGGCGGTAAGGCTGGGGCTGGCCGAGGGGAAGGTGGCCCATGGCGCTCACGCTTTGTGGCACTGAAGCGGTTGGGCGGGCAGGACGCAAGGGCGTTGCTACGGTGCGGCAAATCAGTGGGGTCGATGGGTTACAAGCGCGTGCTGCTCAAACTCAGCGGCGAAGCGCTGATGGGGGAGCAGGGCTATGGCATCGATCCGGCGATCGTGCAGTCCATTGCCTCCGATGTGGCCGCCTGCGTGGCCGGTGGCACCCAACTGGCGATCGTGGTGGGTGGTGGCAACATCTTCCGCGGCCTGAAAGGATCGGCCGCCGGTATGGACCGGGCCACCGCCGACTACGTCGGCATGCTCGCCACCGTGATGAACGCCATCACCCTGCAGGACGGCCTCGAGCGGGCTGGCGTGCCCACCCGGGTGCAGAGCGCCATCTCGATGCAGGAGGTAGCCGAGCCCTACATCCGCCGCAAGGCGATCCGCCACATGGAAAAGGGCAGGGTGGTGATCTTTGCCGCCGGCACCGGCAACCCCTTCTTCACCACCGATACCACCGCAGCCCTGCGGGCCGCTGAGATCGGCGCCGATGTGGTGTTCAAGGCCACCAAGGTGGATGGCGTCTACAACAAAGACCCCAACAAGCACACCGATGCTGTGCGCTACGAGAGCCTCTCGTTCCTGGAGGTGCTCAGCTCCGAGCTCGAGGTGATGGACGGCACGGCCATTTCCCTCTGCAAGGACAACGCCATTCCCATTGTGGTGTTTGATCTGTTCGGCGCCGGCAACATCGGCCGCGCCGTGGCCGGCGAGCCGATCGGCACCCGCATTCACCCCTGACCCCCGCCATGGATTTGGAAGCCAGCATGCGCAAGTCGCTCGAAGCGACCCAGCGCACCTTCAACACCATCCGCACGGGCCGGGCCAACCCCTCCCTGCTCGACAAAATCAGTGTGGAGTACTACGGCGCTGAGACGCCGCTGAAGTCTCTGGCCACCCTGTCCACCCCCGATTCCCAAACGATTCAGATCCAGCCGTTCGATACCGGCTCGATGGGACTGATTGAGAAGGCCATCTCCATGAGTGATCTGGGCCTGACCTGCAACAACGACGGCAAGGTAATCCGGATCAACATCCCGCCCCTCACCGAAGATCGCCGCAAGGAGCTCTGCAAGCTGGCCGCGAAGTATGCCGAAGAGGGCAAGGTGGCCCTGCGCAACGTGCGCCGCGATGCCATCGACAAGGTGAAAAAGCAGGAGAAGGACGGCGAGCTCTCAGAAGATCAGAGCCGCGATGATCAGGACAAGGTGCAGAAGCTCACCGATAAGTTCATCGCCGAGCTCGAGAAGCACCTGGCCGAGAAGGAAGCCGACATCCTCAAGGTGTGAACGCCACGCCAGCTGACGTGGTGGTGGTGGGGGCCGGCGCTGCTGGTGGCGCAGCGGCCTTCCACCTGGCGCAGCAGGGTCAGAAGGTGGTCCTCTTGGATCGCGCCGCCTTCCCACGCCCCAAGCCCTGTGGGGGCGGCATGGCGGCCTCGATGCAGGCGCTGTTCCCCTTTGACCTGGGCCCGGCCGTGGATGCGGTGATCGACCAGGTGCGTTTCACCTGGTGCCTGGGCGACCCCGTGACGGCCGTGTTGCCCGGCGATGCCCCCTTCTGGATCGTGCGGCGTTCCGTGCTCGATTCCTACCTGGTGGAGCAGGCCACGGCAGCTGGGGTGGACTTCCAGCCGGGCGTGGCGGTGCAGAGCCTGCAGCGATCAGGGGATCACTGGCAGCTGCAGGCGATCGGGCCAACCGGCGCAGCCCTATCGCTCCAGGCGCGGGCGGTGGTGATCGCCGACGGCTCGGGATCGCAGTTGGCGGCCCGCCATGGCCTGGGGCCAGCCCGGCCGCGCTTTGCCGACACGGTGTCGGTGGAGGTGGAATGTGCCGTGAGCGAGCCCAGCACCGCCCGCTTTGAATTCGGTTTGGTGCGCCATGGCTTCTGCTGGTCCTTCCCCCGCCAGGGGGGCTACAGCATCGGCGTGGGCACCTTCATCGGCCGCGATCCCGCCGATGCCGATGCGGTGCTGAGCCAATTACTGCCCAGCCTGGGCCTGCCCGCCGATGCCGGCGAGCGCCGTGCGGGCCAGCTGCGCATCTGGGATGGCCACCACCCGCTCCATGGCCAGGGGGAGAACACCGGGCTGGTGGTGGTAGGCGATGCCGCCTCGCTGTGCGATCCCTTCCTGGCCGAAGGTCTGCGTCCCGCCCTGATCAGCGGCTGCCGGGCCGCTGAGGCGATCGCAGCCTGGTTGGCCGGTGAGCCCTCGGCCCTGGCCGGCTACACGCGCCGCATGCGGGCCGAATGGGGCGAGTCGATGGCCTGGGGCAAACGCATCGCCCAGGTGTTCTACCGGGTGCCGCGGGTGGGCTACCAGCTGGGCATCAAGCGCCCCACCGCACCGCAGCGCATTGCCCAGATCCTTTCCGGTGAGATGGGCTATGGCGACATCGCCCAACGGGTGATCCGCCGCTTGCTGTTCCAGCGCTCCTGAAGGCGGGCTTCAGATCTTGGTGCAAGCCTCAGATCTTGGTGCAATCCTTGAGTTGCCGCAGGCGCTGATCGATCGAGCCCAGCAGTTCGATCGCAAACATCGGCGACTCCTGCACAGCAAACAGAAACTTTTCGCGGTTCATCACCAGCAACCGGCAGGGGGTTAAAGCCCGGGCATTGCCGTAGCGGCGGTGATCGCTCGTCACCAGAGCACCGGCACCGAACACATCGCCTGCATTGATCTGCTCATGGCCCTGGTCGCCGTTCCAGCTCAACTGCACCGAGCCCTCCAGCAGGCCAAACATGCAATCGCCCGATTCCCCCGAGGCAAAAATCAGCTCCCCAGGCTCCACAGTGACCACCTCACCGTTGCTGGCCAGGGCGCGCATGGTGTCGAGGGCGTTCACGGTGCGACGGCTACGGACGGAGATGGGGCCAGTGTGCCCCACGCCGGTTAAGGCTGGCTCTAGCCAGCACCAACCAAGGCCGCTCCCAATCCACCCTTGATGTCGTCCGGGGCGAGCCGGCCATCTTTATCGGTGTCGAGAGCATCGAACACCGCATCACTGCCCAGCCACTCCTCGCGGGTGATGCAGCCATCGCCATCGAGATCATTGAGCAGGAAGATCTCGTGCACGGCATGGCTGAACGCGGCACCACCCTCGAGCTCGGCCAGGCGATGGGCCAGCTGGGCCTCCAGGGCTTCGATCGCCTTGCAGAAGCCGCGGATCCCCTCATCCAACTTCTCGGTGGCCATCGGATCGGCCGCCAGCATCTGGCGGAAGTGGGCTTCATCGAGATGGATTTGGGCTTCGGTGGGAGCCGGATCAAAGGCGTTGAGTTTGCGCTCCAGTTCCCCTTCGGTATGGCGCAACTGATCGAGCAGCGCCGGCGAGATGGTGAGCAGATCACAGCCCGCCAGCTCGATGATCTCCTCAATGTTGCGGAAGCTGGCTCCCATCACCTCGGTTTTGTAGCCGTAGGTTTTGAAGTAGTTGAAGATCTGGCTCACGGAGATCACACCGGGATCTTCTGGGCCGGGGTAGACGTCGCGGCCGGTGCTCTTCTTGTACCAATCGAGGATGCGTCCCACGAAGGGGGAGATCAGGGTGACGCCGGCCTCGGCGCAAGCCACCGCCTGGGCAAAACCGAACAACAGGGTCAGGTTGCAGTGGATGCCCTCCTGCTCCAGTTGCTGGGCGGCACGAATGCCCTCCCAGGTGGACGCCACCTTGATCAGCACCCGGTCGTTGCTGATGCCCGCCTGGTTGTACAGGCCGATCAGTTTGCGGGCCTTGGCGATGGTGGCTTCGGTGTCGTAGCTGAGGCGGGCGTCCACTTCTGTGGACACGCGGCCGGGCACGATCTTGAGGATCTCCTTGCCGAAGGTGACGCAGATTTCATCGAGGGCTTCCCGTACCACCGCGCCGGCGCCGGCATCGGCCCCCATCACCTGGCGCGACTCCTGCAGGGAGCGGTCGATCAGGTTTTGGTAGGTGGGAATCTGGGCTGCGGCCAGGATCAGCGACGGGTTGGTGGTGGCGTCGCGGGGGGTGAACTGCTTGATCGCATCAATATCGCCGGTGTCGGACACCACCACGGTCATGGCAGCGAGTTGATCGAGCAGGTTGGCCATGGGCAGGGACGGGTCGAGCTGGCTGGGCATCAGCCCTGGGTGCCATCACGCTAGCCAGTGTGGACGGATGCACCCAGACGGCAGACCGATCCTTGAGGGAACGGCAACACGAGCCGTCAGGCCTTGGGGCGCGAGGGCGGAATCCGCTCCAGCACCAGCAGGGCGTCGATGATCTGGCGGGCGACCGGGGCCGCCACCGTGGAGCCGTAGATGTTGCCGCCCTTCGGTTCATCCACCACCACCAGCACGACGTAGCGCGGGTCGTCGATGGGCAGGTGCCCGACAAAGCTGGTGATCAGAGCCCCCGGGATGTACACACCCCGCTCCGCTTTCTGGGCGGTGCCCGTCTTGCCGCCGATCCGGTAACCGGGAATCTTGATGCCCAAGCCACTGCTGTTCTCCACCACCGACTCCATCCAGCCCATCACCGTGCGGGTGACGGCGGGATCGAGCAACGGCATCCCGCTCCCACCCGGAGCGCTGGCCAGTGCATCTCCTGAGCGCAGACCTCGGGTGATGTGCGGGCTCACCAGCCGGCCCCCATTGGCCAACATGGCGTGCAGCTGCAGCAGCTTCAGCGGCGTCAAGGAGAAGCCCTGGCCAAAGGCAGCCACGGCCGGCTCAATCGCCTGGCTGGTAAAGGCATTGCGGGGCTTGAGTTCCCCGGCCACCGCCCCCGGCAGGTCGGTGTCGGGCCTTTCATCAATCCCGAAGGTGCGCAGCCACTGCCAGAAGCGGTCCCGCTTCACCTGAGCCATCGCCTTCACCATCGCCACGTTGCTCGACACCTGCAGCACGGTGGGGAAATCAATCAGGCCATTGGCCCGCTTGTCGTGGTTGAAGATCGGCCAGCCCCCGATCGTCAGCTGACCGGTGTCGGCCACCCGACCATTGGCCTGGATCGCCTTTTCCTGCAGGGCCAGGGCCAGGTTGATCGGCTTGAAGGTGGAGCCCGGTTCGTAGAGGTCCTGCACCGACCACTCGCGGAACAGACCGGGGTTGAACTTCCAGAAGGCGTTGGGGTCGTAGGTGGGGGTGGAAGCCAGCGCCAGCATTTCGCCGTTGCGCACGTCCATCACCAGGGCCGCACCGCGCTTGGCATTCCATTTCTTGACCTGCTTGACCAGGGCCTGCTGGGCCACCTGCTGCAGCCGGGCATCGAGGGTGAGCTGCAGGCGCAGGTCGTCGCCGTAGAGAGAGCCGGCTGTCAGGCCAGCGGGCAGTGGGGTGCCGTCGGCGCCGCGGCGCATCTGCAGGGCCGTTTCCTGGCGCTTGAGGTCGCCATCGCGGCTTTGCTCCAGGCCGGCCTGGGGCACGCGCTCCAGGTTGAGGAAGCCGACGACGTTGGCAAACAGGGGGCCCTGGGGATAGATGCGGTGGGGGTAGGCCTCGAGATCCAGGCCACTGATTCCCAGCTGCCGCACCCGCTCAGCCGTCTCCGGATCCAGGTCTGTGCGCAGCTTGATGCCACTGCGGCGGCCCGCCATCGTTTGCAGAAGCCCGGCTTTCGGCAGGGCCAACACCGCCGCCACCTTGCTGGCCACCTCATCGACGCTGCGGATCTTCTGGGGGTCGTCGCCCGGGAAATTGAAATAACGGGGATGGGCCCAGAGGGTGAAGCGCTGTTCATCAAGGGCCACCAGGCGCCCATTGCGATCAACGATCGTGCGTCGCTTGCCGATCGGCTTGGTGGTTTGGGTCTGGATGGCGTGGGCGCGGTTCTGGAGGTTGGTCGCATCGACCACCTGCAACCAGGCCAGCCGTACGGCCAGCCCCACCAGGCCCGCGCACAACAGCCCGTAAACCGCCAGCAAACGACCGGTGGGCACCGGCTGGATCGCCACGACCCGCTGGGGAGAACTGCTGCGACTGCGGCTGGGACCGCGGCGACGACTGGACGTCATCGACATGAATCAGTAACCCGAGCGGATCTGACGCAACTGAATGCTGCTCAGCAGGGGCAAACCGACGGAGAGGGAAGCGGACTTAGGGGGCGGGAGGTACACCAGTTTTTCACTGCTGGTCGGCACCAGCCAGCCCGGGCGCTTCACCGCGCCCAGGTGGTGCTGTTCCAGCAGCGCCGACGATTCCTGCAGCTTGTGCTCCAACACCTGGGAGGCCTCCAGTTGCTGGTAGCTCACACCCCAGCGGTTCTGCCAGTGCAGGGTCAGGGCGCTGAGGGCGAGCATGCAGATGCCGAGGCCCGCCAGGGTGCCGTCGGTGGCGCGGTGGAGGTTGCTGATCCAGGGAGCTCGGCGCTCCAACCTGCGGCCCGAGAGGGAGCCCTGAATCAGCTGAAGGGTGCGCCGCTGAGCCCGTCGGCTGGCGTGTTTCCCCGCCATCAGACGACTTTCGGGAGCCTGCCGGGGCGAGAGGGAGGCAACCAAAGGGACGGCCCGAGCACTGCGCGATTGAACCACCCCTGATGCGAACCAGCAAGGGGACTGGAGCCTTCAACCTGCCAGCAAGAGCAAATTGGCAAAAGTGAGGCCATTCCACAGGCTGTGCATCAACACACTCGCCCCCAGCCTGCCGCTCTGGAGCCGTAGCCAGCCCAGGCCCAAGCCGAGCACAAACAGGGGCGGCAATTCGCCGATGCTGAGGTGGGCAACGCTGAACACCAGGGCACTGATCAGCACGGCCCAGAGGCCGCCCCAGCGCTGGGCCAGCACCGGCAGCAGCACGCCGCGGAACAGGGTTTCCTCAAACAGTGGTGCCAGCACCAGGGCCGTGAAGGCAAAACACAGCAGGGCCAGGGGGTTGGCGCTGGTCAGCACCAGCTCGAGCAGGGGATTGCTGCCGCCAGGATCGCCAACCAACCGCTCCTGAAGCCAGCCCGTCAGGGCCACCAGGGGCAGCACCATCAGCACCTGGACCAGAGCACGGCGCAGGGTGCCGCCCAGTGGTCGCCAGTGCCACTGCAGCCAGCCTCCTAGGGGCCGCGGACCGTGGGACCGCAACTGGCCCCAGAGCAGTGCCAGCGGGACCGCCATCAAACCGAGGTACAGGCCCAGCACCAACACCCCCTGCTGCAGGGCGGGCTGGGCGGCCAGCGGCCCGAGTCCGCCCTGCAGCAGGGGAGCCAGCAGCAGCGGCACCAACAACTCACCCACCACCACAAAGCCACCGGCGATCAGCAGCGTTGCCTCCGCCAGGGTCAGGGGTGGCCCCTGCAGGGGCGCCCGGGCCTGGGCCTTGCCGCGCCAGCGCAGCCAGAGCTCGCGCAGCAGCAGGCCGATGCCCAGCAGCAACAACAGCACCGGCACCACCCCCGTGCCCAACAGGCGCAGCACCACCGCCCGCTGGGCCGGCTGATCGCTGCAGGCGTCGACACTCCCGCCCAGGGCCTGGCAGGCCAAGGCACGGGTGAGGGGCGAGGGGTGCCAGCCCGCCCACAGCCCCTCCGCCGGCCCAGGGGCACGGTTCGCAGGCGGGGCGAGCAGGGCCGCCAGTAGGGGCCGCTGCTCTGGAGGCACCTGCTGTTGCAGATCCAGCAGCCGTTGCCGGCCCGCCTGCTGCTGCCCCGTCTGACCCTGCAGCAGAGCCAGTTGCAGCTGCTGCTCGGGGGCAGGGGGCAGGGGGGCGTCGTTGACCTGCTGCAGGAGTTCCTTTTGCAAGGCCTGGAGCGGCTGATCCCCGGCCAGCAGCGGGCGCAAGTTGGCGGGCAGGGCAGGGGCCGCCAGGGCCGTCAGCTCCCGCTGGCGCAGCTCCAGGGCATTGCCCACCGATGGGCGCTGCAGGCTGTCCACCAGGCCATTGAGCCAGAGCAAGCCACTGAGCACCAGGCTGAGCAGGGCCAGGCCAGCAGTCCACCCTGCGCTCGGACGGGGTTGCGGGGGGGGGCTGGCGTTCAAGCGCAGGCCCTCCGGGGCTTACGAGTGGAGCGATTCTGCCCACACCCCCTCCCATACGATGGGCGGAGAGCAGCGTCAAGCCCGTGCCCCTTCGGATTGTGTTGGTGCGCCATGGGCAGAGCAGCTTCAATGTGGAGCACCGCATCCAGGGCCGCGACGATCTCTCCACCCTCACCGACACCGGCCAGTCCCAGGCCCGTGCCACAGGGGCCGCGCTGCGGGATCTGACCTTCACGGCGGCCTACACCTCGCCGCTGCGCCGGGCCGCCGACACCGCCCAGCTGTTGCTGGCCGAGCAGGGTCAGGGCCTGGTGGCGACGTCCGATGCGCTGTTGCTGGAAATTGACCTGGCCCCCTGGAGCGGGCTGTTGCGCCAGGAGCTGCGCGAGCACCACGCCGAGCTAGAGCGGCAGTGGCGTTTGGCACCGGAACGGCTCGAACTGCAGCGGGCCGATGGCCACACCTACCTGCCCCTGCAGGAGCTGATGGCCCAGGCCCAGCAATTCCGAGAGCAGCTGCTGGAGCGCCATGGGGCTGCAATCACCGACGAGCAGGGTCCACCCCAGACGGTGCTGGTGGTGGCCCACAACGCCATCCTGCGCTGCCTGCTGCTGGCGCTGCTGGATCTGCCCCTGTCCGGCTTCCGCCGGCTGCGGGTCGACAACTGCTCCCTATCAGTGCTCAACCTCAGTGGCGGCGGAGTGCAGGTGGAATCCCTCAACGGGCTGGCCCACCTTGGCGACCCCCTGCCCTCCAAGGGGCCAGGGCCGCGCCTGCTGCTGGTGCGCCATGGCGAAACCGACTGGAATCGCGAAGGCCGCTTCCAGGGGCAGATCGACATTCCCCTCAATGCCACCGGGCGCTCCCAGGCCGAAGCAGCTGGTCGTTTCCTAGCGCCGGTCACGATCAACCGGGCCTACACCAGCTGCATGGCCCGCCCCCGTCAGACCGCCGAAGCGATCCTGGCCTCCCACCCTGGCGTGCCCCTGACCAGCAGCACCGGCCTGGTGGAAATCGGCCACGGGCTCTGGGAAGGCCGGCTTGAGCAGGAGATCGCCGAGGGCTGGCCCCAGCTGCTCGCAGACTGGAAGCGGGCGCCCCAGACGGTGCAGATGCCGGAGGGGGAAACCCTGCAGCAGGTCTGGGACCGCTCCTTGGCCACATGGGCCCGCATCGCCGCCAGCCTCAGCGACGACGAAACCGCCTTAGTGGTGGCCCATGACGCCGTCAACAAAACCATTCTCTGCGGCCTGCTGGGCCTGCAGCCCGCCGACATCTGGGCCATCAAGCAGGGCAACGGTGGCGTCACCGTGATCGACTACCCCGAAGGAGCCGGCGGGCGCCCGCTGGTGGCAGCCATGAACCTCACCCCACACCTAGGCGGCGTGTTGGACCGCACCGCCGCCGGTGCGCTCTGAAATTTGACGCGCCCCCTCTGGCTTCAGCAGGTTCAACTGCTCACAGGGCCAGGCCAGCCCCTCCACCGCGCCGATGCCCTGATCGATGCCAGCGGTGCCCTGCTCAGCTGGGGAGAGCCGGCCGGGCAGCAGGCCGAAGCCCTCGGGCTTTCCCCCACGGCTGCCCAGGGGTGGCTGCTGGCGCCGATGCTGGTGGATCCCCACAGCGCGCTGGAGCAGCCCTGGGATGGGCGGGCTGAGAACCTCACCAGCCTGGCTGCCGCCGCAGCGGCGGGGGGCTACGGCACCGTGGCCCTGTTGCCCTGGTCCAGCCCCTGGCGGGACCGGCCCGAGCGCCTCAACCTCAGCTTCAACCTCAACCCGCCCGGACTGGAGCCGCTGGCCCTGGAGCGCTGGGGCAGCTTCAGCCTGGAGGGGGCCGATCAGGAGCTGGCCCCCCACGCCGATCAGATCACTGCAGGGGCCATCGGGCTGGCCTGCCACGACCAGCTGCCCCCCCTGGCCCTGTTGGAGCGGGGGTTGCTGCTCGGCGAGATGGGCCCGCGGCCCGTGCTGGTGGCACCCAGGGATGGGAGCCTCACCGGTGGAGGCTTCGTGCGCGAGGGCGTCGACGCCCTGCGGGCCGGCTGGCCGCCGGATCCGGTGCTGAGCGAAACCCTGCCTCTGCAGAGCCTGCTCACCCTGGCCGCCAGCCGTTCCGAGGCAGCCCTGCGGCTGATGAACCTCTCCACCGCCGCAGGTGTCGCGTTGCTGCGGGCGGCCCAGCACCGCCCCCTGGCCAGCGTCAGCTGGTGGCACCTGCTGGCCGACAGCAGCAACCTGGATCCCACCGCTGAGGGCTGGCGGCTGCACCCCTCCCTGGGCACAGCGGACGATCGCCACGCCCTGATCACCGCCCTGGCCGATGGCGTGCTCACCGCCGTGGCGGTGCATCACCTGCCGCTTGATGCGGAGGAGCAGCTGCTGCCCCTCGACCAGCGGCGGCCTGGGCTGGCCGGCCACGGCGCCCCCCGCGGACTGGTGCTGCCGCTGCTCTGGCAGGAGCTGGTGGGCCGCCGCAGCTGGCCAGTGGAGCAACTCTGGCAGGCCCTGAGCTGGGGCGGGTCCGCGCTGCTGGGGCTGCCGCCCGAACAGCTCCGCGTGGGGTCGCGCCGCTGGTTGCTGTTCGACCCGCAGCAGCAATGGGCCTGGGAACCAAGCCATTCGCTCTCGTACGCAGCCAACCAACCCCTGGGAGGCCGGACCATCCAGGGTGGGGTGCGCGCTACCGGCTTGACGCCGGCTGATCACTGGAGCCTGTCACCCCCAGCGCCCCTGTCTGGTTGAAGGGATAAAAGCGCCAAAAGGCACGGCCAATGATTTCGTCCTGGGGCAGGAAAGGGCCCCCTGGCCAGAAGCGTCCGTCCCAGCTGTTGGCACGGTTGTCACCCAGGGTGAGCACATGGCCTGGTGGGACCACCGCATTGAGGGTGCGGCAGGGCCCCATCCCCTGGCTGTCCACCGGGCAGTCGTTCTGCACGTAGGGCTCGGGCAGCCGCTGGCCATTGATGAACACATGCCCCCTGGGATCCACCATCACCCGCTCGCCCGGCAAAGCCACCACCCGCTTGATGTAGGCATCGCAGGCGGGGCTGGCCACCCCGGGCAGACTGCCGATCAGAGGCAGATTCACCACCAGGCAGCGCAAGGGGTTGCGGCTGGCACCAGCCGAGAGCACCGGGTCGAAATGGTGGGGAGACTGGAACACCACGATCTCGCCGCGGCGGGGAGCGCGCTGGCGGTAGCTGAGCTTTTCCACCAGCAGGCGATCTTGCAGCTGCAACCCTGGCAGCATCGAACCCGACGGGATGTAGCGGGCCTCCACCAGAAACTGGCGAATGCCCAACGCCACGGCCAGGGTGATCACCACACTGCGCCAGAAGGCCCAGGGGCTTTCAGGTGTCTCCGCAAGGGCCTGAGCGGGAGTCTCGGCGGGGGGCTCAGCCGGCGACGGGGAGGGCTGATCCAGGCTTTCGGGAGTGTTCAACGGGCTGTTCAACAGGTGGGGCCTTCAGAAACGGGAGGACGCTGGGGAAGCAGAGCCCAAGCAGGCCCGGCCGCATCATTGTGTTGACGCAAAGGCCCCCGGGCCCTGCGGAGTCAGGGTCCCCTGGCCAGACTCGGCAGGTTAGGCACTCCACCACCCGCCCGGCTCCATGGCGCGCCCCCGCTGGCAAGCTCAAACAGCTGCTTCAAGGGCGGCGTCATCAGGGCGCTGGGCGCGGAGCTGGGATCGCTTTGTGGCGGCGTGGGCCAGCGTCAATCTGCTGTGGGTCGCCTTCGACATCACCTACGTGCCGCTGCGCACTTTCTGGCTGCAGCGCAACCTCTACCCGATCCCCTCGGTGCCGCTGGTGGTGCCGCTCACCGTGATCCCCGATGTCACACCGCTTGTGGATCCGATCAAGGGCATCGAACCCCATCGCGAAACCCAGGCCTACCTCGAGCAGTTTCGCCAATTGGATCTGTCCCTACAGGCTCTACCCGCCGGCCAGGTCCCCCAGGCGAGCCAGGTGACCCTGTTGAACCGTCAGGCCCAGCTCACCGCCCAGCTAATCGACAGCAACCCATTCCTGGCTTCGGAGGCCTCCGGCACCCTCGAAAAGATCAAAAATCGGATACGGCAGCGGGCCGATCGCGACTCCGCCCGCCAAGCAGCCGCCGTGCTGCTGGATCCGGTCTGGATCCAGAGCAAGGGCTGGATCCAGGAGCGCCGCTTCTGGAACGGCCAGATCCTGCCGCTGGTGGCCACCAATTACTGGCGGTCCATCGATGAAAACGGTCGCCCCACCGACCATTTCTGGCGCATCGACCTGCTGCTGTTCCAGAGCGTCTTCGCCCTGGACATCCTGCTGCGACTGATCCGGCTGCGGCGGCGCCTGCCGGGGCTGAGCTGGGGCGATGCCCTGTTGCGGCGCTGGAGTGACCTGCCCCTGCTGCTGCCCTTCTGGCGCTGGTTGCGGGTGGTGCCGGTGCTGGAGCGGCTGCAGACGTCGGGGCTGGTCAATTTCGAGCCGCTACGGGCCGTGGTTAGTCGCGGCGTGGTGGCACTGCTGGCGGTGGAGCTGTTCGAGGTGCTGTCGCTGCAGATCCTCGACGGCACCCAGGGGGTGATCCGCTCGCGGCGCTGGCCCCAACGGCTGCGTGCCCTACGCAGCCACCAGAGCGTGGCCAGCAGCAGCGATGAGCGGGCGCTGGTGGAGCTGGTGCGCATCTGGGCGCCGCTGCTGCTCAGCCGGGTGGCCCCCCGGCTGGCCCCGGAGCTGCAGGGGCTGTTGGGCTACAGCCTGCGCCAAAGCCTTGATCGCACCGTGGTGCCGCCGCCGCTGCGCCAACTGCAACCCCTGCTGCAGGTGGAAACCGGCATCAGTCGTCAGCTGGCCTCAGGCATGGTCGACAGCCTGCTGGAGCTCTCCCGCAACACCGGCAATCGACTCTCTCGCCGCGACGATGTACAGCTGGACCTGCTGCAGCGCTTCATCGATCGCTTCTGGGAGGAACTAGCGGCGGCCCTTGAGAGCGGGCCCGCCCTGGAGCGTTCCCAGGAGCTCCTCTGCGCCCTGATCGATGGCGCCAAGGGCACTTACCTCAGCCAGATCAACCGGGCCGGCATCGAGGCCCTGATCCAAGAGCTGGATCAATTGATCACCGCCCCGGTCAAACCCGAAGACGTGCAGGCACCTAACCCGGAGCCTGGGCCTCTAGAAGCGCCACCCACTCCGGCTGCTTGAAGCCAGTGAGGATGCGGCCGGCGTCGGTCATCAGGAAGGGCCGCTTGATCAACTTGCCATCAGCAGCCAGAGCTGCGAGGGCCGCCTGATCGTCGAGGGCTTGCACCGCAGCAGCTCCAAGGGCGCGGTAACTCTGGCCACTGGTGTTGAACAGGCGCTGGCGCCCCAATTGCGCCAAGGCCTGCTCCAGCTCCACAGGGCTTGGGGGCTGCTCGGTGATGTCGAGGATCTCAGGCTGCAGCTGTCGGGCGGCCAGCCAAGCGATGGCCTTACGGCAGGTGCTGCAACGCGGGTAGCTGTAGAGCTTCAGCGGCCTAGCCCCTGCCAATCAAGGACTTGAGCGCCCCAACCAGGCTGTTGGACCCTTTGCCCACGGCATTGGTGGGCCGGGTGCGCACGGTGACGTCGCCGTTGACGGTGGTGCGACAGCTGAGGCGGAAGTTGGCGGGGCGATCCGCCAGGTACACCTCTTCCACATCGCTGCGGGGGGAAAGGTTTTGGATGCCCTCCACCACCTCCATGACACAGGTGCCGCACTGGCCGAGGCCACCGCAATTGTTGACGTTGTTGAGTCCCTTGTAGGGGTTGATGCCCGCATCAAGAGCGGCCTTGCGCAGGTTGGCCCCCTCGATGCAACCGACCTGCTGGCCTTCCTGTTCAAAACGGATGGTGGGCACGGTCGAGCTGGGGCAAAGTGCGCCGCCCAACTTAAGCCACGCCCGTCCCGATGCCTAGCATCAGAGTCCACGTCTTCAAGCCTTGTCAGCTCCCCTCGGCTACGACCTGATCGTGCAGCAGCTGATCCCGGGATACGCCAGCCTGGCCCGATTGGCGGTGGCCCTGCTGGCGGCTTCACCGCTGGCCAGCCGCACCGGTGCCGGTGTGTTGGTGGCAGGTTGCGGAACGGGGGCTGAGCTGGTGGAAGCCCGGGCCCAGCGCCCCGACTGGCAGCTGACCGCGATTGATCCCTCCGCAGAGATGCTCGCCGCGGCCCACAAGCGCCTGGGGAGTGAGGGCATCCAGTGGCGTCAAACCACGGTGGAGGAGCTGCAGGCGGATGCCTGCTTCGCCGGGGCCCTGTCGGTGCTGGTGTTGCAGTCGTTGCCGGATGACGGCACCAAGCTGGCCTTCCTCACGGCCCTGGCCCGCAGCCTGGAGCCGGGCGGCCAGCTGGTGCTGGTGGATCTGATGGCGCCGGAACGCTCCCCTCTGCAAAACCAGGTGGACGCGGCCTGGTTGGGCTTTCAGCGGGCCAGCGGGCTGGAGGCGGAGCCGCACGACCTGGAGCCCCTCACCCAGGGGCTCCACCCCATCGGTGAGGCCCGGCTCACCGCCCTGGTGAACGCGGCCGGCTTCAGCGACCCGGCCCGGATCTTCCAGGCTCTCGGCTACGAGGGCTTCCTGCTGCAGCGCCGTCCCTGAGGCCAGTGTCAGCTGGCCTTGGCGGCCTCGATACAGCTCTGCAGCAGGGCCGGCACCGCCTCCACATCCAGCCAACCGTTGATGTCGGTGACCCGACCCTCCATGTTTTTGTAAGTGCGGAAAAACTCCGCGACTTCCTCCAGCTGGTTGGGTGCGATCTGACGAATCGAGCGAATTTCCTTGTGACGGAAGCCGGCCTCCGGCACACACAGCAACTTGCCGTCGTGGGCACCGGAATCGACCATGGCGAGGATGCCGATCGGTCGGGCGCGAATCAGGCAGCCCGCAAAGGTGGGCTCCTCCATGATCACCATGGCGTCGAGGGGGGCACCATCCTCGGCGAGGGTATTGGGAACGAAGCCGTAATCAAACGAGTAGCGCACCGACGAGTGCAACACCCGATCGAGAGCCATCACCCCCGCCTGCTCGTTGTATTCGTATTTATTGCGGCTGCCGGCGGGGATTTCCACCGCCAGGTTCACCAGCCCAGGCGCCGGGGAGGCCGGCAGATGGCGCAGATCCATCGAAGCTCGGCGGGATGGGGTTTAACGATCGGCCGGTTACCACCGTGGTCAGTGGCACGACGGCTGTGGCCAAGGCAATCAGGCTGCCCAGGAGCAGCGGTAGGGCTTGGGGGCCCGGACTGAAAGGGTCATCCCCATCGTCGCCCAAGGGCTCTTGACTGGCCAACTGAATCGGCGTGGGGCAGTCGGGCCTGCTGATGGACCTGAGGGTCGACGGGGAATCTCGGGAAACACGATCCATGGGGCTGTGGAGGGTGCAGGCACCTCATCCACCAGTAACGACACAAGAGACTTCAACAATTCTGACACTTTTTCCGCCAGGCGAGTTCCGCCAGGCGGCCGGTCTTGTTCAGGCGGCGGGGCGGGCACCCTGATCGTGCTGATCGCGACGGGCACTGAGGTCGGCTGGGCGACCGTCGAGGTGATCGAGACGGGTGCGGATGACACGCAACTCCTCGAGGATGGCACCGAGCAACTGCTGGGTGGCTGTGGAGGGGGAGTTGAGCACCTCCACCGTGACCTCCTTGATCCGCAGGACGTCCCGGGCGAAGCGAGCCACCTCGTTGGGGTGGAACATCAGCGGATCCTTCTGATCGCTGCGGTATTCCGGATTCAGCTTGCGCGGATTGAACGGAGGGTTGAGATTGCGCGGATCGGTGTTGGTGTAGCGGTAGACCGAGGCGCGGGATCGATTGAGAGCCTTCTGAACCTCATCAATACCGATCAAACCTTCGCTGGCTTCCGACCCCACTTCCACAGATCCGGCTGAAGCGGCTTCCTCCTGCGGTAGTGCCACCTTCTGACCTAATCCCGCTGCACCCAACCCCATTGCATGTGCGGCACCGGGGTGGAGAGACATGAGACGGACCTAGGACAACTGGGATTGGGCGTAGACCTTAGCAGCGGTTGCGAGGCTCCGCTGCAGCGATGGTCACCCTGACGACTGCGTCCCTGGGCTTGGGTCGGTGATAGGTTCCGCGATCCTCTGAAATCTGCGGCCATGCGCGTCTCCCGCCTAATGCTGGTGACGCTTCGCGATGATCCGGCCGAGGCCGAGATCCCTTCCCACAAGCTGTTGCTGCGTGCGGGGTACATCCGCCGGGTGGCCTCTGGGATTTACGCCTACCTGCCGCTGATGTGGCGGGTGCTCCAGAAGGTGTCCCGGGTTGTGCGCCAGGAGATGGATCGGGCCGGTGCCCTCGAAACTCTGCTGCCCCAGCTGCAGCCAGCAGAGCTATGGCAGCGCAGTGGCCGCTGGGCCGGCTACACCGCTGGCGAGGGCATCATGTTTCACCTGGAGGATCGCCAGGGCCGAGAGCTCGGATTGGGACCCACCCATGAAGAGGTGATCACGGCACTGGCCGGCGACCTGCTGCGCTCCTACCGGCAGTTGCCCGTGAATCTCTATCAGATTCAAAGCAAATTCCGCGATGAGATCCGTCCACGTTTCGGGCTAATGCGCGGACGGGAATTCATCATGAAGGATGCCTATTCCTTTCATGCCGATGAAGACTCCCTGCGGCAGACCTACGCGGAGATGGACCAGGCCTACCGCCGCATCTTTGCCCGCTGCGGCCTCCGAGCCGTGGCCGTGGAAGCCGATAGCGGTGCCATCGGCGGATCCGCAAGCCAGGAGTTCATGGTTACCGCCGAGGCAGGCGAGGACTTGATCCTGGCCAGCGGCGACGGCCGCTACGCCGCCAACCAGGAACGGGCCGTGTCGTTGGCACCTGAAGCCGTGGCCCTGCTGGGCGGCGTGCGCGCCGGTGGGCAGGGTGAACCCCTCGCCACCCCTGGGCAGAGCAGCATCGAAGACCTCTGCTCCGCCCATGGCTTCGATCCCACCCAGACGGTGAAGGTGCTGCTGCTGTTGGCCCGCTTCGAAGGCGGCCACCAGCAGCCCCTATTGGTGAGCCTGCGGGGGGATCAACAGCTCAACGAGGTCAAGCTGGCCAATGCGGTGACCGCCCGAGGCTCCGCCGAGCACGGCGCCTTGCTGGACATCAGCCCCCTCAGCGCCGAAGCAGCCGCCAAGGAAGGCCTGGAGCCCATCCCCTTCGGCTTCATGGGACCCCAGCTGAGCGATGGCGCCCTGGCCGCCGCCCGCAGCTGGTCGCCGCGCTTCCTGCGGCTCGCCGACCCCACCGCCACCGCGCTCGAGGCCTTTGTGTGTGGGGCCAACACGATGGACAGCCACCTGGTGGGGGCTGCCTGGGGATCGCTATGCCCCGCTCCCGAGAGCGTGGATCTGCGGGCCGCCCAACCTGGAGATCGCTGCCAGCACGATCCCAGCCAGCAGCTGGAGGCCAGCCGTGGCATTGAAGTGGGCCACATCTTCCAGCTCGGCCGCAAATACTCGGAAGCCCTCGACGCCCGCTTCACCAACGAAGCTGGCGTTGAGGAAGCCCTGTGGATGGGCTGTTACGGCATCGGGGTCTCGCGGCTGGCCCAGGCGGCGGTGGAGCAGCACCACGACGGCAACGGCATCTGCTGGCCCGTATCGATCGCTCCGTTTGAGGTGATCGTGGTGGTGGCGAACGGGGCCGACCCTGAGCAATCCAACCTCGGCGAACATCTCTACAGCCAGCTGCAGCAGGCCGACGTGGACGTGCTGCTGGATGACCGCGGCGAGCGGGCTGGGGTGAAGTTCAAGGATGCCGACCTGATCGGCATCCCCTGGCGGGTGGTGGTAGGCCGCGGCGCCGCAACCGGCCTGGTGGAACTGGTGGAACGCACCAGTGGCGACAAGCGGGAGCTCCCCGCCAGCGAGCTGCTCGCGGCCCTGCTGCCCAGCCTGGAGAGCCAGCGCCAGGGGCTCCTCTGAGGCGGCTTCTAGGATCAAATCACTTGCATCCCACCCATGGCCGCTGTGCTCGCCCCCTTCAGCCAGCGGCTGAGGCTGCTGATCTCGCGGCTGGCGATCGCCTTGGTGCTCTGCCTGAGCCTGACCCTGACGGCCTGCAGCTCCTCCAGTGGCGGGCTCACGGGCAACTACGTCGACGACACCGTGGCGGTTGCTGACAGCCTCCTGGCCACCCTCAACCTGGGGGCTGATGATCCCGGCCGCGCTGAAGCTGAGACCGAAGCCCGCAGCCTGATTAACGGCTACATGGCCCGCTACCGCCCCCGCAGCGCGGTGAACGGCCTCGGCTCCTTCACCACCATGCAGACCGCCCTCAACTCCCTGGCCGGCCACTACACCAACTACCCGAATCGGCCGGTGCCTGAAGCCCTCAGGGTGCGCATCAGCAAAGAGCTGAAAAAGGCCGAAACCAACGTCGTCCGGGGGGCTTGAGCACTTGGTTCTCGGCGCCTGGACAGCGAGCCGTGCCGTTCCGACTTTGACGAACGGCACCGCGATCTGAGAGGCTCTCGCATTGTGCTCAGAAGCGGCTGCGGGCCGCTGCGTCCTTGGCCAACGTTGTCGTCATCGGTGCACAGTGGGGCGACGAGGGGAAGGGCAAGATCACAGATCTTCTCAGCCGCTCCGCCGACGTTGTGGTGCGCTATCAGGGCGGGGTCAACGCCGGCCACACCATCGTCGTGGACGACAAGGTGCTCAAGCTGCACCTGATCCCCTCCGGCATCCTCTATCCCGACACCGTCTGCCTGATCGGTTCCGGCACAGTGGTGGACCCGAAGGTGATGCTCGGCGAGCTGGACATGCTGGCCGAGAACGGCATTGGCGTGGAGGGCCTGCAGCTGGCCTCCACGGCCCACGTGACCATGCCTTACCACCGCCTGCTGGACCAGGCGATGGAGCAGCGCCGCGGCGACCGTCGGATCGGCACCACCGGCCGGGGCATCGGCCCCACCTACGCCGACAAGTCGGAGCGCAATGGCATCCGCATCCTCGACATCCTTGACGAAGGCCGCCTGCGCGACCGGCTGGCCGGGCCGCTGGCCGAGAAGAACGAGATTCTGGTGAAGCTCTACGGGCTCGAACCGCTTGTGTTTGAGGAGGTGGTGGCCGAATACGTGGCCTACGGCCAGCGCCTGGCACCCCACGTCGTCGACTGCACGCGCACCATTCACCAAGCCGCCCGGGCCCGCAAGAACATCCTGTTCGAGGGTGCCCAGGGAACCCTGCTCGATCTCGACCATGGCACCTATCCCTACGTCACCTCGTCCAACCCGGTGAGTGGCGGCGCCTGCATCGGTGCCGGCGTGGGTCCCACCCTGATCGACCGGGTGATTGGCGTGGCCAAGGCCTACACCACCCGGGTGGGTGAGGGTCCCTTCCCCACCGAGCTCGAAGGCAGCCTCAACGATCACCTCTGCGACCGCGGCGGCGAATTCGGGACCACCACCGGTCGACGCCGGCGCTGTGGCTGGTTTGACGGCGTGATTGGCCGCTACGCCGTGGAGGTGAACGGTCTCGATTGTTTGGCCATCACCAAACTCGACGTGCTCGATGAGCTCGATGAGATTCAGGTGTGCGTCGCCTACGAGCTCAACGGCGAGCGCATTGAGTACTTCCCAAGCAGCTCGGAAGACTTCGCCCGCTGCCAGCCGATCTTTGAAACTCTGCCGGGTTGGCAGACCTCCACCGCCAACTGCCGCAGCCTCGAAGAACTGCCGGCCACGGCGATGAGCTATCTGCGCTTTTTGGCCGACCTGATGGAAGTGCCGATTGCGATCGTCTCCCTGGGCGCCAACCGCGACCAGACCATCGTGGTGGAAGACCCCATCCACGGTCCCAAGCGAGCCCTGCTGAGCGTCTGATGACCAAACATTTCGACGTTGTCGGCATCGGCAACGCCATCGTGGACGTGCTGGTGCAGGCCGACGACGACCTGCTCGACAACTTCGAGCTCACCAAGGGCACCATGACCCTGGTGGATGAGCACCAGGCCGAAACGCTCTACGCCAGCGTGGGGCCAGGCCTGGAAACCTCCGGGGGCTCAGCCGCCAACACCCTCGCCGGGGTGGCTCAGCTGGGCGGGCGGGCCGGCTTCATCGGCCGGGTGCGCGACGACCAGCTGGGGGGCATCTTTGCCCACGACATCCGTTCGGTCGGCGCCCGGTTCGACACGCCGGCCGCCACCACGGGGCCGTCCACGGCCCGCTGCCTGATCCTGGTTACCCCGGATGCCCAGCGCACCATGTGCACCTACCTAGGGGCGTCGGTGGGCCTCGATCCTGCCGATCTGAATCTGGACCTGGTGGCCCAGGCCAAGGTGCTGTACCTCGAGGGCTACCTGTGGGACAGCGACGAGGCCAAAGCGGCCTTCATCGCCGCGGCCGAAGTGGCCCGCGCCCATGGCGGTGAGGTGGCCCTGAGCCTCTCCGATGCCTTCTGCGTCGAGCGCCACCGCGACAGCTTCCAAGAGCTGGTGGATGGCCACGTCGACATCCTGTTTGCCAACGAGATGGAGATCACGGCCCTCTACAAAGCCAACAGCTTTGAAGAGGCCGCCGACCAGGTTCGGGGGCGCTGCAAGGTGGCGGCCCTGACCCGCAGCGAACTGGGCTCGGTGATCCTCAATGGCCAGGGCAGCCACGCCATCGTGCCCTTCCGGCTCGGCCCCCTGGTGGACACCACCGGCGCCGGCGATCTGTATGCGGCCGGCTTCCTGCATGGTTACACCCAGGGCCAGGACCTGGAGGCCTGCGGTCGCCTCGGCTCACTCTGCGCTGGTCAGGTGGTGACCCAGCTCGGCCCCCGGCCCCAGGGATCCCTCAAGGACCTGGTGGCCCAGCATCTGGGCTGAGGCTCTCCACCAGCCACTGGCCATAGGCACCGGCGCTGACGGCGCTCCAGTGGATCCACTCCGGGGTGTCGTAGCTGTGCAGCGCCAGCAACGCCTCACGCAGGGCTTCCAGCCGCTCGGGGCTGGTCTTGAGCAGCAGTTGCACTTCCTCGCTGGAGGTGATCTGCCCCTGCCAGCGGTAGTGCGACTGCACTGGCAACAGGCTGGCGCAGGCCACAAGGCGCCGCTCCAGAAGCTCCGCTGCCAAGGCCCGGGCGCGCTCTGGGCTGGCCTCGGTGGTGAGCACCAGCTGCAAGGGCTGGTTGGTGTTGGCGTCCGTCATGGGCGGGGGGGCGTCCAGCCAGCCAGTGTCGCCAGCAGCGCCGCTGCATCGAGGCTCTCCACCCCGGCCGGCTCCTGGGGGCGGCACAGCAGCAGCAGGTTCAGACCCTCGCTGCAGCAAATCCTGCGCCAGAGCTCCTCGGTGGAGCCGCCAGACTGGCGCGCCAACACCGTGTTGATGCGCCAGCGACGCACCAGAGCCCGCTCCACGGCCAGCGCCGCCCCGGGCCTGAGGCAGGCAACCCGCTCAGCTGTCAGGCCCGCTGCCATGGCCTGTTGCAGGGAGCTGACGCTGGGCAGCAGGCGGGCATGGTGGAGGGCACCGGGGCTGAGGGAGACGGCTGCCGCCAACTGCCGGGCGCCGATGGCCAGCAGCAGGCGCTGACCCGCCAGCGGCACAGCCCGCAGAGTCTCCAGCGCTGGAAGCAAGGTGGCCGGGCCCTCAAGAGTGGGGCGCTGCAAGCGCAGCAGACGTTGCCTCTGACGGGCGCAACCCGCCATGAGCTGGCGGCTCACCTGGCAGGCAAACGGATGGCTGGCGTCCACCACCAGCGCGTAGGGGCGGCCGCTGGATGCGGCGGCCGTCAGTTCGGCCTCCACAGCCGCTTCTCCACCGAGAGCGCCGACCCTGAGGGTCAGCTCCGGGTGGGGCCGGTAGGCCAGGGCCGCAGGCGCGCTGACCACACTCACCGTCAGCTGCCAGCCGAGGGCCAGCAGCCTCTCGGCCAGCTCGGGGCCCTCGCCGGTGCCAGCCACCAACCACAGGCGCCGGCAGACCTGGTAGCTGCGATCCTGGTGCATCTCGGGTCGGTGCATCAGGATGGGCGTCGCCCAATGGTTTCCGGGGAGTGAATCACTGTCTGCTCGAGGTCGAGGTGCTGGAAGCGCCCCAGGTGCGCTACACCCAGGACAACCAGACGCCGGTGGCGGAAATGGCCGTCCAAATTGACGGTCTGCGTCCCGATGATCCTCCGGGCCAGTTGAAGGTGGTGGGCTGGGGCAATCTGGCCCAGGAGCTGCAAAACAGCGTGCACGTGGGCCAGCGGCTGATGCTCGAAGGCCGCCTTCGCATGAACACCGTGACACGGCAGGACGGGGTCAAGGAAAAGCGCGCCGAATTCACCCTGGCCCGCCTCCACCCCCTGGATGCTGGACCCTCCGGAATGACTCCTGGCACCCCCTCCCCCGCGACTACGGCCCCCGCCGCCAGTGCCACTGCGCCGCCGGTGCGCCGCGCCACCGGCTCCGGGATGGCACCAGCTCCAGGCGGCGCCTCTCCCAGCACGGCGCCCCCCAGCGCAGCCCAGCCGGCTGCCCAGCCCCCCACCTGGAACACCTCGCCGCTGGTGCCCGATCTGCCCGACGACGACGACATTCCCTTCTGAATTGAGCCCTACCGGCCTACCTGCTCACTCGCCCACCCGCTCACTGGCCTGGTCGAGCAGCTGACCGAGTTCGCGCTCCAGGGCAGCGAGGTCGAGCCGCCATTGGGGCCAACGGCCGGCATCGATCTGACGCAACAGCCAGAGCCGATCGGCCTTGAGGGCGTCGATCAAAGCAGCTGTGCTGGGCTCAGTGGCCGTGCTGGAGGCTTCGGGGGCCATGGGCATACAGGAAGATGGCTGTATGCAAGCACTCCTTTCCCCCGGAAGCCTGGTCACGATTGCGGGAGCGGTGCTCACGGTGATCGGCTCGATCGCCTACGCCACCGACATCCCCAACCTCAGCCTGCCGACGATTTTCTACGGGATTCCAATCCTGCTGGGCGGTCTGGCCCTGAAATCTTCAGAGCTGCCGCCCCCCCAGCGCCTCACCCCCGCCGCCCAGTACAAGGCACTGCGGGAGCTCCCAGAGAGCGAACCGCTGCGCAAGCTGCTCGCCGACGTAGACCGCTGGCGCTACGGCCAGAAAGCCCATCTGGAGAGCTCGCTGGAGGTGCTGAAGCTCTGGGATGAGGACGCCCCGCCCCAGTTGATCAGCGTCGAAGAGCTGGATTGTGACGGCCGCTACGGACTCAGACTGCGGTTTCGTTGTGAGGGGGTGCCCCTCGAGCGCTGGCAGGCCCGCGCCGACCGCCTCGGCCGCTTCTTCGGGCCAGGCCTTCAGGCCGACATTCAACCGGAGCGCCGCGACAGCTTCAGCCTCGCCCTGGTGCCCGCGGCTGCAGCGAGCTAAGACCTGCTTGTTCCCCATTCCCCGTCGTTTCTGCGCCCCGCCTTGAGCTCCGAACCCTTGATCAGCAGCCAGGACACCCTGCGGGTGTCGGTCCTCAGTGAGGCCCTTCCCTACATCCAGCGCTTTGCTGGCCGCCGGGTGGTGGTCAAGTACGGCGGTGCGGCCATGGTGCGCGACGAGCTGCGCGATGCCGTTTACCGCGACCTGGTGCTGCTGGCCTCCGTCGGCGTGCAACCGGTGGTGGTGCACGGCGGCGGGCCGGAGATCAACGACTGGCTCACCCGCCTCAACATCGAACCGGCCTTCCGCAACGGCCTGCGGGTGACCACCCCGGAAACCATGGACGTGGTGGAGATGGTGCTGGTGGGCCGGGTCAACAAACACATTGTCAACGGGCTCAACCGCGTGGGCGGGCGGGCCGTGGGCCTGTGCGGCAGCGATGGCTCCCTGGTGCGGGCCCGCACCTACGCCGATGGGGCCAATGGCCTGGTGGGGGAGGTGGCGGCGGTGGACCCCTCCGTGCTGTTCCCTCTGCTCGATGCGGGTTACATCCCCGTGATCTCCAGCGTGGCGGCCGACGGCGAGGGGCAGGCCCACAACATCAACGCCGACACGGTGGCCGGCGAACTGGCCGCCGCACTGCAGGCCGAGAAGCTGATCCTGCTGACCGACACGGCGGGGATCCTGCAGGATCGCCACGACCCCGGCTCCCTGATCCGCCAGCTCAGCCTCTCGCAAGCCCGGCAGCTGATCCACGACGGCGTGGTAGAGGGCGGCATGACCCCGAAAACCGAGTGCTGCATCCGCGCCCTAGCCCAGGGGGTTGCGGCGGCCCACATCGTTGATGGCCGTGTGCCCCACGCCCTGCTGCTCGAGGTGTTCACCGACGCGGGCATCGGCACGATGGTGGTGGGCAGCCAACGCGCTTGCCATGGCTGATGCGCCCCTGGATGCGTCCCTGGAGGAACAGCTGGCCGCAGCTCGCGCGGCCTTGGAGCGGGGTGACTACGGGCGGGTGGTGCGGCTGCTCGAGCCCCTGACCCGCGAACACCCCTCCACCACCCAGGCAGGGGCCGAGATCCAGCTGCTGCTGGCCACGGCCTGGATGGGCCAGGGTGACAACACTCGCGCCATGGTGTGCTGCCGCCTGATCAAGCGCTGCCGGGATGCCACCCTGCGGGCCCAGGCCCAGGACCTGCTCACCGTGCTGGAAGCCCCCGCCCTGGAGCGGCCCCGCGACTGGTCGATCACCTTGCCTGATCTGGGCTCAGCCCAAGCGATGGGCAGCCAGATGCAGCAACTGGCCCGCAGCCGCCGCGCCAACAAACCGCCGCCGCCACCGCCACCGCCCGTTGGGCCCACCCGGGCCCCGGTGGGCTTTGCCCTGCTGGCGGTGGTGTTGCTGTTGCTCACGGTGCTGCTCGGCGGCTGCATGGAGGTGCGCACCGAGCTCAACTTCAAGGGACCGGGCCGGCTGCAGATCACCCATGCACTGATCAGCAATGGCGCGCAGCCGCCCCCCTGGGGGCGCCAGTTCAGCCAGCTCCTGCAGAGCCAGGGCTTTCGGCCTGCCCCCACCGGCGCGGCGTCACCGGGCCCTGGGGATTGGCAACAACGGCTGCAGAGCCAGGTGCTGGCGGCACCCCGGGCCCTGGAGCTGCTGGCCCGCAACCTCAGCGATGCGGCCCAGCTCGCCGGGGTGACCCTGCCGGCTCCGGAGCTCGCGCTGCAGGAGCGCAACTGGCTGGTGGGCGTGCACCAGACCCTCGAGCTGGCCGTAGACCTGCGGGAGGTGCAACCCCTGCCGGGCTTCAGCGCCGCCGTTGAGCTGAGCCCCGCCGGCAGCAGGGCCGTGCAGCGCGCTGGCCCGGAGCCGGCCCAGGCTCTTCCAGGCCGGCAGACCCTGCGCTGGCCGCTGCGCTTCGGGGCTCGCAACACCCTGCAGCTGACCTGCTGGCGCTGGAGCGGATTGGGGCTGGGCGGCCTTCTGATCGCAGCGGGCCTGGCCCTGGTGCTGGCACTGGAGCGCCTGCGCCGGCTGCTGGGCTTCGGCCTGCCCGAGCTACCGGCCTAAGCCACCCCTTACAGGGTGAGGGGATCGGGGTCGATCGCCAGCCCAACCCCCGCCGGCAGCCCCTGGCGCAACACGGCCTCGCTGGGCAGGGGCAACGGCTGGCCGGCGGGTCCGTGCAACAGCAGCTGCCAGCGGCTCTTGCCCGCCACCCGGGCCACCGGGGCCGGGGCGGGACCGATCAGCAGCCAACCGGCCGCTTCGAGGTCGCCGCGAATCCGCTCCGCCAGAGCCGCTGCCGCCGTGGCGGTGCCGCTGGCCGTGGGGCCACTTAGGCGCAGCAGACAGGCCCGGCTAAAGGGCACCAGGCTGGCCTGGCGACGCAACTGGCTCTCCTCCAGCAGAAATTGCCCGTAGCGACCATCCACGAGATGGCGGATCACGGGGTGATCCGGGCTGTAGGTCTGCACCAGCACCTCCCCCGGCTTCTCACCGCGCCCGGCCCGGCCCGCTAGCTGCAACAGCAGCTGCAGGCACTGCTCCGAGGAGCGCAGATCAGGGCGATGCAGCAGCCCATCCGCCGCGAGAACCGCAGCGAGGGTGACCCGGGGCAGGTCTATTCCCTTGGCCAGCATCTGGGTGCCCACGAGCACGTCGGCCTCACCTTGGGCAAAACGGTCGAGCAGGCGGCGGTGACCATCTCGGCCCCGGGTTGTGTCGCGGTCGAAGCGCAGCAACCGCAGACCCTCCAGCTCGGCGGCCAGCTGCTCCATCACCCGCTGGGTGCCGGCCCCGAAGGGCTTGAAGGCGGTGGAGCCACAGTGGCCGCAGCGGTCTCCCAGCTCGGCGCGGTGATCGCACCAGTGGCAGCGCAACCATTCCTGGCCACCCTTGGAGCGGTGCACCGTGAGGGCCACATCGCAATGGGGGCACAGCACCGCCTCGCCGCAGCTGCGGCAGCTCAGGAAGGCCCGGTAGCCGCGGCGGGGCACCAGCACCACGGCCTGCTCTCCCTTCTCCTGCAGCTGCTCAAGCCGCCCCATCAGGGCCCGACTGAGCAGGCGGCGGTGGCCCTCAGCCAACTCATGGCGCATGTCGATCACCCGCACAGCAGGCAGCGGCCGGGCTCCGATCCGCTCCGGTAGCCGCAGCAGGCGGGTGGAGGCCTGGGGCCCCTGGCACGCTAGCCAGCTCTCCAGCGATGGGGTGGCACTGCCAAGCACCAGCCGGGCTCCGCTGCGCCGGGCCCGCTGCCGAGCCACATCCCGAGCGTGATAGCAGGGCATCGGGCTGTCCTGCTTGTAGGAGCTGTCGTGCTCCTCATCCAGCACGATCAAGCCCAGGCGTGGCATCGGCAAAAAGATCGCCGAGCGGGTGCCCACCACCACCACCGGCTCGTCTTCGAGGCAGCGGCGCCAGGTGGCAACCCGGGCGCCATCGGCGAGGCCGCTGTGAAACTCCACCACCCGGGAGCCAAAGCGCTCACGGGCACGGTCGAGCAGCTGGGGAATCAGGCCGATCTCCGGCGTGAGCAGCAAGCAGCCCTCCCCCGCGGCGAGCACCCGGGCAGCCGCCTGCAGATACACCTCGGTTTTGCCGGCGCCGGTGACGCCCCAGAGCAGAAATTCAGCGCCCGGATCCGCCCCGGCCAGGGCGTGCACCGCAGCGGCCTGGGCTTCGGTGAGAGCAGGCCAGGCGGCAGCCGGCAGGCCCGCAGAACTGCTGCCCGGCTCCGACTCCGAGCGCCGCACCACCAACCCCCGAGATTCCAGGCCCTTCAGCACAGCCCGGCTGAAGCCCGCCTCGCCGCAGAGCTGGCGCAGGGGCACCGCAGCGGCTTGACCCTCCAGGTGCTCCAACAGCTGCTGCTGCCGGGGGGTAATGGGCTGGATGGGGAGCGGCGCGGCAGAGCGTTCCACCAACCAGATTGGACGGCTGGTGCGACTTGGCCCCTGGCTGCGCTGGCCGAGCCAACCGGGGGGCAGGGCGCTTTTGAGGGTTTTGAACAGGCTGGTGTGGCACGACTCGGCCACGCTCTCAATCAACCCTTGCCATTGGGGATCGACGGCGGCCCGCTGCCAGATCGCCAGAATCGGTTGGATCGTCTTGCCGCTCAGACTGGCCGGCAGCTGATCGAGCGCTTCCACCACAAGCCCGGTGTGCAGGCGGCCCTGCAGACGCACCCGCACCAGATCACCGATGCCAGCAGGGGTCTCAGCGCTGTTGGCATAGGTAAAGACCTGGCCTTCGCGGCCGGCCTCAAGCCAGATCTGCAGCCACGGGGGCGTCGAGCTTGCAAAGGTCACAGCCCATTCATAGAATGTGTCTGTTGGGCAGTCCAATGGCTGCCGTCGGAACCGAGCAGAATTCCGTCCAGCGGGAAGACCTGAAGAGAGACCCCGGGAGCCAGCCTCCCACCATTCGGCCTCCTGGTCTGCGACCACCCCTGACAGCACTGCTTGGCTCCAGCCAATTTTTTGGCTCCAGCCAATTTCCTGGCTTCGGCCATCCAATCAGGCTTCCGCCGCCGACCTTTTTGCTCCATCAGGTCGTTTTCTGTCGTGAGGTGTCCCGTAGACCCCGCTGTTCAACATCACTGTCGACTCTCCTCAAACCCTTGAGGCCTCTCGAAGTCCAGCCACCCGACCGACCATCGCCGTTTCCAACCCCGTTCGACTGTGCAGTCGTGCTGAATGCCGCCGGGCAATCCCTGGAAACCCGCTTCCTCCCCAACGCTCTGTCTCTCTTCGTTTCCGTATCCCATGAGCCCCGCCGCCGCTGCCGAGCTGAAAGCAACCCCGGAAATCCTGATCGTGGCCACGGCGGCCGGTGAAGAGGTGGCTGTGAAGCCCAAAGCGAAGAAGGCTGCTGCCAAGCCCAAGGCCGCCTCCAGCAAGTCTGCCGCCCCAAAAACCACAACCGCTAAATCCAGCCCAGCCAAAGCCAAGGCTGCAGGCACCAAGGCCCCTGCCAAAGCCAAGGTTGTCGTTGCGGATGCAGCCCCCGCCGCCGACGGGGCAGACCCAGCCCTCGCCGCCGCGGTAGCCGAAAAGGACAACAAGGCTGCCAAAGCCCTGGCCAGCATCAAGGTGGGCCCGAAGGGTGTCTACACGGAAGACTCGATCCGCGTTTATCTGCAGGAGATCGGCCGGATCCGGCTGCTGCGCCCAGACGAGGAGATCGAGCTGGCCCGCAAGATCGCTGATCTGCTGCAGCTCGAGGAGATTGCTGCTCAGTTCGAGGCTGACAACGGCCGCCAGCCCGACAACCGGGAGTGGGCGGTTCTGGTGGAGATGCCACCGATCAAGTTCCGCCGCCGGCTGATGCTGGGCCGCCGGGCCAAGGAAAAGATGGTGCAGTCGAACCTGCGACTGGTGGTGTCGATCGCCAAGAAATACATGAACCGGGGTCTGAGCTTCCAGGACCTGATCCAGGAGGGCAGCCTCGGTCTGATCCGCGCCGCTGAGAAGTTCGACCACGAGAAGGGCTACAAGTTCTCCACCTACGCCACCTGGTGGATCCGTCAGGCGATCACCCGCGCTATCGCCGACCAGTCGCGCACCATCCGCCTGCCGGTGCACCTCTACGAGACGATCTCGCGCATCAAGAAAACCACCAAGACCCTTTCCCAGGAGTTCGGCCGCAAGCCCACCGAGGAGGAGATCGCCGAATCGATGGAGATGACCATCGAGAAGCTGCGCTTCATCGCCAAGAGCGCCCAGCTGCCGATCTCCCTGGAAACGCCGATCGGCAAGGAGGAGGATTCTCGCCTCGGCGACTTCATCGAAGCCGACATCGAGAACCCCGAGCAGGACGTGGCCAAGAACCTGCTGCGCGAAGACCTCGAAGGCGTGCTGGCCACCCTCAGCCCCCGCGAGCGCGACGTGCTGCGCCTGCGCTACGGCCTGGATGACGGCCGCATGAAAACCCTCGAGGAGATCGGCCAGATCTTTGATGTCACCCGCGAGCGGATTCGTCAGATCGAGGCCAAGGCCCTGCGCAAGCTGCGCCACCCCAACCGCAACGGCGTGCTCAAGGAGTACATCAAGTGAGTGAGGGCCTGACGGCCCTGCGGGAGCTGCGCAGCGCGCCGATGCTTCAGGCCCCTGAGCGTGCTGCGCTGTTGACGGAACTGCAGCCCTGTCTTGCCGCCTGTGACTGGTTCACGGTGGGGGTGATGGCTCCCACAGCGGCCAGGGCGCTGGCCTGCCTGCGCCAGCTGGAGACGGCCCTGGGCTGGAGCCCCCTGGAGCTGGATCCGGCCTGCGAAGCCCTGGAGGCCATCGAGGGGCCGGTGTTTCTCAAGGCCAACCAGAACACGGGCCGCTTTCTGGTGCGTCGTGAAACGGGGCTGGGGGAAGGGCTTCTCATCACTGGCCACAGCAGTGTCAATCCCGACGCCGAAGACACCTGGGGGCCCTTCCCCCTCGATCTGTTTGCCGCCTGAGCGATCCCGCGCTTTTGTGACAGCGCAGGCGTTACTCGAGAGCTCCAGTCCTTAGGCTGGGCGGCTGTTATCTGGCACCGATGGCCAATCCCCTGCGCATCGCCTCCCGCCGCAGCCAACTGGCCATGGTGCAGACCCATTGGGTGCGCGATGAGCTGGCCAAGGCCCACAGCGGCCTGGAGATCAGCATCGAGGCGATGGCCACCCAGGGCGACAAGATCCTCGATGTGGCCCTGGCCAAAATCGGCGACAAGGGACTGTTCACCAAGGAGCTCGAGGCCCAGATGCTGGTCGACCAGGCCGACATCGCCGTCCACAGCCTCAAGGACCTGCCCACCAACCTCCCTGAAGGCCTGATGCTGGGCTGCATCACCGAGCGGGAAGATCCCGCCGATGCCCTGGTGGTGCACGCCAAGCACAACGACAAAACACTCGCCACCCTGCCCGCCGGTGCCGTGGTGGGCACCAGCTCCCTGCGCCGCCTGGCCCAGCTTCGCCACCACTATCCGCACCTCACCTTCAAGGACGTGCGCGGCAATGTGATCACCCGCCTGGAGAAGCTCGATTCCGGTGAATTCGACTGTCTGATCCTGGCGGCGGCCGGCCTGGGGCGGCTGGGGCTGGGCGACCGCATCCACGAGCTGATCGATCCCTCCATCTCCCTGCACGCTGTGGGCCAAGGGGCCCTGGGCATCGAGTGCCGCGAGGGCGACAGCACCGTGCTGGAGCAGATCAAGGTGCTGGAACACCCCCCCACCGCCCGCCGCTGCCTGGCGGAGCGAGCCTTCCTGCGGGAGTTGGAAGGCGGCTGCCAGGTGCCGATCGGCGTCAACACCCGCTTTGCCGGCCCCGACAACACCGGCGAGCTGATCCTCACCGGCATGGTGGCCAGCCTCGATGGCCAGCGCCTGATCCGCGATGAGGCCCGCGGCCCCCAGGCGGATCCCGAGGCCATCGGCATTGCCCTGGCCCACACCCTCAAAGCCCAGGGAGCAGGAGAAATCCTGGAGGAGATCTTTGCAACGGTCCGGCCTGAAGCCTGAAACCACATCCGAACCCGCTGAGAACCAGGCCCCGGCAGAAGCCGAGGCCCGCGCCCTCCCGTACCAGTGGAATCTGCTCGCCTGGGCAGCTCTGGTGGGCGTGCTTACCGGGCTGGCCGTGGTGGGCTTCCATGAATTGCTCGGCTTCATCAACAACGGGCTGTTTGGCCCGTTCGTCGAGGGCCTGCTGACCGTCGGCCGCAGCCAGCCGCCCGAGCTCCCGCCCGAACTGCCCGCCCTGCCCCCAGATACGGGCACCCCCCTGCGGGCCCTGCTGCAGGTGGGTCTGGGGGGTCTGGGCTTTCTGCCGCCACCGCCGGCAGCGCCCGAGCCGCTGCCCCTACCCGTCTCGTCGCTCCCCGACTGGATCAGCCTCTGGCCGGTGGTGGTGGTGCCCACGTTGGGGGGGCTGGCCGTGGGTCTGCTGCGCCGCTACGGCGGCGACCTCGGTCCGGGACTACCCAGCCTGATGGCCATGGCGGATGGGGCGATGCCGGCCCAGCCCAGGCTGCCGCTTCAGCGCCTGCTGGGCGCATCCCTGAGCCTTGGCAGCGGCGCCTCCCTCGGCCCCGAGGGCCCCAGCGTGGAGAGCGGCGGCAACCTTGGCCTTTGGGTGGCCTTGCGCGGCGGGCTCTCCCCCCAGAGCCAGAAAGCTCTGGTGGCGGCCGGGGTGGCCGCCGGCCTAGCGGCAGGCTTTAAGGCCCCGATCGCGGGGGTGTTCTTTGCCTTCGAGGGAAGCTTCAGCGCCGTCCAGGGCCGACCCAGCCTGCGGGCCGTGCTGGTGGCGGCGGTGGCGTCCTCGCTCGTCACCCAGCTGCTGCTCGGCGACACACCAATCCTGCGGCTGCCGGCCTACGAGGTGCGCTCGCCACTGGAGTTGCCCCTCTATCTCGGGCTGGGATTGGTGGCCAGCTTGATGTCCTGGGCCCTGATCAGCCTGCTGGCCGCCGGCCGCAGTGAACGGCTTCAGGGCTGGCTAGCCCAGTTGCCACCTGGCCTGCCCACTGCCCTGGGCGGAGCCTGTGTGGGCCTGATGGCCCTGGTGTTTCCCCAGGTGCTGGGGGTGGGCTACGACACGATCGAAGCCCTGCTCGGCAGTGACGGCGGGGTGCCGCTGTTGACCCTGCTGGTGTTGCTGGGCGTGAAACTGCTGGCCACCGGCATCAGCAACGCCACCGGCTTCGTGGGAGGGGGATTTGCACCCTCGCTGTTTCTCGGGGCTGTGCTGGGCAACTGCTACGGCCAGCTGCTCGGCGCCAGCGGCCTGCATCTGCCGGTGGCCGAACCGCCGGCTTACGCGATGGTGGGCATGGCTGCCGTGCTGGCGGGCAGCGCCCGGGCACCACTGACGGCGCTGCTGCTGCTGTTTGAGCTCACCCGCGACATCCGCATCGTGCTGCCATTGATGGCGGCGGCCGGCCTCAGCGCCGCCCTGGTGGAGCGCTGGCAGGGGCTAGCGGATCCTGGGCTGCTGGGCCCCGATCCCCTGGAGGAGCACCGCCGTCGCCAGCTGGCGGCGTTGCCGGTGGGGGAAGCCTTTGAGCCGGAAGCCCCGTTGGTGCTGCCGGCTGAGCTGCCGGCCCACCTGGCCCTGCGTCAGCTGGTAGAGGCCCACGGCCATTGCCTGGTGGTGGCCGACGGGGCCTGGGTGGTGGGACTGGTGACCCTGGCGGATCTGCAACGGGCCCTCAGTGCCGAGCCCTCGCGCAGCCCAAGTGGCGCGGCCTTGATGCCCAGCCTGATGGACTGCCGCCGCGGTGATCTGGTGTGGCTGCCCCTATCGGCCCAAATGGCCCAGCTTGAGGACCAGCTCACCCCCAATGGCCTACGCCAAGTGCCGGTGTTCGATGTGCCGGCGGCCGTGGCGGCGGCCCTCCCCCATGGCTTGCCCAACCCTGGCCTCCCCGTCGAAGCGCTGCGGGGTCTGGCCAGTCGCGATGGCATGGCCCGGGCCTTGGCACGGCACCTGCAGTCAGCTCAGGACTGGGCCTGAAGGGCGCCGGTAAGCGGCTGGGCTGCCGGATCGACGGCACACAAGCGCTCCAGGATCCGCTCGAGATCGAGGGACGACAGTTCCCCATCGCTGGCCCACTTGAGCGTGGTGCTGGCCTGGGGATCGGCAGGTTGGTGGGACGAGGAAGCCGGGGACATGAACGGGGCCGCGGGAGGCCCATGGCCTCGATGAGGCCTTACAAAGTACTTGTGTTGATGCGACGTTTAGCCGGAGAGCTGTCGATCTCCAGAATGTTTTCCATTAGGCCGATCAGCGCTAAACCGATCAGCGCTGCACAATCACCGGCGTCCCCACATCCACCAGATCAAACAGCTTGCGCACATGCTCGTGCAGCATCCGCACGCAGCCGTTGGTCACAGCGGCGCGGGAGGTCACCGTCCACGACCAGGCAGACGGAGTGCCGTGGATGCCGTATTGGTTCGGGCCGCTCTGTTGGAACCCCAGCCAGCGGTCGCCCAGGGGACCATTGGGTCCCACCGTGGCGTTGATCTTGCCGCTCTTGGTGCTCTGGTACTTGGGATTGACCACCTTGTTCTGGACCGTGAACCGGCCCACTGGGGTGGGCGTGCTGGGATCGCCGATCGCCACGGGCCAACTGCTGATCACCTTGCCGTTTTCACGCAGGCTGATCGTGCGTTTGCTCAGCTGCAACACGATTTCACGGGTGCTGACCTGGGGGGCGGGAGCTGACTGAGGCCCAGGAACAGCCGTGGCGGTGGACGCTGTCGGTTGAACCGACGGGGGCACAGGGCTGTCCTGGGCCCAGACCGGCGCCACCAGGAGAGCGGCAGCCGCAAGCCAGAGGGGTTTGAAGGAGGCAGTCATCGGCAATTCGCGCGCAAACTTCGAACTCAGCCTGAAAACGCCGGCTTCGAGCTCTGGCTCAGTTCACCAACTTGGCATCGATGGTGTCGCGGTAGCGCTGCTCGCACTCTTTGATGATGGGCACGGCCTCGGCGGGTTCAAGGAAGCCGTTCACCTTGCAGGTGCCGGGCTTCTTGAGATCCTTGTAGTGCTCCCAGTAGTACTCGGTTTCCTTCACCCACTGGGCACCGAGCTGGGTGTAGCTGGTGATGTGGTCCATGCGCTTGTCATCGGCCAACACGGCGATCACCTTGTCGTCCACCTCACCGCCATCGTCGAAGGTCATGATGCCGATGATGCGGGCCTCCACCAGGGAGCCGGGCACCAGGGGTTCGGTCACGCCCACGATTTCGATGTCGAGGGGATCGCCGTCCTCGTCCCAGGTGCGGGGAATGCAGCCGTAGGCGAACGGGTAGGCCAGGGATGAATAGCCGACGCGGTCGAGCTTGAGGTGGCCGGTTTCCGTGATCAGCTCGTATTTGTTGATCGTCATGGAGTTGAGCTCCACGATGGCGTTCAGACGCAGCTCGGCTTCATCGGCAAAGGCCGGCAGCACGTGCAGCAGGTTGAGCATCGTGCGGCTGGGAGCGTGGTCGATGTTCGCCATGGGCGCGGCTTCAAAACGGAATCGGGGCGCATCCTAAGAAGTGGGGTCATCAGGCCTGAAACGGCTCGAGCTTGTGGCGCAGATAACGGAGAAACGGGGCTGCGCTCAGAGGGGCACCACTCACCTGCTCCACCAGCCCTTCGGCATCGACACTTCGGCCCAGGGGGTAGACCCGCTGGGCCAACCAGTCGTGCAAGCGGCTCTCCTGGCCCGCGCCGATCGCCGCCTCGATGGCGCCATCACCCCACTCCTGCTCCATGGCTTCTGCCAGCTGGGCGCTGATCAGATGGCCGAGGGCGTAGCTGGGGAAATAGCCAAATAGGCCCTCCGCCCAATGAATGTCCTGGAGGCAGCCCTGGGCATCGCTGTCCGGCTGGATGCCCAGCAGGTTGTGCATCCGTTGGTTCCACTGCTCAGGGAGAGCCTCCACCGGCATGTCCTGCTCCAGCAGGGCCAGCTCCAGCTCGTAGCGCAGCACGATGTGCAGGCAGTAGCTGAGCTCATCGGCCTCCACCCGGATCAGGCCAGGCTTGAGCGGGTTGAGGGCGCGCCAGAAGCCTTGGGCACCGCCCCAGGGATCGCTGGCCGGCGCGCTGCACAGCCCCGCGCAAAAGCGGGGATGCCAGCGCTCGGCAAAGGCGCGGCTGCGGGCCACGCGGCATTCCCAAAACAGCGACTGGGATTCGTGCACCCCCATCGAGGTGGCCTCCCCCAGGGGCCAGGGGAAATAGTGATCACCTGAGCGTGGCAGCCCCTGCTCGTAGAGGGAGTGGCCCCACTCGTGAGCGGTGGCCAGAAAGGCCGAGAGGGGCTGGCCCGGCACCACCCGGGTGGTGATGCGGAAGTCCTGGGGGCCCACGGTGCAGGAAAAGGGATGGGCAGAACGGGAGCGCTGGCAGCGGCTTGGGTCGTAGCCCCAGCGCTCAAGCAATGCGGTGCAGAGCTCCTCCTGCATTGCCTCAGGCCAATCCAGCGGTTCAACAGCGCCGCGGCTGGCGGAGACTGGCTCGACTGAGGGCGGTCCCGCGACCTGCTGCAGCAGGTCTGGCAGCTCAGCCTTGAGCGGCGCAAACAACTCGTCCAGCCGCGCCTTGCTCACCTCAGGCTCGAAGGGCTGGGCGAGCACCTCCCAGGGGCTGCGGGCCACCGGCTCAGCGGCGGCGAGCTGGCTGGCCTGCTGGCGGCGCAGGCCAATCAGCTCCTGGAGGGCCGGGGCAAAGGCGGCGAAATCGTTGCGGGCGCGGGCGTCCTGCCAGACGGCATTGCCGCGCGACTGGGCCTTGGCGAGGGCCGCCACCAGGGCTGGATCGAGGCAGCGCTGACGCTCCAGCTCCAGCCGCAGCAGCTGCAGGTTGCGGCGGCGCTCAGGCAGCGCATCGACGTCAAGCTCGGCCTCAGCCGCTGCCACCAGCTCGGCGTATTCCGCGCTGCTCTGGCGCTGGTGCAGCTGGCCGGCCAACAGGGCCAGCTGGTCTCCCCGCCAAGCGGCGCCAGCCGCGGGCATCACCGTGTTCTGGTCGTAGTAGAGGGCACTACTGATCGAGCCCAGCAGGCGCGTTTGGTGCAGGTGGCTCCGGAGACGCGCAAGGGCCGAATCGGATGGAGCCATTGAGACCACGGGGCGATGACGCATCAAGCATGGCCCCCACCAACGGCTACCCACCAGCCGCCCAAGCAGCAGGCTCAGGCCGACTACAGCTGGGAGAGCTGGTCCTCTAGGCGCTGCTTCAGCCGGGTCTGCACCAGGGTGCAGAGATCGTTGACCAGCTCGCCTTCTGCAGTCCAGATCGTGCGCACTCCATCGCGCTCACACCGCACCAGGCCGGCCCGCTGCAGCTGGCCCAGCTGGCGGCTGATGTGCGACTGGGAAAAGCCGGTGGCCTCAATGAGCGCGGCCACATCCATCGGCCCCTGCTTCAGCTGACAGAGCAACTGCAGGCGGGCCGGCTCACTCAGCAGTCGGAAGAACTGGCTGTACTCCTCCAGCAACTGAGGAGAGGGCATGGAGCCGGAGGCAGCCATGAAAGTGAGTATGACAATAAAGACATTATGCAGCAGGCTGCTGATCCTGAAGGAGCGACGTCGTGGATCAGGTGCTCGGACGCAAACCAGCCGGCTGAGCTGCAACCGCCCCACACTGAACCCAAGCAAGAGCCCGGCATGCGGGCAAAGGCCATGCGCCAAGCCACCAACCATGCCCAGCGGCTGATCACCCTGTGGATCGCCTGGATGCTGGCCATGCTGTTCCATGTGGATCTGGGCTTGATGCCTCTGTTCCACGGTCAGTCGCCTGAGATCCACAGCCAGCTCCCCACCAGCGCCCTACCGCTGTTGTTCGGCGCCATGCTCGGCTACTTCCTGCTGCCGCTGATCGCGGTTGTATTGATCAGCTATGCCGACACCGCATCGGAACCGGCATTGCGCTGGCGGCCCTGGCGACGTTTGCACTTTTGGTTCAGCATCGTCTACTCGGTCACCAACGTGCCCCATCTGGTCGCCGACATCCTTGTGCCCGATGCCCGTGCTGATCAGATCGTGCTGATGGCTGCCCTGACGGTGTTCGGATTGCTGATCAACGTGGAGGGCTGGCGCTGGTGGCGCAGGGACGCTTGAAACTGAGGCCCTTTGCTGAGCTCTGCGCCGCCACTGCGGCAGGCCACATCGGAACCGAACCGGTTAGAGCGCAAACCGCGAGGAGGGCTCAAAGAGTAGTGCTATTACGACGCAGATGGCACATGCACGGATGTGACATCGAATACACCAGAAACCCATCACGCTTCACCTAGAGGAACGAAACAATGAACAACCGTCTTCGCGTTCTTCAGCGTCAGCCCCGCCGGATCTCGATCACTTTGAGCTACCACGTTCATGAGGCCTTGCTGAGCCGATCCGAAAACGAAGGCCGCTCCGTCTCCAACCTTTGCGCCTTCTTGCTGGAGGACGCCTTGAGGGAACAACAGCCCGCGATGGCTCAGCCTTCAGGCTTCGAAGGCAACGGGCACCGCGCGGTGCAGGCCAAGCAGCTGCTCGGCATCAATCCCGCCCCCAACGGGCACCTCAGAAGGCCAAAAACCGAGAGGTGCCGATGCCGACTCTTCAATCAGGATTCAAAGCGGGCATAACATTTCGCCTTAACTTTCCAAGCGCTCTGCTTTCGACAACCTGAACATGATGCCTGGTTTTCCCCGTTAAGCGAGAAACATCCACGAGTGACAGTTTTTTGTCACTCAAAAACCGAAGGCTTAACACCTGTATTTCAAACGGGGAAAGCTGGGCTACATACCGCTCAAGCCAAGCATAATCGTCAGCTACCACATTTTTATCGACCGAAGGAATCGTATCCTTTAGCGTCAACTCACCGCCCTCCGCACCCGACACGCCTTGGCCAAGCGAAACCATATTATTGTAATACAACAATAAGTTAGCCTGGGGAACTCGCTTCTCATCTTCACCGCTAATCCTAACAACATCTTCGACCTTGAATGCTCCTCCGTCGGCACCAGCTGGATCATGGAAGTCACGGCCAGCGGCACCCGTGACGGCAAGCCCTTTCAGGCGACCCACCTGTTTCTCACGAGCCTACGCACCACCCCAGAAGCCCTGCTGAGACTGGTACGCGACCGCTGGAGCATTGAGGGCTGGCACTGGATCAGGGACACACAGCTGCATGAGGACTCCCACCGCTACCGGGGCAATGGCGCCGGCGCGATGGGCACGCTGCGCACCGCGGCTATGAACCTGCTGAGGCTGGCCGGTTTCCAGTCGATCCGAGCCGGCATGCAGGCGGTGATGCATGACATCAAGGCGCTGCTGGCGATGGCGCGGCGCCAACCAGAGCCCGGCCCGGATTAAGACTTTGAATCAGCCCTGGGCGCTACCTCCTATAATGCATATATGCGTCAGTTCTGGACGCATTAAGTCTCAAGAGTCTCAATCATGTCTCTCAAAACCTACATCGACCACTTGCAAGCCAATCCTGACGCACGTCTTGATACAAAGGCGTCCACTCCAAGCGAGATCATCTCACATGCCCAGTCGCTTGGTCATGAGGTGACCCGCGAAGAGCTTGACGATCATGCGCATACTGATGCGTCCCTTGACGCTGCTGGTGGTGGCTCCTGTTACTTCAACGACGTTGTTGCTGCTGTCTGATTTTCCCAAGTATGGGCGCGCTCTAAACGCGCGCCCTTTTTTATGGAAACATCTTTTTTCAACGTCAAGGTTCCCCTAAAGCATGGAGAATCATTGGTCTACAATTCAGCTACGCAGCAGTTGCTACGCCTAAATCCCTTAGAACTCGCCAAATTAAACACCTGTCAGTTTGACAGCATATACGACCCATTGCTTCTGATGCTCAGGAGCAAAGGGATGGTTTGCGAATCTGCACCAAAGCAGTATCAACATCTAATCAATTCTGATCTCGCTGACAAGAAGATATTTTCTAGGTCAATGAGTTTAACACTGATGATGACCGAAGGGTGCAATTTCTCGTGCTCATATTGCAATCAGGGCTTAGACAAGGACCCAAAAAAAATTGATCAGTCAACGGTCTCGAAGGTTCTGTCGTATGTTTCACGTCATGAAGATTTAAGAAAGCTTCACATCTCTTGGTATGGAGGAGAACCACTCCTAGCGTTTAAAGAGATAGTTGAATTCTCAACCCAGTTCAAAGGCTTCTGCAAGGCCCAAAAGATTTACTATTCATCCTCAGTACTATCCAACGGTTACCTTTTGAGTCCTGAAAAAGCCCAGAAGCTATTGGATGCAGGAGTCAAAAATGCTCAGATATCCATGGATGGTTATGTTGATTCTCACGACAGCAGTCGTTTTCCAAGTAAGCATACAGGATCGTACAACAAGATTCTTGACAACGTTAAAGACGTCCTTGCAGCTACAAGCATGAACATAGTTGTCAGGGTGAACGTTAGCAAGCGCAATATTGATGGCATTCCTAAGTTAGTTGAAGATATTAGTCGACGTGAGATTCCATGTGAAAGATTTTCGATGTATTTTGCCCTGGTTTATGATCCATCGAATAGTCAGCTTGAGGATGCTGGTGATGTCGGGACAGATATCATTTCTGAATACCAAGAGTATGCAGATGCTGAGCTCTCCTTCCTTCGATGCCTCGACAGTCATCATATCAAAGCGGCTCTTGATATTGATGAGCATATGGGCGACTGTCTGGTGACTCGTCACAACAGTTTTGCCATAAATCCATACGGGGATCTCTTTAAGTGTTACATTCCAATCTCAAATCCAACTTTTAAATTAGGGGATGTATCCGACTTTGATGCAGCAAAAGAATCCGATACATTTCGTAAATGGAACTCATGGACAGCTTTTAATGACGAATATTGTAAGAAGTGTCGGCTTGTTGGTTCTTGTCGTGGTGGCTGCCCTCTTCATTTCGTTTCAAAGCCACACGAAGACATGGGAATGCATTGTCCAACATCTAAACTTTGCTTTAATGAGCATCTTTTTCGTAGAGCTATTAACAATGGTTTAGTCAGCAAAGATGATTGGGATGAGACTCTGTCGCCTACGAAACTATCTTCACTAAGCTTCGAATATCCTTCTGATTGTATTCAGGTTCCTGATCTCGTTAGCCTTAAAGGCGTTAAGCCAACTTAAGTCCAGTACCTCCTTAATCTGTTGGCCATTGAATAAGCTAGAAGGCAATATTTGATCACGATCCTGCTCGCTTGCTTTTACACTAATGTATTTACCAGCGAGCTGCCTCCTAGTGAAATAGATCTCGTAAAGTACTTTACTAAAATGATTTTCTGTCGATTGGATCCCCACTTCGAGGACATGCAGAATGGATTGGACACCTTTCTTTAAATAGATGTATCTTTGGAGTTCTTCACAAAAGAACCCATTAGATTGATTTGCAGAATGCTCTTTAGAGTACACTGCGCTAATACATCCTTCTTTGCCCATTCCAGCATGGGCGTCGATTATAACTATCTTTTCACTAGCTGGACATCCTAAAAGTATCTCATCACCTAGCCGCCTGACCTCAGCAGAGCATATCTCCCTGATGTTGACATTGGTAAACCCAAAGAATCCATTATAATCCGATTGAGATCCGAATGAGATGGATGGAACATCTATTCCCAGAGAGATAGAAGTATCAATGTAATATTGAGCGAACTGGCGTGGTAATCCAGAGAAGGAGTCGAGTACAGTTACCGCTTTGGAGAGATCGCGTACTTTGGCCTGAATCTGCGTAGTGAACACTCGATTAAGATCAAAGTAAAGTCCGTTGTATTGATAAAGGCGATTCCCGCTTTCGGGGTGTTGTGGGTACAATGAATACCGAGATACCTTTGAGAGATTGCGACAAACAATTATCCCGATAATTCTCTCCATCCATGATGCGAGATGGGCTGTAAAAAGATTTTCGTCTGGGTGCACGCCCGAAATAATTACTAATTGCAATTATGACTTGTAGGTAGAATAAGAGTTGTCAAGCTGAAGCAGGCTTTTTTTGACTTTGTGATGTAGGAGCTCAACCGAAAGCCATTCGTCTTGCGCGTACGAAGCGTAGCCAGATCTACCTGCTCTCGAGAAGATGATAAATATTGCCAACGATACTCTTAAGTCACTAAACGGACCGATAAAAGCAGATGTATTGGTTTTACAGCGAAGAAGGTATGGGGAATGAAAAGTGCGACCATTATAAGCGCAAAGTTCGCCGAGCTTTGTTTCTACTACTTCTTGAAGGGTCCAGTCCCTTAGTTTAATTTCGCTACTCGTGGTAAATTCAGGATTGTCATCAAGTATTGCGAGTAGTCTTGACGCTGAGAATGGTCCGCAGTCATCGATGAGGCTATTTTTATGTTCGGCGCCCAGCAAATCAAAATTATCCAGGCCTGTTCCCCAGACTCTATGAGACCAAAAAGCCGTCTGAAATGGCATCTGGGAAGATAGAGGTATGTTAACTGCTGCAACATCGACATTCCTGCTGATACTATCAGAATGAGGGGCTATCGATAGTGGATGATAAAGAGCGTGAAAAGGAATACAATTAAGCTGGCAGCGGACCCCGGAAAGGTTAGAAATATCTAGATGGAAGGAGCTGGATATAAGATCAAGACATTGAGACCAAAACTGGTCTGGAAGAAATGTAGCCTCGACTGGGTAGTATTCTCCTGCAGTCATATTGCTAGAAATGATATCAGTCTGACGCGACTTAGTATATCCCTTGAAAGGCCTTCTTGACTTAACGAGAGGTCGTGGAACAAATCTTAGAAGTTCATTAATTGTCTGATCATCGAGCTGTAATTGGGAAATCACGGTATTTATATCCCCATGCTTCGCAGTCATCCCTTCAGATTAAGCCAACATACCCTCAATACTACCTTAATCGTCGGTACCATGTCAAAGGCATAGGGGATCAATTCTGTAAATTACATGAAATTTTAATTATGGCTATCCGCAGGGGGGAGATAGTAGCTCGATAAGTTGTCATCAGACAACAGCTAGATGTAAGGCTACGTACGGGAGTAGTGAATTTTGATATAATCTTGTATAGGCGTGGGCATTACGCTATTTTAAGCGGTCTTCCTTCTCTCTATTATGGACTGAGTTCATAGTTGTCCACAAATATGCGCAATGCGCCGCCAATAGCAACAGATAGAGGAGGGCGGGGTATCTTGTGTTGGATCACTTATATAGAGTTTGTATTGGATGAATTTAAATATTGCGAAATTATGATTCTGAGCGGCGACTAACTAGGGAAGCTCTGGTCAACGAGGGCTTGACATCGGTCTCAGCGTAGAAATTTGATGGCGGATGAATTAGCCGCGTCCCCTCTATTGGTGTAAAAGCTGAGAGCCCAGCCCCGGCGTAGCCGGGGCTGGCAGACCGCTCCTCAGACGCCAGTCGTTGCAAGGGGTGGGCAGGCCCGCTTCCCTGGTTCGAGTACCACCTCAGACCAGACGAACCATGCCCACGACTAATTCTGGCGCCTCTGCCCTGGCGCCGCTACTGGATGGCAGCACTGCTGGGGAGCTGATCCCTGAGCTGGTGCGCCACGAACTGCAACAGCTGATCGAGCTGGAGGTGGCCGCCGTGCTCGGCGCGGAGCGCCATGAACGCAGCGACGACCGGCTTGGCTACCGCAATGGCTACCGGCCCCGACTGCTCACCACCCAGGTGGGCGACATCCACCTACAGATCCCCAAACTGCGGGCGGGCAGCTTCCTTCCCTCGATCCTCGAACCACGCCGCCGCGTTGATCAGGCCCTCTATGGCGTGGTGATGGAGGCCTACATCGGTGGCATCTCCACCCGCAAAGTCGATGCCCTGGTGGCCTCCCTCGGCTCTGGAAGTGGCATCTCCAAGTCCGAGGTGAGCCGCATCTGCGCAGGCATCGATGTGCTGGTGCAGGCCTTCTTGAACCGGCCCCTGCAGGAGAGCGGCTACGCCTACGTCTTCCTCGATGCCACCTACCTCCACGGCCGGCTTGGCCTGGGCCAGCAGGTCTGCTCCAGAGCTGCTGTGATCGCCATGGGCGTCAATGCCGACGGCCGCTAACAGCTTGATTCGACTTACATACAAAACCGAAACCCAAAGCGTTTAGTTTGGCAACCATCGGGTACCTCTCGGGGGTGACGCATGGGAATATGTAGCACAACTGAATTTATTGTGCAACCAAAAGACATAAAACTAACTGGTATACATTACTCCATCATCAGCGACTTGAAAGCCCCATGATAAGGTCAATAAAGCGCATCGCAATCGCTGGGTTCAATGCACTGTGTATCTTTTATGCTACAGCCCAACCGGTTACAGCACAGAATAGCACCATCGGGGAAATTTCTAGCGCCAAGCAATGCATTGCGCTGAAGTTCGATGGAACAATAAGAGACTTTGACATTCTTGCCAGCTCCATTGCAACAAACGGAAGCAACATTCAGAATATATTTGATACAATTGCCTCGTATAAGCAGCTTCTGTCAGCTCAGCGGTATTTCCTTCCGTCCATTGCCGCTACATTCGAAGGAAGCTATAATTACAATCCTGAGACCGGTGTCTTCGCCGGAGGGTCCAACAGTTCGTATGTCAATCCATCGTATTTGAGCAACGAACCAACTCTGAGTATTAACTGGAATTTTTTTAATCTCTCGCAGCAGTCATTTATTAGGTCGCAAGATTATACTTACAAATCAACCAAGTACAATACTGCGGCCGAGATGCTCCAGTCAGTTGCATCAGGTATTAATAATTACATCTCACTCGTCCAGTCTGCAAATTTAGTCCGTACATCTTGGATGGTCCTCTCTTCTGTCAAGCAACAATTAGAAGTTATCACTGCCCTAAGGCTAGCTGGTCAGCGCTCCTTAATTGATGAGATAAGCATGAGGCAACAGTATGCGTCATATAGAAATTCATACCTGACAAACCTGACAAGTGTAGAATCAAGGCTCCAAGTTATTAATACTTTAACATCGCAGCCAGTTTGCAATAGTCCGAGCAATTTACGCGAATATCAAGTCTCATATGACGAACTCGCCCAAAAATCACTGGACGACACTTTAGATTCCATCCTCAATCTCTTTCGGAGCAATCCTTCATACGTTGCCCTCTTGCAGAGTGAAAGAGCAGCCTATTTTCAAGGAAAGAGTCTGATGCGTACATATTTGCCTACATTTAGCTTGTCTGCAAATGCCTCACTAACCAATGAAACAGGTAATATTCTCGGTCAGAGTTCTTCTCAACCGGGACGCCAATATTCAAATGCATACACAAACTTTGTTATGCTTTCAGGTAATTGGAATTTTTACGACGGCGGTCAGAACTATGCCAAAGCCAAAGCAAGCTTTGCCACAGCCGAAGGCTTTAAATCTTCTGCTAGGCAGACAATGCAGTCCGTTGTAGAGACTTACAAATATTCACTTGTTAACGATAGGATTCTTAGGCAAAATATTTCTGTAGCACAAGGAAGTATTGAAGACGCCGTCAGAGCAGGTAAACTGATTGAGATCGCCTACAAAGCAGGTTTCCGTACTTATCTTGATATGCAAACAAGTGCACAAAATACATTTGCTGCAATGAATACAAAAGTAACGACAGAGGCAAGCTTTGCGGTCAATTATTTCCAAGCACAGCAAGTTATTAGTTATCCAGTCCTGCCGAATACCTCACAGATTATCAGTAGATTTTTAGATTCTGCGTCAGATAATCAGCTTGTCGAGTACACCAATCAGTCTAACAAAGATCAATGAATAAACAAATTAAGAGGACTTCTAACTCGAAGCCAGAGATTCATCGTGGAAGCGTAAATCCCGAAAAACTAAATGAAGTTGTAAAGATAATAACCCCCCCAACACTTTTATTTTCAATACTTTCTTTCGGTTCAGTCGGAGGATTGATTATTTGGTCAATTCTTGGATCTCTTCCTCAGACAGTAAAGGCTCCAGCAGTATTTATTTCTCCTGAAACTCTGACTGAGGTTAAAGCTGAAAGTGACGGTAACGTATATTTCTATGATGATTTAGAGCCATCAGTACTCAATGAAATTATTCAATTCAATCAGACATTATCTTCTGGTTTAGTTGATTCATCGACTCTTGCAAGTAAAGGTAGTTTCTCCAACACAAACTCTTATTTACTGCTTGATTTCATTGACTTCTATAGCAGAGCCACAAAGCTATCGATTAGTGAGCCTCGTGCTCTGCTTCGCGTTGGTATCGATCGCGAAATTGAAGATGAATTTCAGAATGCTAATCTTCTCGATTCAACGTTGATAAACGGGGGCGTCCCATTTGCTTACATACTTAATCCTATTACTGCGGCAAGCCTTGGGCAAGCCGCTAACACTTATAGGCTATCTCAGTCTGCAGTTGAACGTCAGATGAATATGAACATTGATGTTACCTCCTCGTCAAGTGATATCGTAAAGCAGCTAAAGCATCAACAACGCGAGTTAATTGCGCTAGAAAAACAGGGGATAGTTCCCCGGACCCAAGTATTAAGCGCGAAACAAGATCTGCTTAATGCTTCTACGCAAAACATGAATTCTGTTCTTGAACTGAAAAAGGCACAAAGTCAACTTATACAGAATAAAGTAACCCTTAATACAGGTGTAGCCAACGCTGCACAACCCATTTTTGTAACAAGGCCCTACAAAGGTATAATTATCGCAAAAGTTGTCAGGTCTGGAATTAAAGCTAAAGCAGGTCAGACAATAGCCTTCGTAAGCTACAAAAGAAATCTTTCAGGTCTAGATATCATTACTGCATTTATACCTCCGGGTGCTGCTAAAGGATTGCGTTCTGGAATGGAAGTACTAGTCAATCCAAGTAATGTTGATACAAATCAATTCGGCTCAATCATGGGAACTATAAAGGGTTTATCTTCTGTCTCAATTGCAAGCGATTCTGCAAGTGCAATAGTTGGATACAAGAGTCTAACAGATGAAGCTTTTAAGCAGTCGGGTACGATGTTTATAGCTACAATTAAGCTGAGATCCGCGAAGACATATTCGGGATATCAGTGGAATACATCAATAGGTCCTAACTATAAGATACCGATATCAACTCCGGCATCTGTTACAATTATATCTAACCATATTGCTCCTGCAAGCCTTCTTTTGCCTTTTATGAGAAGTTTTACAGGCATCAATTAATGTATAAAGCCGTACCCACAACCTTACAGATGCAATCCGCTGATTGCGGGGCAGCATCCTTAAAAATGATACTTGACTCTTATGGGCAGAAACATACATTAGAAGAGGTACGCACTTCAATTGGTATAGGAAGGGACGGCTCAACTATTGGCGATATCAAACGCGCTGGAAGTTTACTTGGTATTGAGCTAGAAGCTTCACGTATTGAGAAGGAAAAAATTTGGTTTGTCACTCCACCATGTATAATTTGGTGGAATTCAAATCATTTTGTTGTATATGAAGGTACACGTAAGAAGACTTTCTTTATTAATGATCCTGCAATCGGAAGACGAGAGCTGGCCGAACTAGATTTTACAAACCAGTTTACTGGCGTCGTCATAAGACCAGTTGACCCAAGTTTTACGGGTAACTACACGTCTCCCAACATAATCACTAATGGATCTTTGTTTGAGTTCTTTTTTGGTTCATCTTTAAAGCCAGTTCATCTTGTCATTGCGTTATCTGTTTCTAGTGTAGTTCCTTCCGTATTATCTGCTCAGATTACATCATATTTTATTGACACTATTCTTGGACAAGCCGAGTTTCTTGCAGCACTTCCTTTATTATGGCTCCTATTTCTGCTTTCGGGAGTCATTTCAGCTGTTAATTTTTTATCATTTCGCATTTCTAGTCAGGTTGCATATATTTCATCTATCACTAAGACGGTAGAGTTTCTCCGCTCTATGGTCAGTAGACCATTTACATGGTACGCAAATCGCCAGGTTACTGAGCTTGCAACTCGTATAATGGTTCCCTCAAAAAGTGTCTCTACCTTTATTTATGAACTCTCAGCGCAGATTGCGACGCTGATATCAACGGTCCTTGTCATAATATTCTTGATGTTTGCCAGTTGGCAGATTGGGTTGTTTTGTCTTTTTGTTGTAGTAATTACATTTTATTTTGCAATAACTATAAATCTTTCTGTGGACAATCAGAACAGGCTTATCTCAATCGAATCAGGTAAACAGCAAGGCCTCGCTCTATTGACTCTTTCCGAAATCAATCTGGTAAGGACTGCAGGTCTTGAAAATCAACGGTTTGCCACTTGGGCAGGTTACTATACAAACTTCGTTAACTCTCAAATATCAGTTTCAAATAGCTTGAGTGTTATAGGGCTAATTGCCAATAGCGCTTTCTACTTTCTAAATGTAGGACTTCTTGTTCTGGGTCCAATTCTTATTATCCATCATTCTATGTCACTTGGTGACTTTATAAGCGTTTCATACTTGATGGGCATGATAAGCTCTGGTATCATTTCAGTACCTAGCATTTTAGCTTCTCTGCAGGAAATAGCTGCACCGGTTGATCGAATAAAAGATGTATTCGAAGCTCCAGACGCTGCTTCTGATGATAAAGATTTATCAACCATTAACCCGCAAGATTGCGGTTCTAACATTTCGACCTTAGTTTTTGAGGATGTTGAATTTGAATTTTCGCCAAATAACAAGGTCTTTAATAAACTCAAGTTTGAGACTGAGCTTTCCGGGGTTATAGGAATTATAGGTCCACCTGCAATTGGGAAGAGCGTTTTACTGCAGATGTTAGTGGGTTTCTACAAGCCTACTGATGGAGAAATAATGTGGAAAAGCAAAGATGGCTTTTCTTCATCTTCAAACTGCCTTGGTTGTATTTACCTTCCGCAGCAACCAGTTATTATTGAAGGTTCTCTATTGGACAATATAGTACTGAAAGACGACAGTATAACTCACGAAAACAGTATAAATGCTTTGCGACAATCAGGATTATTGACGTCTTCGCGAGGCTCTAAGTCTTTATCTGCAGCGACTAGACTGGACTTTGGTGGAAACTCTATTAGCATTACTATTCAACAACGAATATTTCTTGCAAGAGCTTATGCCTCAGCATCAAAAGAAAGAATATTAATAGTAGATAATTGCTTTGATCAATTAAATCGAGATGAGTTGTTTATACATCTTGAGAGGTTCAGGAGTCTTTATTGCTGCTTGTTCATTGTTTTAGATGGCGCTGATGGTGCAGCTTGTGATTATATTCTAGATTTAACTTCTTTAAATCGTCTATCTTCAACACCTAATTCCTAGCTATGACACACTCACTTAATCCATCGGGAGTGCCTCCAAACTCTGACAGCTCTATTCTTTTACAGTACAAGTCATTTTTAGATGCTGGGAAAGATATCTCAAATATTGATTACAGAGCATATCCTCTCGCAACCTGTTGTAAAGCCCTTTCTCTACTAAAAGCAGTTCCAGAATCTGAACTAATTGTTCCTTCGGATAATGCCTCTGTTGAAGATATTCTTGAAGCAAATGCTATAAGATTTAGGATGGTTTTTCCTGAAAATCATTTTGATACTTTTGATTTCGGAGTGCTAATCGGAATACCATCCCATCAAGGTCTAGATGACTCTTATCATGATGTTTTTTTCAGATTGCAAACTGTAACCAACAAATACAGAATCAGCAAGAATACGGATAACAGCAGTCTTATTGTCTTTTCCAAGCCAATGAGCATTACCGTCAGCGAATATGCTTATTTTCTTGAGGTATATCCTTCGCTTCCTTACACAGTAAACTCAATTGGTTCGTTCATTTCGTTTATTTTCAATGAGTTTCGTTCTGATTTTGGGTATGTAATCTTATTCTCCCTCCTTGGCTGTAGTCTTCAATTATTATTCCCATCGCTTACTGTATATGTTACATCAAATGTAATTTCTCTTGGTGATGAAGGTTATGCATATCAGATCGGCGCTCTTTCTTTGCTGTTAGGCATTGTCAGTTCAGTAAGTCTTTTTATACAATCTCAGTTCGTAAACAAACTAGAAACAGAATCTGATAAGCGTGCGCAGACCTCAGTCTGGGATAGACTTATGAAAATAGAGTTATCGGAACTATCAGAATATACCAACAGCGACCTAATGCTTCGTGCCTCTGCGATCAGTCAGATTCGAACTCTGCTAAGCAGTTCTAATATAATATCACTGGTAAATCTCCTGTCTTCATTCGTCTATGTACTTATCATGTTTGGCTATTCGGCCACCGCGACGGTAGCGGTTCTTCCCCTGATCATAGGTTATATGCTTATACTTGTCATCAAGGCAAATCAAGGTGGTAAAATACTTGCAAAAAGCCTAGACATTTCTGCTGAAATTTCTGGTTATACGTACCAGTTCTTATCAGTTTTTCCCGAATTGAGTGCTCGTGGTATTGTACCTAAATGGGAGTCGGGTTTCGTGGAGCTGTTGAGCAAGGCTCAAGCAGCCACGATGAACTATAGAACCCGTGATAATTCTATTGACTTATTGTCAAAGTCTTTTCAGTCTCTTGCATTTTGTGTGAGCCTTGCTGCTATCCTTCCGACCATTAATATACAGTCATCTGGCTTATCCCTTGAACTTTTTTCTATACTGGGATACACTTCAGCCCTGACTCTTTTTTCAACTAATCTATCTTCGGGTACAATTACTATAGCTAATAGCCTCGTAAATGTTCTCGCTTATTGGAAGAGATCGCGTCCTTTAATTTTTGCACCAATTGAGTCGGGTTACAACCCTTCGAACATTGATGTGCCACTTACTGGTAATATTGATATAGTAGACTTGGTCTTTTCTTACGCAAAAGATCTTGAGCCAGTATTAAACCATATCACTATAGATATTAAGGCTGGTAAATCTCACTTTCTAGATTGGGAATCTGGATCCGGTTGCAGTACTTTATTTAAGCTTTGTCTTGGTCTTTATCCAGTTTCACAAGGACATATCTTCTATAGCAATCATAGTATTGATACCATAAATATAATATCTCTTCGAAGGCAAGTCTCTCTTGCGCCACAGTCTCCATTCGTCCCATTTGGTGCTTTAGGTGAGATATTTAATGGACCACTAGCTCAATCTGATGACCAGCTTATCGAGTTTATAAAGAGTTTTCATCTAACAAGCTTGATAGAAGGTCTTAGGATGGGTCTCGATACACCCATTCCTCCTGGAGCTGGGTGTTTTTCAGTTGCCCAGCGCCAACTGTTATCTTTGGCTAATGCAGTGTCTCGTAAGCCAACCATCTTGATGATTGACAATTCTATGTCTGCTCTTTCTATGGATATGAAGATTTCAATACTGACCTTCTTGGGTGCCAACTCTATAACTACTGTCTTAGCCGGAAACAGGTCCGATTCTGATCTTTGTGAACTTGTAATCAAATGATATACGTATTCGCAGGTCCGTCAATTTCTGAAAAAGCTATAAAAGTTAGTTTATCTTATGTTACTGTGCTTCCACCGATTCGTGCAGCAGATATTTTGAGCCTCTTGCTTTCAGCTTCCCTGCCGCGCCCATCTTGCATTCTTATTCTTGATGGATATTTCTACTCGACTTTGTCAGTTCGCCATAAAGAGATTATCTATGCACTGAAGCAAGGTATTCCGGTGTTTGGTGCTTCTTCAATGGGGGCTCTACGTGCTGCCGAGCTTGCCGATTACGGTATGGTTGGCATTGGTAAAGTATACGATTATTTTGCTTCAAACCCATTAACTTCAGATGATGAAGTTGCTATTCTGCATTCTGATTCTTTTCCTTACGAGCCCCTATCGATTCCTCTTGTTAATCTAAGACTTACGCTTAGTGATCTGGCTAACACTAATAAGATATCGCCTTCTGATGCTGACTCTATCCTTCGCTCCATAGCTTCAATCCATTTCTCAGAACGTACAGCTAAGATAATTGATTCAAATGAGACTGTCCGCAAGCTTTGTCCAAATCTTTCATCTTTAATCGTCGACTGGAAAATGAATGATGCACTTCTTGCTGTCAGAACATTGCCTAATTTGTTAGATGATTATAAACTCACTAATGTTCCGAAGCTTGACACCATCTCGCTTGGAACCCATCAGATCAACTTTTTTATGGACTCAGACCCTGGACGTTATGTCAAGGCTGGCGATAGTAGTGTCTCTTATACCCCATCATATCCCCAAAGAGAAGCTTCATTGATTGATTTATTCTATTCACTTAACCTCATGGCTGCACTCCAGTTCTCAAGAACTCTGGGTATTAAGCCTAGTCCTAACCTTTACGGCATATGCCGTCAGATTGTTATTTTATTAGCTCCGAGAGTTCCGAGTATACCTCTAAATGACCATGCCGAAGTCGATAGGCTTAGTACGTATCTGGCGACTTTATTTACACTTTATGCTAGTTTAGCAAATCACTCAGCTATGCTTGGTATTCAAAAAGCCCTTTCCGATCTTGGTGTAATTTCATCTGTTTTCGACGAGTTTCATAATGTTGGTTCTAATCAGCTTTCCAGTCTTTTATCGTGTCTGAGTGAGGGGAATGCTGAGTTTGCGGATATCGTTTCCAAGTGTCTGGAGGTAGGACTTGACAACTGATAGTGCTTATTCCAACAATTGGAGAAAGCTTCATTCCAGCGAAGCTCTTATGCTACTCCTGCCAAGGCTTAAAACCTATGGGATCACTAGGGTGGCAAATATTACTGGTCTTGACTTTCTCAGCATTCCTGTATATACAGCTTACCGTCCACGTGCTTTCTCGCTGGTTGTATCTTGTGGTAAAGGTATTACTCATGCTGATAGTGCTGTATCTGCAATAATGGAGTCTATTGAAACAGATGTTGCTGAAAACTTTCCATCCGAACTTCTATTGCATGCACCATATTCTACGATTAACAAGGATTTAAGCTTGCATCTCGAGTACATTCCAGTCTTGGAGTCGAGTGTATTTAATGTTGATACAGTATTTAGTTGGCTTCCTTGTAGAAACATGTATACAGGTAAAACAAAATATGTTCCAGCCGCCTCAGTTGGTCTTTCTCATCATCTCATACGAGATCCTCTTAATACCTTTGTTTGGGGCTCTAATGGTCTGGCGTCAGGTTTTAGTCAGGACGAAGCAAGGCTTTCGGCTTTATATGAACTTATCGAACGTGATGCTGTCATTTCTTGGCAGATACTTATTCGCAGGGGCATGGTAAAAGATGCATGTATTGATCTTAATACTATTAGCTATTCAAGCACAATAGGTCTTGTTAATGCCATTCATGAGGCAGGCCTCCAGCTCTATCTATTTGATCGTGCTTCAGATCTTGGCCTGCCTGTATATCGTGCCGCAATCTACTCTCCATATGACACAACAATTCGTTTCGCCGAAGGCCTTGGCTGCCACCATTCTGATGAAATTGCAATAAATAGAGCAATCACAGAAGCAGTACAGTCGAGGACTGTCATTATTGCTGGTTCCCGTGATGACCTTACTCTTGAAAAGTTTCATTCATTGTCTGAGATGAATATCAATGAACAATATCTTGAGCGACTAATCTGCGAAAATCATTCTCCACTGAGTAATGAGTTTTTAAAATCCTTTGACGCTGTAGATGATATACTTCGGCGTTTACGCCAGAAAGGATTCTTAGATGCTTTTGAGTTTGTCTTCCCGCATGAGGTAGAAGAAATATCGGTCGTTCGTGTAATTGTACCCGGCTTGCAGTCATACTCTCATCGTCATTCAGTTCCACTTAATAGATCTGTGCAATTTACTCCTAGACTCTCTGGCCTCAGAAGCGCTTTACATAGATTGAGAACATCTTTATAGCCATTTAGCCATCTCTTCTTTCGCGTTTCTTAGGGTTAATATATTCGTCAATGATATATATATATATGCTATGCCACATCCAAGAGCTATGAACCCTGCCTTAAAATTGATTATGCTACAGGTGCAAGCACTCAGCAATATCGCTGCACTTTTAAAGGCATGGACTGATGCGTCATGTACTTTAATGGCACTTAGTTCTGATCCATTTGCTGTTGAATGAGCATGCCTGGCAGTGCGCAATAGAAATACATGGCTTGTATATGCAGTGGCAAGAGACATAAGTGCCAAGAAGTCTATTAGCTGAGTCCCTATAAATACCTTCGAATCTTGCGCAAGGTCTACCTTCCTAATCATTGCTATCTGGAAGGAAAGTGTGATCACTGCATTGCATGCCAAACTCGTAAGATTAAGTATTGATGCTCTCTTCCTCAGAATATAGTCAGACCTCGCAGAGAGTGAATGAAGTCCCCAAAGGTCGAATGATACAAGTGCAATTATGACTAAAAAAAAGAGGTACTCACAAGCAAGTTTTAACGATGAAGAATCGTTAATATCTCCAGCTGCATTCGCCCGAATGAGTTCACCTAGATAACCAGGGGCACCAACAAGCATGAGCGTTATGTTGATTCCATAAAGGCCATCGATGAGGCCAATCCAGGTGAGACTCGATTCTGGATGCTTGTTGCTTCCGTAAAACATATAGAACCCAATAAGAAAGGCTTGATTGAAGATAGAAGCCCAAGACGTTGCAAGGGCTGCAAGAAGATGCAAAGTTGTCGAGTGCGGTGACTTTCAGGAAGGTTGTCACTCATTGGCTACCATTTAGGCGGCCTGGAATAAGTGTAGTGCCAGGAGCGGCTCGGGCTCTTCTGTTGGCTTGTTGATCCACACTTCTGCCGGTTGACTCCAGCAGCGGGCAGGGCTAATTCAAAGTCTGTCACAGGCGTCCTTGCCGGTGCTGTCAGCATTGGTTGAGGTCGGCGGAATCGCCCCCTGCTTGTGCTTGAAAGCGTCTCCGCTGCAACCGATCTCGATCTGATCAGCTACCTGAGGTCGATCCCAGACGCGCGGATGCGGCGCGGGGTTCGGTTTCCGGCTTGGTATCTGCTGCTGGTGGCCGTGCTCGGAATCCTGAGCGGTTGTCGGAGCCTGCGGGATCTGGAGCGCTTTGCCATCCGCCACCACACTGTGCTCACCGAGTCACTCGGCGTGGAGCTGCGTCGACCGCCATCAGATTCCACGTTCCGCTACTTCTTCCACCAGGTGGACGTGGCAGCCCTTTGCGCGGCGATCCGTGATTGGACGATCGCCCAGATTCCGGGTGGCGCAGCGGATCTCGATCAGCTGGTGTGTGCCGGCAAGACCTTGCGAGGGTCGATCGTGCCTACAACCGGTGGTGGCGCCCCCGGTTTCAGGAAAGATGCCACCCCTCTCGTCAGTACACCCGGGGGCTTGAGCGGTAACTGCCAGAAAAGATGACGCCCCTGCTGCTGTTCAGGCAGCCATCGACAACGTAGCTGGCTCGAGTTCGATTTCTGGCGGCGGCGGGTTGATCCACACCACCTCCGGCTGACGCCAGCACCGGACTGATCGTGACCAGCGGCGTGGATACCTCTGGCGTGCCTGTTCGTAGACGACAGCCCGGTGACGGCAGATCTCCACGGCATCACCGTTGTGACGCTGATGGGGCGTCACGAACTTGATCCCGCTGTGGCGATGCCGGTGCTGGCGCCAAACAAGCCCACGGGCAAGCCCTCAAGCTCGGTCTGTTGAAGGGACCAGTCAATGGCTCCCGCTAAACGCTGGCTCAATAAGGGAATGTCAAAACGCAGAGAATCGTTGCCGTGATCGCACTGGTCTTCCTCGGCCGTGAGCAGATCAAACAGAAGGGTGGCCAGCCCTGCCTCCACGAGCCGATCCGCCACAAGACGATTGCGGCTGCTGAAGCGACTGCTGCCACTGCCATGGGCAAAGATCACCAACCCGCGGCAACGGTTGGGCCGGGTCAGGGTGCCAGCCAAGTCGGCCGCCGCTGCATGCACCGTGGCGGAGCGTTCGATTGCCGCCATGGAGGCCATGTCTCGTTCTCCTGCCTGGCCCGTCCAGCAGCGGTCCGGTCCAAGGATGGGGCCCATCTACCGGCCTGGCCTGCCGTGCGGCCACTCCACCGCAAACCTGCCGCACGCCCCGCAGAAAGGGCCCAATCGCCAGAGGCCGTCAGCCAGGTTGTCAGCCCTTGGCCGGTGGCCCGCCCAGGGAATTCTCGAGCAGATAGGCCGCCAGATTGGACAGGGAGCGACCCTCCATCGTGGCCCGCCGCTCCAGAGCGACATAGAGAGAAAAAGGAACCGTGACCGACAGTCTGTTGGGCTTCAGAAATGCAAATTGATCACGATCAAAGCCAGCCATCTGTATGCGGAAGACACCTAACCCTATAGCCAGCTCAGACTGAGTGCAAGAGCTCAATATAATTAGAGATCAGCAATCCCGCATGGCATAACAGGGCAGGGCTACATGCGGTTCCTCGTGTATTTTTATCCTGTAACTATTCGAAATCTGGATCAATCCAAAGCTCGGCATCAGGCCGGATGAATTGCTTTGACCCCCAAATCCAAAAACCAGACAATCGCTGTAGCAACCACTACCGGAAAACCGGGATCAGTCAGGATGGCGGTAAGCCACCGCCAAGCTGGTCAGCAGAATCCAGTCCAGCGCTATCGACCAGCAAGTCGCACGGCCTGCCGCCAGAGGCACATCAGGGCATGTTCAGCTAGGACGGATGCACCTTCTTCTCTGGCCATGCGCCCCATCGCTGTAGGCCCCCGGCTGCTCGCCCTCTGTGCAGCCACCGCCCTACTCCAGCCTGGCCTGGTCCAGGCCGAACCAACAGCCGCCCAGAAGACTCCCACCAGCGGCACCGCCGAATACAGCTCCTGCATCTCCGAGGTGAACTCCTGCAACCAGGCCCAATCCCGCATTCCCCCGAACGCCACGGTCACGGCCATGCGCGTCTCGACGGCCATCAGGGGGGAATACGGCACCTTTACCTGCCGGGTGAAGTGGAGCCTGTCACCCTCCGCAAAGCCCACCTACCGCCCGATTCTGTTCTCTGCTTCGGCGTGAGCCGCCCCCCTTCCTTCGCCATGTCTCGCCACCAATCCCTTCACTTCGTTCTGGAACAGCTGGAAGACGGCTGGATGCTGGAAGCTGAGCACATCACCAAGGACGGCCAGGGAGACTGGATGCTGAACCACGACCAACTCGAGGAGCTCGCCAGCCTCCTCCAGCAAGCCCTCAGCTAACTGGACTCCGGTTGATTCGCCTGCGGCCACCCCTCCTACACCTGCGGCCACCCCTAAGCCTCCATGCCACCCAAAAAGCAACCCTCCCCTCGCACGGTCAAGCTGCAAATCCTCGGTGCCGTGTTTGTGCCGATGGGACTGCTGGGGCTATGGCTCCACTCCCAGGGCTTCTGGTGAGCCTCCAGCAACGGCACCTCGCCGTCGCGATCCCGACAGCGGCGTGGAGAGGTGGTGCACCGCATGAATCACCACACCCCAAATCAGCAGATCTGGGTTTTCACCTTGCAGGGCAATCGCGGCGATCGTTGCATCACTCGCCACCAGACACCACTGGGCGGGACGTCCCTCAAGCCGACGCAGCACAAAGCATCCCTCATGCACCGCCACCACGGTGGAGCCTGAGCGCGGCGCCACGCTGCGATCCACCACCAGCAGATCACCGTGATGGATGCCGTCGCCGCGCATCGCATCACCATCCACCCGCATCAGAAAGGTGGAGCTCGGGCGGGGCATCAGAATGCCGTTGAGGTCGATAGCCGCCTCGACATAGTCGTCGGCAGGACTCGGGAACCCCGCCGCCACCGACTCCACCGCCAGGGGCAGCTGCAGGGGCCCATCCCCCTGGCGCAAGGGGCCCAACCAAATCAGATCGCTGGTGGGGGCATAGGCCATGGCCGCCACCCTCCGCAACACAACAGGTGCAATAGTACAGCTGAACCAAGGCCGGGCGTCAGTCGCCGCAGCCCCGCCGCACCACCTCAGCCCGCAGGGCCGTGAGATCGGCAGCATCGGGCAGCTGCGGCGAAAACAGCAAAGTCCAAGCCAACGGCACATCCTCAGCCTCCAGGGCCGCTTCGATGGCCGCCAACCAGGCCAGGGAGCTCTGAGCGAGGGAGCGGATCAGGGCGGACGTGCTCGCCATCCGTTCGGCGGAGGCGCCCACCAAGTGCACATGGGCAAAGGCCCCCTCCGGGGCCTGCTCGGGTCGCAGCCGCAACAGCACCACTTCGCCAGGGGTGATCGGCTCCAAAGGCCAGGCCAAGGGAACCGGGAGAGCCTGCCCCGCCGCCGCAGGGCCGCCTAAAAGTGTGTCTACGGAGTGCTGGCGGGGTCTGACAGCATCGGCTTTGGTCGGCGGGAATGGCTCACCTCCATGCCCCAAATCCCAGGCGCAGCAGTTGATCAGCTTGATTCCAACGACCTAATCAGCTTTCTCAAGGCCATCCCCGACGGACGTTTTCGCCGTGGTG
>NZ_JAGQCZ010000004.1:0-174184 GCF_024346435.1 Cyanobium sp. Alchichica 3B3-8F6 | reverse complement strand
CTGAGCGTGACGCTCAAACGGAATCCCTCAAGCCCCCTCCTCGGAGGGGGCTTTTTCATGGGAGATGGCCTTGGAAATGGTTGTGGCGTTGTTGCACAGGCTGTTTCACAACCGCAACAGCGGCTTTAAATACACCACCTGGGGATCGGGATCAGGCCTTCCGCCAGATCACCGCGCTGCGGCGCCGGGGATACAGCTCTCGGCACAGTGGGCAGACGGTGCCGTCGCAACCCCGGGCCGTGCAGAACTCACGGCCGTAGAAAATGATCTGGAGGTGCAGCCGATTCCAGGCCTCCTTGGGGAAAAGGGCCTTGAGATCGCGCTCGGTGTGCACCACGCTCTGGCCGCTGCTCAGCCCCCAGCGCTGGGCCAGGCGGTGAATGTGGGTATCCACGGGAAAGGCCGGCACGCCAAAAGCCTGGGCCATCACCACGCTGGCGGTCTTGTGACCCACCCCCGGCAACGCCTCGAGCGCTTCAAAACTGCAGGGCACCAGGCCACCATGGCGCTCGAGCAGCAGCTCCGCCAAGCGCTTGACGTTGCGGGCTTTGGTGCGGGCGAGACCCAGCTGGCGGATGTGGGCCAGGATCGACTGTTCGCTCAACGCCGCCATGGCGGCAGGGTCCGGACCAGCTTCAAACAGGGCCGGGGTGACCTCGTTCACCTTCTTGTCGGTGCACTGGGCACTGAGCAGCACCGCCACCAGCAGGGTGAAGGCATCCCTGTGGTCGAGAGGAACAGGGGTTTCGGGGTAATGCTCCTGCAGGCGCTCCATGATCAGCGTGGCCCGTTCCTGCTTCTTCAAGGTTGCGCCATGCCGCCAGCGAAGCCCAGTTTGTAGGCTCGGCCCAGCGCAGGTCGCCCATGGGCAGCAGCTTCGGTCAGCTTTTTCGGATCAGCACCTTCGGCGAATCCCACGGCGGGGGCGTCGGCGTGATCGTGGACGGCTGCCCGCCGCGGCTTGATCTTGATGTTGGGGCGATTCAGCAGGAACTGGATCGCCGCAAGCCGGGCCAAAGCAAGATCACCACCCCCCGCAAAGAGGACGACCGGGTCGAGATCCTCAGCGGCCTGCTCGATGGGGTGACCCTGGGCACGCCCATCGCCATGGTGGTGCGCAACAAGGACCAGCGACCTCAGGATTACAAGGAGATGGAGGTGGCGTTCCGCCCCTCCCACGCCGATGCCACTTACCAGGCCAAATACGGCATCCAAGCCCGTAGCGGTGGCGGCCGCGCTTCAGCCCGAGAAACCATCGGCCGCGTTGCCGCCGGGGCGATTGCCAAACAGCTGCTGGCCAAGACCCATGGCACCGAAGTGCTCGCCTGGGTCAAGCGCATCCACGACCTGGAGGCGCCGATCGACCCCAACACGGTGACCCTTGAGGCCGTGGAGTCGAACATGGTGCGCTGCCCCGATCCAGCCATGGCGGGGCGCATGGTGGAGCGGATCGAGGCGATCGGTCGCGACGGCGATTCCTGTGGCGGCGTGATCGAATGCGTGGTGCGGCGGCCGCCGGTGGGGCTGGGTATGCCGGTGTTCGACAAGCTGGAAGCCGACCTCGCCAAGGCGGTGATGTCGCTACCCGCCACCAAGGGCTTTGAAATCGGCTCCGGCTTCGGTGGCACCCTGCTCAAGGGCAGTGAGCACAACGACGCCTTCCTGCCCAGCGAGGGCGGCCAGCTGCGCACCGCCACGAACAACTCCGGCGGAATCCAGGGCGGCATCAGCAACGGCGAAGCGATCGTGATCCGGGTGGCCTTCAAGCCCACCGCGACGATCCGCAAAGCGCAGCAAACCATCAACGATCGGGGTGAAGCCACCACCCTGGAAGCCAAGGGTCGGCACGACCCGTGCGTACTGCCGCGGGCGGTGCCGATGGTGGAGGCCATGGTGGCCCTGGTGCTCGCCGATCACCTGCTGCGCCAGCAGGCCCAGTGCAGCCTGTGGTGATCAGCAGCGGCAGCCTGTTCTGTTGGACTAGATCGCTGCCGCAGTGGGCTGCAGGCCGTTGCCGCCGAGCAGTCCGGCGGCCTTCGCCATCCGCCGCGCCGGCGATGAGCCCGCGCGCTTGGTGGACACCGCAGTGGACACAGCGGTCTTGCGAGCTGGTTTGCGTGCCGGCTTTTTCGGCACCGGCTTTTTAGGCACCGTCTTTTTAGGCACCCCAGACGCACTGGCCGGCTTGCGGGTTGCTGGCTTGGCGGCGCGGCTGCGGTGGCTGAGCACCATCGCCCACTCGGCATCGGTGAGGCTGGCAGGCTTGGCGCCGTGGGCGTCGGCAACCTTGGCCGCTTTCTCAATGTCAGCAATCAGATTGCTCCAGGAGGTCGCAAACCGCTTGTCGGACTGCGACTTGGCTCCACTTTCCACCAGGGTTTCGATCACGCCAGCGGCGGAGACCTTCTTGCGGCGGCGATTGAAAATTTCCTTCTGCAGTTGGGCGATCAACGCATCGGCCTTGTCGCTGAGCTTGATGGTGAGCTGAGACATAAAAGGGGGAACCTCTGTCTCAGCTGTAGCACTGCAGACTCGCAACGGCAACACATCAGCGCGATCGGGCCCCCAATCGCACGACGAGGGCGGCCAAAAGCTGCCACTCCGCGTCGTTGGCGAGGGCTCCCCCCAGGGCCACCGCATCCACGCCCGCTTCAAGCCAGGGCTCGACGTCGCCTGGACGAAGACCTCCAGCGGCGATGCAATGGGGCAAGCTGCGCTCTCCCCCCAAAGGGCCGGCCAAGCGTTGCCAGTAGGCCTTCCCCACGCTGCTGGCGGGAAACAACTTGACCAGCGAGCAACCCCAAAGCCGCGCCTGGTACACCTCCGTTGGCGAGAGCACACCAGGCACCAACGGCAACCGCAACTGCCGGGCCCGATCCACCAGCTGGCGATCCAGCACCGGCGACACCACGTAGGCAAGGCCTGCAGCAGCCGCAGCCGCAAGTCCGGCGCCATCCAGCACTGAAGCGGCCCCCAGATGAAGCCGCGGAAAACGCTGGCGCAACAAGGCGCAGTGGGGCACCCACTGGGGATGACCACTCCAGGCAATCTCCACCTGGTGAACACCCAGCAATTGGAGCCGCTCCAGCGACTCGGCAAGATCCAGAGGGTCGAAAGCACGAAGCACCACCAGCAATGGCTGGTGGTGCAACGCCTCAATCAAGCCAGCCTCGATCAAGCCAGCTTCGGGCTCAGACGTATTCAGCGACCTTGACATCGCTGCGGATCAGCAGCTCCTGGAGACCTTCGGCATCCACCGATTCCTTCTCCACCAGCATGTCGGCCAGCTCATCGAGCACCGGACGGTTTTCGGTGAGTACGGCGGTGGCACGCTTGTAGGCCTCGGCCACCAGTTGGCTCACCTCCTCGTCGATGGCGGCGGCAGTGTCTTCGGAGAAGTCACGCTCGGCAGCGATGTCGCGGCCTAGGAACATGCCGCCCTGGCTGCGGCCGAGGGCCACAGGACCGAGGCGATCACTCATGCCAAAGCGGGTGACCATCTGGCGGGCCACGCGGGCCACCTGCTGCAGGTCGTTGGAGGCACCGGTGGTGACTTCGTCTTCGCCGTAGACGATCTCTTCGGCGACGCGTCCACCCAGGGCCACGGCCATCTGGTTTTGCAGGTAGGAGCGGGAATAAAGACCCGACTCCATGCGCTCTTCACTCGGGGTGAAGAAGGTGAGCCCGCCGGCGTTACCGCGGGGAATGATCGAGATCTTCTGCACCGGGTCGTAGTCGGGCATCAGGGCGCCCACCAGGGCATGGCCCGCTTCGTGATAAGCCACCAGGCGCTTGCGCTTCTCGCTCATCACCCGGTCCTTCTTCTCGGGGCCCGCCATCACCCGCTCGATGGCGTCGTTCACCTCGTCCATGGAGACTTCGGTGAGCTGACGCCGAGCGGCAAGAATCGCCGCTTCATTGAGCAGGTTGGCCAGGTCAGCACCGGTGTAGCCGGGGGTGCGGCGCGCGATCTTGTCGAGGTCAACGTCCTTGGCAAGCGTTTTGCCGCGGGCGTGAACGCCGAGGATCTGGAGACGACCGGCGTAGTCGGGACGATCCACCACCACCTGGCGGTCGAAACGGCCGGGACGCATCAGGGCTGCATCGAGCACGTCGGGGCGGTTGGTGGCCGCCACGATGATGATGCCGGTGTTGCCCTCAAAGCCGTCCATCTCGGTGAGCAGCTGGTTGAGGGTCTGCTCACGCTCGTCGTTGCCGCCGCCGAGGCCAGCGCCCCGTTGACGACCCACGGCATCGATCTCGTCGATGAAAACGATGCAGGGCGCACTCTTCTTGGCCTGCTCGAACAGGTCACGCACGCGGCTGGCGCCGACGCCGACGAACATCTCGACAAACTCCGAACCGGAGATCGAGAAGAAAGGCACACCTGCTTCGCCGGCCACCGCCTTGGCGAGCAGGGTTTTGCCGGTGCCCGGAGGACCCACCAGCAGCACACCCTTGGGTATCTTGGCGCCGACGGCGGTGAAACGATCGGGGTTCTTGAGGAAGTCGACGACTTCGGTGAGCTCAAGCTTGGCTCCCTCGATGCCAGCCACATCGCCAAAGGTGACCTGGGTTTGGGGCTCCATCTGCACCCGCGCCTTGCTCTTGCCGAAGCTCATGGCGGGGTTACCACCTCCGCCCTGGGCGCGGCGCAACAGGAAGAACAGACCCCCGAGCAGCAGCAGGGGGAAGATCAGACTGCCCACCGCCTGCTGCCAGGCCGCCGGCTCGCGGCTGGGCTGCACGGCGATGTCGACGTTGTGGTCGGTCAGCAGCTTCAGCAGATCCTTGTCGGGGGCGAGGTTGACGACGGCGCGGCGGCCGTCGTTTTCCACCACCTGGGCCGTGCCCCGGTCGGGGGAAATCAGCACCCGGGACACCTCATTGCCCTGCACCGCCTCCACGAAATCGCTGTATCGCAGGGTGCGGGGCGCATTGGCCGGATCGGGTCGGTCAAGGAAGGCGGTGCCCACCGCGATCATCACGATCACGAGAAGGACATAGAGCCCCGCGTTGCGCCAGCGCTTTTTCAAGACTCGTGCCTCTGCTGATGAGAATTTAGTAACGGAATGTTAACTGGCTCAGGCCGCAGCCCGAAGCACCTCCACCACACTACGGAAGGCAAACCATTCCGGGATCTCCTCGCCGCCGCGCAGCATCTGGCGGAACTGGGTGCCGCTCAGCTTGCGCACGTGCAGGCCACGGGCTTCGGCGTGCTCGGCGGTGACGTAGCCCTCCTCCTCGGTGTAGACGAGGTTGAGCGAGGGCACGGTTTCCATGCCCAGCTCGGGGGCATGGTCGCGGGCGAAATCCTGGGCCTGGTAGGGGCCGTAGAAGTCGTCGCCGCTGAGGGAGCTCTTGCAGCCGGCCATGTCGCGGCCAATGATGAAGTGGGTGCAGCCGTAGTTCTTGCGGATGATCATGTGCTGCAGGGCCTCGCGCGGGCCGGCCATGTGCATCGAATAGGGCAGGTAGGCCCAGCGGATGCGTGGGTTGTTGACCTCGGCCGCCAGGCGCTCGTAGGTCTGGAAGCGCACCTCACCGGCGATGTCGTCGTCCTGGGTGGGCCCGCAGGTGGGATGCACCAGCACCACACCCTGCTCACTCACGTTGCTGGCCTCCAGAGCCCGGGTGAACAGCTCGTAGTGGGCGCGGTGGATGGGATTGCGGCACTGGAAGGCCACCACGCTCTGGCCCTCGGGCAGGGTGGCGCGCACTTCGGCAGGTGTTTTGCAAGGAAACACCCGCTGGGGCAACTCCAGGCCCTGCACGCTGCCGCCCAGGTAGAAGCGGCCCCGTTCACCGGTGATCATCCGCACAGCGGGGTGCTCGATCGACGTGGTGCCATAGCAGCCCTGGGCTTCGCGGGCCTTGTCCGGCTCCCAGCGGCTCTCCACCGTGAACACGGCCAGCTCCTGGCCCCGGTAGGTGAGCAGCAGCCGCTCGCCGAGACCGATCGAGGCATCGTCGGTGTCGAACACGATCGGCAGACCGAACAGCAGGCCGCTGCTGGTGCGATGGCCGGCCACCACGGCGTCGTAATCCTCCTGGTGCATGAAGCCGCGCAGGGGGGAGAAGCCGCCCACCACCAGCAGCTCCACGTCGCAGGCATTGCGGTCGCTGCACTCAAGGCGGCGGCTGGCGCTTGCCTTCAGCGACTCCCGCTCACCGGCCGCCACCATCAGGTTGACGAGCGCGCCGCCATGGGGGGCAATCAGGCCGGTGGCGGCGGAGTCGGCAACGGTCATCGCGGGCGGACGCTCAGGGGAGGATGGATTCTCCCAGACCAGCAGCACACCGCTCGAGCTCTGAGGGTCGCAAACAGGTGCGGCCATCAAAAAGAGCCCCTTCCGGGGCTCTTGGCAACTGGTGTGCGCGGAGTGCTCAGGCCTGTTCGAGGCGGCCGTAGAGCTGGCCGACGATCTTGACGTCGACGACGGCTTTGGTGCCCATGTCGGAGTCAGAGGGCTGAATGGCGGTGAACACGCCAGCGAACTCACCGGTGGTCGGATCGACCTTGGTGATGGAGAGATTCATCGTGCCGGAGCCATCGACGTAGCGCTTCACGGTTTCGCCGGTGAACTCATCGCCAGCCGGCACCAGACCCACCGCACTGCTGTAGCCGGTGGTGAGGCCACGACCCTTGGGATCGAGGAAGTTGCTGGTGCGGTAGCTGGGGGCGCGATAGGAGCCTTCGAAATCGGTGCTGGTGGTGAGGGCTGCACCATCAGCGGTGGCCAGCAGCTCCTTGCTGGAGAAGGTGAAGGGCACTTCCTCGCCACCGGGCAGCAGCACGGTGATGGGCTGGAAGTCGATGCCGCCCAGCTCCTTGAAGGTCAGGCCATCGCCGCTGACGTTGAGATCGCCGTACACCTGATCCAGGCTGGAGGTGAAGCGGGTGAGGATCTTGCCGGCCACAAATTGGGCCTCCTGACGCTTGTTGGCGGGCTCGCCCTTCACATACACCTCAGCGGGGTGCATGCAGATTTCGCGGAGCTGATAATTCGACGAAGCATCCAAAGCAATGGAGCCCCGGGCCGAATCGGGCAGGGTCGGGCAATCGTTGGCCAGGCCGGTGTTGTGGATGTCGTCGTAGGTGAGGTTGGCGCGATCCACGGCCTTGGCCCCGCCGCTGCAGGCGGTCACCAGGGTCAGGCACAGCGCCAGCACAAGGGCCAGCAGAGGACGAAAACGCATGGGGGAACGCCCCAGAGACGGGGGATGGGAACTGGGCTGTGGCGGATCCTACCGGTGCAAAACCCTGATTCCCCGTACGATGTCGCGGCTCTCAACAACCTGTATGCGAGAGCCCGCCGCGCGCGAAGAGAGACAAGACATGAGCCTTACCCCGTCCCAGCAGGAGCGCCTCACCAGCCAACTGCAGCAACTCGAACACCTGGCCAGTGAACTGGAGGGCCAGCCGGAAGCCCTGTTGACCCTGTTGCGACAACTGGAGCAACTGCACCGTTCCGTTCAGGACGGACCCTTCCGCAGCAGCCTCCCCGCCGATCGCGGTCAGCTGTTCAGCCTGTTGCAGAGCGTCGAGCGCAGTGGCGGCTGGCCCTACATCCCCCGGCTTCAGCTGCGCACCTTTATGGATCTGCTCCAGCACGACGGAGCTCACGATGGGCCCCACAACGAAACCCCCGACGGCGAGCCCCTGGCCGCCTGAAGCCTGCCGCTCTTAAGGGCGCAGGGCCGTGAGCAACTGCTGGGCAATGGCCAGCTTGGAGCCAGGCTGCAGCCGTTGCTCACCGCCAACGCCGCCCAGCAGCCAGCCGTGGTTGGTGTCCACACCAAACCCGGCATCAGCCTGATCAATCGGATTGGCAAACAACAGATCGCAGCCCTTGCGGGCCCACTTGGCCCGGGCCTCGGCCAGCACCTCACCCGACTGGGCGGCAAAGCCCAGGATCCGCTGACCGGCGGGCCGGCGGGCCACCAGGCCGGCCAGCAGATCGGGCACCGGCTGCCAGCCGGAGGTGAGCTCAGCCTCCAGGGCTTCCTTGCTGAGCTTGTGCGCCAGCGGCTGCTGGCGGCGGTGATCGGCCACCGCCGCCGCCATGGCGATGGCATCGGCTTCGGGCTGGAGACGCAGCAGGGCCTGTTCCATCTGGGCTGCCGTCTCGACCGGCTCGCAACGCAGCCCCGCCAGCAGTTGGGGATCGAGGGCCAGGGGGCCATGCACCAAGGTCACCTCCGCCCCGCGCAGCCGTGCTGCCTGAGCCAGCAGCACGCCCATCCGTCCGGTGCTGGGGTTGGTGAGACAGCGGACCGGATCGAGCGGCTCGCGGGTTGGGCCGGCCGTGACCAGCAAGCGCAGGCCAGCCCAGTCGCGCTGCCAGCCCCACAACTGCAGGCTCTCCAGGGCGAGCAGCAACTGCACCGGCTCGGCCATGCGGCCATCACCGCGGCGGTCGCAGGCCAACAGGCCCGCCGCAGGCCCCAACGGCAACACCCGCTCAAAACCCTGCAGCAGCTCCCAGTTGCGCCGCACCGCCGGGGAAGCCCACATCGCCGTGTTCGTGGCCGCCGCCGCCAGCACCGGCGCCTCCGTGGCCAAGAGGATGCTGGCCAGCAGGGTGTCGGCCAATCCGTGCACCCAGCGGCCCAGGCTGGTGGCACTCAAGGGAGCCACCAGCACCAACTCCGCCCACTCCGCCAGCTCCACATGCAGTGGGCGGGGGGCGTGATGGCTCCACTGATCGGCGTCGAGGTGACACGGATGGCGACTCAGGCTCGCCAGGGCCACCGGACTCACCAAGGCGGCCGCCGAGGACGTGAGCACGCAACGCACCTCGGCACCGCGCTGGGCCAGGGCGCTCACCACCAACGGCAGCTTGACGGCCGCAATGCTGCCGCTGATTCCCACCAGGATGCGGCGGCCCGCCAGGGGGTCGACCAACACAGAAGCGGAGTCGGCCGGCTCAGTCCTCATCGAAGGGTTCCTGGTCCACCAGATGCACGTAGGGACGCACCAGCTCAGGGCGGTGAATGGCCAGCGCACGCATCAGATGCCAGTCCTGCAGGCCCGCGAAGGGGGTGGGGTAGTCGTCTTCGTCGAGACGGAGGGCCAAGGCGGCGGTTGATGCCTCATCAAAGGAGGCGATCAACTCTGGCGTGATCGCTGCGGCTGCTGTCATTGGGGAGGCTGCCATCGTTGAGGAAGCAGCCTTGGGTGGGGAATCGGTCAAGTCGCTGGCCTGCTCAGTGATCTCCATTCTCGGCTCTCAGGACAACAGCCACCGCCACAGGACTGATAATTTCTGGCAGAGACGCGCCCTCGGGCTCGTTGGATCGGGGAATTAGCTCAGCTGGTAGAGCGCTGCGATCGCACCGCAGAGGTCAGGGGTTCGAGTCCCCTATTCTCCATCTTCTGACCAGCGGGAAGGCCTGAACCTCCACCATGAACTGGCATCCCGACGCCAAAGCCAAACTCAAGGAAGTGCCCTTTTTTGTGCGGCCTGCGGTGCGGCGACGCATTGAATCGATGGCCCAGGAAGCCGGCCGCAGCGAGGTCGACGCCCCCTTTTATGAGCAGGCCAAGGCCCAGTTCGGACAGAAGTGATCCGGCGATGCGGTAAAAGGGTCTTTGGTACAACACCCATCGATGTCGCAATCGAAACGCGAACAGGTGGTTAGCCACCTGCGGTACATCCGCCAGGAGCTCCGTGAAATGCACCAGGGCGTGATGGATGACGGCCTGCTCCCCGAGGCCGGTGAGGTGCGCGGCGTGATGGCCCAGATGGAGGCCCTGCTCGAACTCCTGGAGGGCAAGTCCTCCCGCAAGAAAGACAGCGACGGCTGAGACGCAGACCGGGGCTGCTCCCCAGGGCGTCAAGGCCCCCTGGGGACGCTCTGGCAAACGTCCGCTCTGCCGTTGTAAGCACTCCATCCAGGCGCTTTGGTTGCAACGTCCCCATCACCCAGCCCGGGCTTCGGCCGCGGGCTTTTTTATTGGAATCCCCTATCTGTAGCGGTAAAAGGCTGCGCACACTCCAGAGATGGTGTAGACAGGATTGGGCAGGGCTCGGGCCGGGTGATGGGGATCACCGCCGTCAGCTTCCCTGCCCCCCTCATTTCAGTCCACGCTAAAGGCCTTCCACTGATGGCCTCCCACTCATGCAGGTGCGGTCGTGATCGCCAGCCCCCCGGAACGGCCCTACCAGCAGACCCGGTTTCAAGAACGGGTTGCACAGGCCAGGGCAGGGCTGGAAGGCTGGGCTGGCAACCCCTGGCGGCGGCTGTCGCTGCTGCTGATCGTGTTGCTGATCAGCTTCAGCATCGGCGGGGCCGTCGGCTCACTCACCGGCACCCTGGCCCAACTCGACCCCGTTGGGGCCTTGATCTGCGTGGTCGCCATCGAGCTGGCCATCCGTGCCCGGGGGCCCCTGCTGCGCCGCAGTGGTGATGGCCTGGTGCTGCAACTGATCGACATGGCGCGCATCGGCCTGCTCTACGGGCTGCTGCTGGACGGTTTCAAGTTGCTGTGAGCGGTTCGGCTGCTGCCAGCAGATAGAGCAGAGCCATTCGAATCGGGATGCCGTTGCGCACCTGCTCCTCTACGAGCGAAACGGCCGGATCGTCGAGCACCTCCCCGGCCAGCTCGACGCCCCGGTTCACCGGGCCTGGATGGAGCAGGGGCACCGGCTGGCCGCAGAGGGCCAGGCGGGCGCGGGTGATGCCGAACTGGCGGTGGTACGTGTCGAGGCTGGTAAGCAGGTGCTGGTGCATGCGCTCCTTCTGGAGCCGCAGGGTCATCACCGCATCGGCTCCAGGCAGGGCCGCCTCCAAACTTCGGGCGATCCGCACCGGGCCGCGCGTCGCCACCGGATCAGCCGCCTGGCCGGGAGGCGGCGCCGCCACGAAATCAGCGAAGGCATCGGGCAGCAGGGTGGGCGGGCCGCAGAGCACCACCTCGGCGCCGCAGGCGGTGAGGGCCCAGAGATTGGAGCGGGCCACGCGGGAGTGGAGCACATCACCCACGATCACAATCCGCTTGCCCCGCAGGGCCGCGGGCGTGGGGGCCGCCGGGGCGAAGAGGCGCGCCAGGGTGAACAAATCCAGCAATCCCTGGCTGGGGTGGCTGTGCAGGCCATCGCCGGCATTGAGCACCGCCACCCGCTCACCGGCCTGATCCAGATCGGCCGCCAGGCTCTGGGGCACCCCGGCGCAGCGATGGCGCACCACCAGCACGTTGGCGCCCATGGCCACGTAGGTGCGGGCCGTATCCAGCAGGCTCTCTCCCTTGCTCAGGGAGCTGGAGGAGGGCGAAAAACTCTGCACATCGGCCGAGAGGCGCCTTGCCGCCAGCTCGAAGCTGCTGCGGGTGCGGGTGCTGGGCTCAAAGAACAGGCTGGTCATCAGCCGCCCCTGCAGGGCGGGCAACTTGCGGGCACCGGCCACCGGCAGAGCCCGGAAGCGCTGGGCCAGCGAGAGCACGGTGGCGTAGTCCTCCAGCGAGAAGGCCGCCAGATCCAGCACGTGGCGGTGGCTCCAGCTGCTCAAGGGGTGCGGCGGCTCACGTTCTCAGGGTAGGGCCAGCCGAGGGACCCAACAGCACCTATTCTTACCAAGTAATACCTCTCCCAAAGCAAGGCCCCGCCATGGCTGAATCCAGCGGTTGCGCCGTGACCAGCAAAGGGCAGGTGACGATTCCTCAGATGATGCGGCAGCAGCTGGGCTTGCACAGGGGCAGCCGTGTTTGTTTTGAGTTGGTGGGCGATCACCTGGAGATCAGACCGGCGCGACCGGCAAGCAGCCCAACACACAGCGGCTTTGGCCTGCTGAAAACGACCATCCCACCGGTGCCAAGCGAATTCGATCCGGCCACGTTGTTGCAGCCGTGATCGGCCTAGACACCAATGTGCTGGCCCGCTACTTCATCGACGAAGCCGGCGCCGATGACGCCACCGTCAAGCAGCGGGAAGCCGCACGCACCTTGCTCGAATCGGGCCAAGGCCTGTATGTACCCAAAACCGTGGCTCTGGAACTGGAGTGGGTGCTGCGGGGGTATTACCGATTCAGCCGAGATCAGGTTGGGCTTGTCTTTGACGCACTGCTGAACCTGCCAAGCCTCCAGATTGAAGACCGCGCCGCAATCGAACAGGCCTTGGCAGGGCTACGTGCCGGACTTGATTTCGCCGATGCGCTGCACCATGCCAGTTGCCGCGCCTGCACGGCCATCGCCTCCTTCGATCAGCGCAGCTTCGCCAAGCCTGCACGCGCACTGAATCTGCAACCGCGGGTGATCACTCCCAGCTGATGCTCCCGGGCACGAGCCCTGGATCACACCTGCCAGATGTCCTGCAGTTCGATCCGCAACCACGGCAGAAGCTGGCCGCCATCCAGCTGGGTGGCAGCCTCAATGCGGCACGGCTCACCTGCCACCGGCCAGACCTCCACAGCCCGCTCCTCAGGGATCAGCAACCAGCCCAGCTGGGCCCCGTTGGCCTGGTAAGCCGCCATCTTCTGGCGCAGGGCGGCAACAGCGCGGGGGCCTTGATCACTGGGGCAGGCGAGTTCCACCACCACATCTGGACAAAGGGGTGGAAAGCTTCGTCGCTGCTGAGGGGTGAGGACCTGCCAGCGCTCCAGACGAACTAGGGAGGCATCGGGGCTGAGCACCGCGCCGTCAGGCAGACGAAAGCCGGTGGAACTGTCGAAGACCTGCCAGCCGCCGAGCTGATCGGCCCAGGCCAGAAAGCGCATCAACAGGCGACTGTTACGGGCGCCGGTTTCCCCGCCGGTTGGAGTCATGTGGATCAGGTTCCCAGCAGCATCGAGCTCGAGTACCGCCTCTGGATTGGCGGCACAGACGGCAGCGAATTGCTCCGGGCTGAGGCATAGATCAGAAGGCAGCTGCAGGGGCGCCAGAGCATCAGCCCCTGGTGCTGGAGGAGCAATGGTCATAGCCCCAGCAAGAAGACCAATTCATCGTAGGGGGGCTGCCGATCCCCCTTGGCCCGCCTGCTGACGCTGCGGCTGGCCCGCCAATACCAGCGCCATGGAATGTCCTGGCCCTGGCTGATGCCGATACGGCTGGTCTGCATCAGGTCGGCAGCGCCCAATCCAACCAGCTCAGGCGGCCGCGGGGCGATCCACAACCCCTGATCGGGATGCACCGGTTGGGCGTCATTGGAACGATCGATGCCAAACCAACGCGCCAACATCGCCGGACTAGCCGCCACCCGGTCGGGCTCGCCAGGAACGGCCAGGGCGCGCAGCAACACCCCATTGGCCCGGTCGGCCCGATACGTCACCACATTCACGCAGTGGTGAATGCCATAACTCACATAGACATAAAACCGCCCTGGCTCCCCAAACAGCGTTTCGTTGCTGGGGCTGCGGCGGCAATGCACGTGAGAGGCGGGCTCGCTCTGGCAATACGCCTCCGTTTCCACAATCACGCCCCAGAGCAGCTCCCCAGTGGGTTGGCGTTTCACCAGCAGGCAGCCGATCAGCTCGGGGGCAACCACCTCAGCGGGGCGGGCGAAGAACGCCTTCGGCAACGGATTCCCCACAAGATCGGGGCGCTGCTCGCCAGCAGCCGCGGCAGCCAGCAGACTGGGCCTTGATGCATCAGGCCTGCGGGCTGCCATGAACTCCACCGGCTTTACCCTCGCCACCGTGCTGATCTTCGGCAGCGGCTTTTTTGTGCTGGCCACCCTGTTCTTCGGCACCAAGGGCGGCTACTACGACACCGACAACTACGACGGCAACGGCACCGCCCACTGATCCAGCCTTTTTAGGGGTTGCTGAGCCGCTCGGCTTCGGGGCAGTCTTCGGAGGTGATCACGTCATCGGGGCTGCCGCTGCGGCACACATAGGCCAGGCGGGTGCTGACGGCACCGATCGAGTCGAGACGCACGCTCTCCTCCCAGCTGTGGGTTTCGTCGTCGTCCTCGGCGTCGTAGCGCAGGGTGACGAGATCTCCCTCGATCTCCACCACGGTGGCCTCCTCGATCCAGCGCTGCTGGTCCCGCAGGAACACCCACACCGGGCGCTGTTCGGCACAAAACTGGTAGAGCTTGCGGTGCAGCATGGGCCCAGGGCACTGCTGGCATCGAAATCCTAGGCAGCCCGCCCGGGCCCGTTGCTGTTCACCATGACCCAATCCGCCCCTCGGGCTGCCAGCCCCACCGAAGCCATCCGGCTGCAACTGCGCAGCTGGCCCGAAGTGGAGGCCTATCTGGAGCACTGCAAGGGCGTGATCGTGCCCCTGGGCTCCACCGAGCAGCACGGCCCCACCGGCGCCATCGGCACCGACGCGCTCACCGCCGAAGCGGTGGCCCTGGAGGTGGGCCGCCGCACCGGCGTGCTGGTGACGCCGGCCCAGGCCTTCGGCATGGCCGAGCACCACCTCGGCTTTGCCGGCACGGTGAGCCTGCAGCCCTCCACCCTGCTGGCGGTGCTGCACGACGTGGTGCTGTCGCTGGCGCGCCACGGTTTCGAGCGGATCTACGTGATCAACGGCCACGGCGGCAACATCGCCACCAGCAAGGCCGCCTTCGCCCAGGCCTATGCCACCGCCGCCAGTCGCGGGCTGCCGAATGCCCCACAGCTGCGCTGCAAGCTGGCCAATTGGTTCATGGCTGGGCCGGTGATGCAGGAGGCCCGCAGCCTCTATGGCGACCAGGAGGGTCACCATGCCACCCCCAGCGAGATCGCCCTCACCCTGCACCTGGAGCCCAGCCTGCAAACCAAGCAGCGCCCCCTGCCGGAACCGGCCCCCGCCGGGCCCATCCACGGGCCCGAGGATTTCCGCCGCCGCCACCCTGACGGCCGCATGGGCTCCAACCCCTATCTGGCCCAGCCCAGCCACGGTGAGCGCTTCCTGGATCTGGCTGCCACGGCCCTGGCCGCCGACCTGGAAGCCTTTCTGGCTTGAGCGCTAGCTTCGAGGCCAGAGAGTTCAGCCCCCATGAGCAAGATCACTGCCGACGACGTGCGCAAGGTGGCCCAACTGGCCCGCCTCGCCCTGCCGGAGGAGAAGATCGCCACCTACACCGGGCAGCTGGAGCGCATCCTCGACTATGTAGCCCACCTGGAAACGGTGGACACCGAAGGCGTGCCTCCCACCACCCGTGCCGTGGAAGTGGTGAACGTGACCCGCGAGGACATCGTGACGCCCACCAGCGTGCGGGAAGAGCTTCTCGACGAAGCCCCCCAGCGGGAAGGCAACTTCATTCGCGTGCCAAAAATTCTGGCCGACTAAAATTCGGGTCGACTAACGGACGAGCTCCTAGCGCTTAGGGGAAACGGCCGTGCGGTGCAGCAGCTCCAGCAGGCGCCGGCGCGCATGCCGGGTGGGCATCAGGGCAGCTATGGGACGCAGCTTGCTGCGCTTCTTGCGGTGACTGCGCACCCCCAAGAAGATGTCATAAAGGAAATTGAACCCATCGCTTTTGCTTTCAAACACTCCAAGACGCTGAGGTGAGCCTTTGGCATCCAGAATCGGTTTGGTTGCGTGATAGGCAGGCCGATATTCAAACCAGGGAATCGATGGCCAGAGGTGGTGGATCAGGTGGTAGTTCTGCCCCATGATCAGCCAATTCATCAGCCGCCCTGGATAAACACGTGAGTTGTGCCAGCGGTTGCGCGACTGGAAGGGGCGGTGGGGCAGGTAGTCGAAGAACAGGCCGAGGGTGACGCCCACCATCAGAGCCGGTGCAAACCAGCAATTGAACACAAAATCGAGAAAATTATATTTCGCGGCCGCAATCACAATCGCCGCAAAAATGCCCCGGGCCATCCCCCACTCGAGCAGTTCATAGCGGCGCCATAAACGCCGGCGGAAAAAGAACAGCTCGTGATAAAAAAAGCGCGGTGCGATCAACCACAACGGCCCGAAGGTGCTGACGATGTGATCCGGGTCGTTCTTGGGGTCGTTGACATGGGCGTGGTGTTGCAGGTGCACCCGCGTGAACACCGGAAAGCTGAAGCCGAGCAGCAGGGCGGCGCCATGGCCCATCACCGCGTTCCAGAAGCGGTTGGGGTGAGCAGCGTTGTGGCAGGCGTCATGGATGACGGTGCCCTCCAGGTGCAAGGCCAGAAATCCGGTGGCCAGCAACATGGGCAGGGGCCAGCCCCCCGCAAACCAGCCCCAGATCGTGAGGGCTGCCAGGCCATAGCCGGCCAGGAACAGGCCCACCGTGGGATTCCAGGGGGCCGGGGGATCGAGAAACTCGCGCGGCACCAAGCTCGACGGTGTCGGCTTAGCCCCGACAGGGGCGACGGTCGTGGGGGTCGCTACCAAAACCTGTGTCATCGCGGTTGAAACAGGTCCCAAAGGGTTGGCTCCCGGCAACTTAAGAAAACGTTGATGCCCACCGGGGGACTTGAACCCCCACGACCAAGGCCACTGGTACCTAAAACCAGCGCGTCTACCAATTCCGCCAGGTGGGCGAACCGGGACTTTAGGGACAGGAGCGAGAAGCGCACACCCAGGAGGCCACCCAGAATGGTGGAATCCTTCTGATCCGGCCATGCTCGCCACCCTGGGCGGACTCCTGGCACTGCTGCTCGGCCTCGCCATCCTGCTGCTGCCGCTGTTGGCCACCGAACTGAGCCGGCCGCGGGACTCGGTCTGGGGTGCCGTGGTGCTCCTGCTGGGCCTGATATTGGTGACCAGTGCCGATCGGCTCACCGGAGCACCAATGCTGGGCGTGCTCTGCGGGGGGCTGCTGATCGGCCGTCTAGCGGCGGAGGTGTCCCAGGGGCGCTGGCGGCAGCTCAGCCAGGAGGAACAGCAGCGGCTCTGGTCGAAGGAGCGCTGGCAGACGAGCCTGCAGCAGGCGGGAGCGACCGTGACCCATCTGATCGCCCAGGTGGGCGCGAGCAGCACCGGGCTGGGGCAGTGGCTCGCGGAGCGCCGCCAACCGAAAACCAGCGGCAAACGCTGGGTACGCCCCGAGGAACCCGAGCCGGCAGGCACCGTGGTGGTGAGCTCTTTTGCCAAGATCGATGCCCTGATCGAGGCTGAACCAGCAGAGCCGGAGGCGGCCAGCAGCCAAGCGGGATAATCGGCCCTTGCTGCCCTGTGGCGACGTGACCGCCAGCTCTGCCCCCGATAGCACCGCCGCAGCGGGGCAGATCTCCTACAAGGACACCCTCAACCTGCTCCAGACGCCCTTCGCCATGCGGGCGAACGCCAAGGTGCGCGAGCCCGAGATCCAGGCGTTCTGGGCCGAGCGGCAGATCTACGCGCGGCTCAGCCAGGAGAACGCGGGCGAGGCCTTCACCTTGCACGACGGGCCGCCCTACGCCAACGGGGCCCTGCACGTGGGCCATGCGCTCAACAAGATCCTCAAGGACATCATCAACAAAACCGCCCTGCTTCAGGGCAAGAAAGCGCGGTTCGTGCCGGGCTGGGACTGCCACGGCCTGCCGATTGAACTCAAGGTGCTGCAAGGGCTGAGCAGCAGCGAGCGGGCCGAGCTCACCCCCGTGAGCCTGCGCCAGAAGGCCCACGCCTACGCCCTGGAACAAGTGGAGGGCCAGAAGGCCGGCTTCCGGCGCTGGGGGATCTGGGCCGACTGGGATCAGCCCTACCTCACCCTGCAGAAGAACTACGAGGCTGCCCAGATCGGCGTGTTCGGCGCGATGGTGCTGGCCGGCCACATCTACCGGGGCCTCAAGCCGGTGCACTGGAGCCCCAGCTCCCGCACCGCCCTGGCCGAAGCCGAGCTCGAATATCCCGACGGCCACACCTCTCCGAGCGTGTATGCGGCCTTCCCGGTGGTGGAGCTGCCTGAAGGCCTGGCGGCCCAGCTCAGTGCCAGCGGCCTGCCGGCCGAAGCCGCCACGGGCGCTGGCGGCCTGGCCGTAGCGATCTGGACCACCACCCCCTGGACTCTGCCCGCCAACCTGGCGGTGTCGGTGAATGGGCGGCTCGACTACGCCATCTGCGCCGTGGCCCCGCGCGGTGAGGGTGCCGCCCCTGCCGCCAGCCACCTGGTGGTGGCTGCCGAGCTACGCGAGGGCCTGGAAACCAGCCTGGGGCTCACGCTCACGCCGCTGCTGACCGTGAAGGGCGCCGCTCTGGAAGGCATCGTCTACCGCCATCCGCTGCTGGAGCGCTCCAGCCCGGTGCTGATCGGCGGCGACTACATCACCACCGAAGCAGGCACGGGCCTGGTGCACACGGCCCCGGGCCACGGCGTCGACGACTTCAACACCGGCAAAAAGGCGGGTCTACCGGTGCTCTGCCCGGTGGATGAGGCCGGCACTCTCACCGCCGAAGCCGGCCCCTTCGCCGGCACCAACGTGCTGAAGGACGCCAACCCCACGATCATCGCGGCCCTGGAGGCCACCGGCCTGCTGCTCAAGCAGGAGCGCTACGCGCACCGCTACCCCTACGACTGGCGCACCAAGAAGCCCACGATCTTCCGCGCCACCGAGCAGTGGTTTGCCTCGGTGGAAGGCTTCCGCGCCGCCGCCCTCGAGGCGATCGCGGCGGTGGAGTGGCTGCCGGCCAGCGGCCGCAACCGCATCGAGGCCATGGTGAGCGAGCGGGGCGACTGGTGCATCAGCCGCCAGCGCACCTGGGGCGTGCCGATCCCTGTTTTTTATCACCGCGACAGCGGCGAGGTGCTGCTCAACGAAGCCACCCTGCGCCACATCCAGGGGTTGATCGCCGAGCACGGCGCCGACGTCTGGTGGCAGCGCGATGAGTCCGGCCTGCTGCCGGGGGCCTACGCCGCCGAAGCCGGCCAATGGCGCAAGGGCACCGACACCATGGACGTGTGGTTTGACTCCGGCTCCTCCTGGGCCGGCGTGCTCCAGGAGCGGGGCCTGCACTACCCCGCCGATCTGTATCTCGAGGGCAGCGATCAGCACCGCGGCTGGTTTCAGAGCAGCCTGCTCACCTCGGTGGCCGTCAACGGCCATGCCCCCTACAAGCGGGTGCTCACCCACGGCTTCACCCTCGATGAGAAGGGCCGCAAGATGAGCAAATCCCTGGGCAACGTGGTGGATCCGGCGGTGCTGGTGGAGGGCGGTAAGAACGAGAAACAGGATCCGGCCTACGGCGCCGATGTGCTGCGCCTGTGGGTGAGCTCGGTGGACTACTCCGCCGATGTGCCCCTGGGGCCGGGGATCGTCAAGCAGCTGGCCGATGTGTACCGCAAAGTGCGCAACACGGCTCGCTACCTGCTCGGCAACCTGCACGACTTCGACCCGCGCCCCCAAGCTGAAGGCGGCGACGCCGTGCCCCTCGCTGAGCTGCCGCTGCTGGATCAGTGGATGCTGCAGCGCACCGCCGCCCTGATCGACAGCGTGACGGGAGACTTCGAGCGCTACGAGTTTTACCGCTTCTTCCAGGCGCTGCAGAACTTCTGCGTCGTCGATCTCTCCAACGTCTACCTCGACATCGCCAAGGACCGCCTCTACGTAAGTGGTGCCGCGGAGTTCCGCCGCCGCAGCTGCCAGACCGTGCTGAGCCTGGTGGTGGAGCGCCTGGCAGGGCTGATCGCGCCGGTGCTGTGTCACATGGCCGAAGACATCTGGCAGAACCTCCCCTACCCAGTGGCCGAGGCCTCGGTGTTTGAGCGGGGCTGGCCGACGGCGCCCGCGGAATGGCGCCAGCCTGAGCTGGAGGCTCCGATGGCCGCCATCCTGGAGCTCCGCGCCCTGGTGAACCGCCAGCTGGAGAGCTGCCGCGCCGGCGGCCAGTTGGGCGCCTCGCTGGAAGCGCAGGTGCAGATGGAGCTCACCGCAGGTAGCGAGGTGCTGGTGGAAGCGCTCGGCTGGCTGGAGCACTCACCCCACCACGCCGTCGACAACCTGGCCGACTGGCTGCTGGTGTCGGGCCTGCGCATTGGTGGCGCAGCCCCGGAGGCTGTTCTGCAAGAGGCCGAGGACGCTGGCGTGCGGGTGCGGATCGCCAAAGCCGCAGGGCAGAAGTGCGAGCGCTGCTGGCACTACGAAACCGACATCGGCAGCCACAGCGCCCACCCGACCCTCTGTGGCCGCTGCGTGACGGTGCTGGCTGGATGAACAGCCCTGCGGCAGCGGGCCCTGGGTTCCGTGCCGAAGAGCTGATCGCCCAGCTCCAGCTACAGCCCCACCCGGAAGGCGGTCACTACCGCGAGACCTACCGGGCCAGCGAACAGGTGAACAGCCCGCGGGGGCCCAGGGCAGCCAGCACGGCGATCCTGTTTCTGCTGGCAGCGGGCGAGCGCTCGTGCTGGCATCGCATCGCCTCCGACGAGCTCTGGCATCACCACGGTGGTGGCGGACTGGTGATCTATGAGCTCTGCCCGGCTGGCCAGGCGCGCTCCACCCATCTGGGGCTCGACCTGTCGGCCGGAGTGCAGCCCCAGCACATGGTGCCGGCGGGCAGCTGGTTTGCAGCCGAACCCCTGCCCGGCAGCGCCTGGAGCCTGGTGAGCTGCACCGTGGCACCCGGATTTGACTTCGCCGACTTCGAGCTGGCGAGCCAGGCCCAGCTGGCCGCCCATGCCGAGCCCCTGAGCCGGATCTGCCCGCACTGGCAACGCCTCTGTGCGGGGTGCCTGTGAGCCTTCAGAGCCAGCTGGCGGGATCGAGAAACCCATCCACCGGTGCCGGACCAGCCAGCCGCTGTTCAGCGGAGGGGTTGAGGGGCCCCAGCAGCAGTTCAGCCGTCTCGATCACGGCTCCATCAGGCAGCAACGGCTGATCAGGGTCGTAGGCCGTGGGATGGGTGGTGCTGCTCGAGAAGCCCCGAAAGATCACCAGCTCAAACGCTTCCGCCACCTCAGCAGCGCCCTGCAACTGGCCACGCAAGCGGAGCACCCGGTCGGGGCGATCGCGACTGAGCAGCTCCAACTGGGCAAGCAGAGCCGAATCCACGATCGCCACCCCTCAGAACTCTCCAGCGATGCGGCCCTGCTTGGGTAGGCGGACCAGCAGCCATTGCAGCAGGCCCACCACGTAGGCCACAAGGCCCACGTAGCCAATGAACGCCGCCACGGCCGGGGTCCACTCGCCGCCGAAGACGAAATCAAACAGGGCTTCCACGTGGCGGTGCAGCCCCATGGGGGGCTGGATCCAAATGGCGCACTGGGCCTTGCCCAGGGCGGCGCCATCCAGGCAATGGAGGGCCGTAGCACTGAAGGCCGCCCCCGCCAGACCCCACACCGTCAGGCTCCAGCGCCAGATGCGCAGAGTGAGGGGCAAGGGCCGCCAGGGCGGCAGATCGGCCAATTCCTCGTTGAGATCCAGCCAAAACCACACACTCACAACCACCAGCAGCTGGGCCAGCACGGCCAGCACAAAACCCAGGGGCCGGCGGTCGGTGAGCAACAGGGTGGCAAGCAGCAGCAAGCTGGCCACCTTCCAATAGATGCCCAGCAGCCGCACCAGGGCGCCCTCGCGCCGCACGGTGGCCCAGATCAAGAGCACCAGGGGCAAAGCGATGCTGAACAGGACGGCCAGGCGGACATCGAGCCACACCAGCGAGCGGTACAACGGTTCGGGCAGGGCGGCGAGCACGCGGCTAGTTCGGTAAGGCGCCATTATCCGTGGCCCCCGGCGGACGATAGGGTCCAGCCCATGGCCGCCTTTTCACTGCCCAGCTGGCTCTCCCGCCCCTTCGCAGGCCGGCCCGATCAGGCCTGGTGCCGCACCGCCCTGGCCACCGAAACCTCCCTGCAGGCTGCGGTGGAGAGCATTGCCCGCCAGCTGCGCGGCGCAGGCCCAGCGGATCTGGCCCTGGTGTTTGCCGCGGCCAGCTACGCCAGTGATCTGCCGCGGCTGCTGCCCCTGCTGCGCGAGCAGCTGCGGGCCGAGCACTGGCTGGGCTGCCTGGGTGGTGGCGTGGTGGGCACCGACCCCTCCGGAGCCCCCCATGAACTGGAAAACAAGCCGGCCCTGAGCGTCACCCTGCTGCGCCTGCCTGGCGCCAAGCTCCAACCCTTTGCCATCAACACCGACACCCTGCCCGACCTGGATGGCCCAGCCGACCCCTGGCGCGCCTTGCTGGGCGTTCCGGAACCAGCCAACCCCGCGTCCAGCCCCTCGATGCTGCTGCTGGTGGATCCCAGCTGCTCCCGCATCAACGATCTGATCAGCGGCCTGGACTACGCCGCTCCGGAGGCGGTCAAACTCGGCGGCATTGCCGGCCAGCACAGCGCCCCCCATGGCTCCCTGCTGTTCAACGACCAGGTCGTGCGCGGAGCGGTCGGCTGCCTGATCGGCGGTGCCTGGCAGCTCGATCCGGTCGTGGCCCAGGGCTGTCGCCCGATCGGCCCGGTGTTCGATGTCGAACAAGCCCAACGCAATGTGGTGCTGGAAGTGAGCCAGGGCCAGGCCCGCCGCAGCCCGGTGGCCGCCCTGCAGGCGATCCTCACCGAGCTCAGCCCCCAAGAGCGGGAGCTGGTGAAGAACTCCCTGTTTCTGGGGGTCGGCCGCAGCAGCTTCAGCCTCGAGCGCGCAGAACCGGACGGTCCCACGGCCTTCCTGGTGCGCAACCTGATCGGCGTGGATCCTCGCAATGGGGCCGTGGCCGTGGCCGAACGCATGCGGGTGGGTCAACAGGTGCAGTTCCAGCTGCGCGATGCTGCCGCCTCACGCCAAGAACTGCGCCAGCTCCTCGGCCGGCAGCAAGCGCGCCAACCAGAGCCCCTGGCCACCCTGCTGTTCGCCTGTCTTGGCAGGGGCGCAGGGCTTTACGGCGAAGCCGATGGCGACGTGAGCCTCTGCCGCGAGACGTTTGCCCAGGTGCCGATCGCCGGGGTGTTCTGCAATGGCGAGATCGGGCCGGTGGCCGGCAGCACCCACCTGCATGGCTACACCGCCAGCCTCGCCTTTCTGGTGCAGCGCGGAGACAGCTGATGGTGCGCCAGCACGTCAATCCGCTCAGCCGCTTCTTCCAACAGCCCCGGCGCCTACCGGCGCCCGCGGAGCTGTTCAGTGCGCCGGATCAGCCCCTGCACCTCGACATCGGCTGCGCCCGCGGCCGCTTTCTATTGGCACTGGCCCAGCATCAGCCTGGCCGCAACCACCTCGGCGTGGAGATCCGCCGGGCCCTGGTGGATGCCGCTGAAGTCGAGCGCCAGGCCTTGGGCCTGACCAACCTGCACATCCTCTTCTGCAACGCCAACATCAGCCTGCAGGACTGGTTGGCGGCGCTGCCCACCGGACTGCTGGAGCGGGTCTCGATCCAGTTTCCGGATCCTTGGTTCAAGAAGAAGCACCACAAACGGCGGGTGCTGCAGCCCGCCCTGCTGCTGGCCCTGGCCGAGGCCCTGGCCCCAGGGCGGGAGCTGTTCATCCAGAGCGATGTGCTGGCGGTGATCACGCCGATGGTGCAGCTGATCGAGGCCACTGGCGGCTTCGATCGCCCGCCCGAAGACAGCCGTCCCTGGCGGGCCGACAACCCCCTACCGGTGCCCACCGAGCGCGAAACCTACGTGCTGGCGCAGGGGCTGCCGGTGTACCGAGTGCTCTACCGGCGCAACAGCCACAACCTGCCACCGCTCGACACCCTGGAGGATCTGCTGGAAGGGGTCGATAATCCGGCCTGACGGCAGCCTTCGCCCCTTGAGCGCCCCCACCATCCCCGTTCTGCTGCGCTGGCAGGGCACGCTCCAAAGCGCTTCCAGTAGGGCCCTCGGGCGGCATTTGCACCTGATTGCCGGCCTGGTGCTGTGTGCCCTGATGGCCGGCCTGCCGCTGGTGACCCGCAGCGGCCTCAGCCTGCTGATCCTGGCCAGTGGCCTGCTGTGGCTGGTGCTGGCTTTGCGCACCCCCCCGGCCCCTCTGGGGGAGATCAATCGCTGGATCCTGGGAATCCTGGCCCTGGCCCTGCTGGCCACGGGCTTCTCCCCGGTGCCCCTGGCCGCGGCCAAGGGGCTGCTGAAGCTGGTGAGCTATCTGGGGGTGTACGCGCTGATGCGCCAGCTGCTGGCAACGGCACCCATCTGGTGGGACCGGATCGTGGCGGCGTTGCTGGCCGGAGAGTTGGTGACCTGCGTGATCGGCATCCGCCAGCTCTACGGCGACACCGGCGAGCTGGCCCGCTGGGCCGATCCCAACTCCGTGGCCGATGGCACGGTGCGGATCTACAGCACCCTGGAGAACCCCAACCTGCTGGCGGGGTACCTGCTGCCGATCCTGCCCCTGGCGCTGGTGGCCCTGCTGCGCTGGCCTGGGGCGGCACGCAAACTGTTTGCGCTCACGGCCCTGGTGCTCGGCGTGGCGGCCCTGGTGCTCACCTACAGCCGCGGCGCCTGGATGGGACTGGTGGCGGAAGCCGCTGTGATCGTGCTGCTGCTCGCCATCCGCGGCACCCGGGCCTGGCCTCCCCTCTGGCGCAAGCTATTTCCCCTGCTGCTGCTGCTCGGCGGTGCAGCCCTGCTGGTGGTGCTGGTGACGCAGGTGGAGCCGCTGCGGGTGCGGGTGATGAGCCTGGTGGCAGGCCGTCAGGACAGCTCCAACAACTTCCGCATCAACGTGTGGCTGGCAGCGCTGGACATGATCCAGGCCCGCCCTTGGCTGGGGATCGGCCCCGGCAACGACGCCTTCAACCAGATCTATCCGCTCTTTCAGCAACCCAAGTTCAACGCCCTCAGCGCTTACTCCATTCCTCTCGAGCTGGCGGTCGAGGCCGGCATCCCGGGGCTGCTGGCGGGCATCGGCCTGCTGGTGGCGAGCCTGCGCACCGCCACCGGCCTCTGGCGCGGCGATGGGGTGTTCAGTCTGCCGGCCTTGGCCGTGATCGCCGTGATCGCCGGACTTGGCGTGCAAGGACTCACCGACACGATCTTTTTCCGGCCCGAGGTCCAACTGATCGGTTGGTTCTGCGTGGCCACCCTCGCGGCGGGGGCTGCTACGGAGGCGGGAGCCACTCCTGATCGTGGCTGAACTCCGGTTGATCGCCGGCTTCGATGCCGGCCAGACCCACACCACCTGTCGCCTGAGCGACGCCGACGGCGCTGCGGTGCTGGCGGAAGGGCAGGGGCCCGGGGTGTGTCACCTGGCCGCTCCCGAAGGCCCCGCTCGGTTGCGTTCGGCCCTCCAGGAGAGTTGGGCCCAGGCCTGCAGCCAGCTCGGAACTGCTGGCACAGCGCCAGCGCCCACCCGCCTGCTGGCGGCCGCCATCGGGGCCAGCGGCATCGAGGTGGGCGCTCCGGTGCAAGCTGCCGCCCGCGAGCTGGCGGCCCAAGCCCTGGGGCTGCCCCTGCCGCGGGTGGTGGTCACCGGGGATGAGCGCACGGCCCTGCGCGGCGCCATGGGCCGTCACCGGGGCGGCATCGTGGTGATCAGCGGCACCGGCATGATCGCCGTGGGGCGCAACCCGGCCGGCCTGGAGCACCGCTGCGGCGGCTGGGGCTGGCTGCTCGATGGGGCCGGCTCCGCCATGGACATCGGCCGCGATGGGCTGGCCCTGAGCCTGGAGATGGCGGATGGCCGCCGGCCCGACTCACCCTTGCGCGCCCGGCTGTGGGCCGGGCTGGATGTGCACCCAGACGATCCCCACGCGGCCCAGGCGATCAAGGCCAAGGTGGTGGAACCAAACTTCGGCGCTGCGGGCTTCGCCCGCCTGGCCCCCCTGGTGGTGGCCGCCGCCAGCGAGGGTGATGGGGCCGCCGCGGCGGTGGTGGAGCGCTCGGCGCTCGCGCTGGCCCAGATGGTGGCCACCATCAGCCAACGCCTGCAGTTGGAGGCGCCGCCGGTGTGGCCCATGGGTGGCGCCCTGGAGCACCTGCCCCTGCTGCGCGCCCGGCTGGCCACCGCCCTGGAGCTTCGCTGCCCCGGCGCCCAGCTGCTGAGGCCGGCTGGAGATGCCTGCAGCGGCGCCCTCGCCCTGGCCCGCGACTGCCTGGCATGCTCCGCTGCGGATGGGGCCGCGGATTAGGCCGCGTTCAGGTGCCGTTCGGCTTCAGCGGCCAGCTGGCTGGCCCAGTGATCCACCAACGGCTGCTCTGCCGCCTCCACCATCACCCGCAACAGCGGTTCGGTGCCGCTGGCCCGCACCAACACCCGGCCTCGGCCCTCCATGGCTGCCTCCGCGGCCTCCACGGCCTGCCGCAGGGGCTCGCACTGCTGCCACTGCTGACGCCGCTGTCGATCGGGCACCGTCACATTAACCAGGGTCTGGGGATAGGGCTGGAAACTGTTGTCCATCCAGTCGGCCAGGCTCTGGCCGGAGCGGTGCAGCAGGGTGGCCACCTGCAGGGCCGTGAGCAGACCGTCACCGCTCATGCCGTGACGGGCCGAAAGGATGTGGCCCGACTGCTCACCGCCCAGGCCCGCCCCCATCTGCTCCATCGCCTGGTGCACGTACTGATCACCCACGGCGGTGCGCTCCAGCACGCCGCCCTTGGCCTGCCAGGCCCTCTCAAAACCGAGATTCGACATCACCGTGGCAACGATGCGATTGGCCGGCAGCTGCCCCTCCGCCAGCAACGACGATCCCCACAGGTAAAGGATCTGGTCGCCATCCACCACCCGGCCCTGGCCGTCCACCGCCAGCATCCGGTCGGCGTCGCCGTCAAAGGCAAAGCCCATCGCGGCGCCCTTTTCAATCACCGCCTGTCGCAGGGGCTCGAGGTGGGTGCTGCCGCAGCCCACGTTGATGCGCTCGCCATCGGGTTGGCCGTGCAGCACCGTGAGCTCAGCTCCGAGGGCGCGGAACACCGCCTCGCCGCAGGCCGTCGCCGAACCCCAGCAGAGGTCGAGCACAATCCGACACCCCTCCAGCCGGCGACCCCTAACGCTGGCCAGCAGGGCGCGTTGGTAGTCGGCCAGCAGATCGTGGCGATCCAGCACGACACCGGTGCCGCTGAAGCCACCCGAAGCACCGGGGCCCCCATCCACACCCTGCAGCCCCGCTTCGATCGCCCGCTGCTGGCCGCGGCTGAGCTTGGCGCCGGAAGCGCCAAACACCTTGATGCCGTTGTCGTGAGGAGGGTTGTGGCTGGCCGACACCATCAGCCCGCCGGCCGCCCCCAGGCGCCTGATCGCACCGGGAATCGCGGGCGTGGGACAGAGGCCAAGGGTCCACACCTCCCGGCCCGCAGCCGTGAGGCCCGCGGTGAGTGCCGCCACCAGCATCGGCCCGCTGCTGCGGGAATCCATGCCGATCAGCACCGGCGCGCCGGCGGGCAGCACCTGATCGCACCAGAAGCCCACCTGCAACGCCAACGCCGGACTCACCTGGCTGCCGACGCGGCCGCGGATGCCATCGGTGCCGAAGCCAGCCACGCCACCCCTCAGGGGATGCCCGACGGGATGGGGAGCCAGCTCGGCCATGGGCAGGTGCCGCGAAGGAGCTCAGGCTACGTGGACTGGCGGGAGCCCTCAACGCCAGCGCCGGGGCCACCAGATCCAGCGCAGCAGCTCCCATACGGCCCACAGCAGCAGCAGTCCCACCACCCAGCCCGGCAGCCAGATCAGCGGCCACCAGGGGCGCAGCAACAGCACCAATCCGGCCGCCGCCAGCACCCGCAACGCCCGCAGCCGCTGCTCGGCGCCAGGCAGGCTGGAGAGATAGGGGGGCAGAGGGGGCAGGCGCACCAGCAAGGCCGGATCCGAACCTCCCCAGAATGCCGAAGAATGCAAAATCCGTGCCGCTGTTGCCCTTGGCTCGCCTCCCCCTGCTGCTGGCCCTCACCTGCCTGGGTAGTGGCGCGGCGCTGGTGGGCGGTCGGGCCCTGCTGAACCAACTCCCGGCACCGGACCCCAACACCCCCACGGCCCATCTGGAGCGCCTGAGCCGGCTCTCCCCCGATCCAGCGCGGCGCCGGGAGGCCAACCTGCTGCTGCTGGGCCGCCAGGGGGAGGACCCGGCGCGCGCGCGCCAGCTGCTGCGCGGCCAGGGCTGGGGCCGCGATGGCCTCGCCGCCCTGGTGCTCAAGCGCGATGCCCTGGCCGCCGAAGCGCTGGCAGACCGCGAAGCCGCCCAGCAGCGCTGGCGGCAACTGCTGCGGCGCTTCCCCCAGACGCCGGCCGCTGCCGATGCGCTCTACGTCCTCGGCCGAGACCAGCCCAGGCTCCGCCAGGAGCTGCTCCAGCGCTTCGCCGCCCATCCAGCGGCCCTAGCGGCTGCGGTGGAGGCGGGCCCGGCCCCAGAGACGCGCCGCGACGGCGCCCTGCACCTGGCCCGCCACGGTGTGCGCTGGCCCGGCGCTGCAGCGCGGCTGCGCCAGGCCTGCCGGCAACCCACTGCCGCCCCCACACCCCAACAGCGCGACCAGCTGGCCGGTGGCCTGGCGCAACTGGGCGATGCGGAAGCCGCCCTGGCCTGCTTGAACGGCAGCCAGCCCGGCCTCGACACCCAGTTGGCACTGGCCAAGGCGTTGCTCAGCGGCGGCAGCGCCCAGCAGGCCCAGGGCCGGCTGCTGCAGCTGGCCCGCTCGGCGCCGGGCTCCCCCCAGGCCCGCGAGGCCGTGGCCCTGCTCAGCGAGCAACCCGGGCCAAGCAGCCTGCAGGCCCTCGCCGCGCTACCCGCCAGCCTGCAGAACACCGCCCCGGTGCAGGCCCGGCGCGCCCTGGACACCCCAGGCACCGAGGCCGTGCTGGCGGTGCTGAAGCGCTGGCCCGCCGATCCGGCCAGCTGGGAGCTGCAGTGGCAACGGGCCCGGCGGGCTCTGCTAGAGCGCCAGTGGGCCACGGCCGAGGCGCTGCTGAGCGCACCGATCGACCATGCGCTGCCGGTGGGACTGGCGGGCCGCCAGCGCTTCTGGCTGGGCTTCAGCCAATGGCAACAGGGGCAGCGGAGCGAGGCCAAGAGCACCTGGACCCGCCTACTCCAGCGCCATCCCGAGGGTTACTACGGCTGGCGCGCCGCGGTGCGGCTCGGCCAGGGGGATCTCAGCCTCGATCCACGCCGCAGCCCTGCCCTCCTGCTCCCCAATTGGCAGCCCCTGGCCAGCGGCGATCCCGCCCTCGATCGGCTCTGGCGCCTCGACCAACCCCTGGAGGCCTGGGAGCACTGGCGCACGGGCCGCGCCCTCCCCCCCCGCGCTCCGCGGGAGCTGCTGCTGGAAGGCCGGCTGCGCCGCGCCGTGGGCGACCACTGGATCGGCCTGGGGCAACTGGAGCAGGCCAGCCTGCGGCTTCCCGCAGGTCAGTCCTGCGGGCTGGCGCAGCAACTGGAGCGCAGTTTGCAGACCCCCAGCTTTGTGGCGGAGCTGGAGCGAGCCGCCACGGCCTCGGCCGTGCCAGCAACCCTGCTGGCCGCCGTGGCCAAGCAGGAATCCCGTTTCAGCCCTGGGGTGAGCTCCAGCGCCGGTGCCGTGGGGCTGTTGCAACTGATGCCGGACACCGCAGCCGAACTGGCCGGGGGTCCGCTTGGGCCCGAGGCCCTGCGCGATCCCAGCCGCAATGCCCAGCTCGGCGCCCGTTACCTGAAGCAACTGCTGGGGCAATGGCAGGGCAACCCCGTGCTGATGGCCGCCAGCTACAACGCTGGCCCCGGCGCCGTAGCCGGCTGGGTGAACCCCCAGCTGCAGCAGGACCCCGAGCTTTGGATCGAAGCGATCCCGTATCCCGAAACCCGGCTCTACGTCAAAAAGGTGCTCGGCAATCTGTGGAGCTTCCAGCAACGGCCCACGCCGGGCTGTTAACCGCTGCTGGCCAGCCAGCGGCCCACGCCGGCCCCCGCGATCACCAGCCCCCCCAGGGCCCCGGCCAGGATCAGGGGTGGAGGCGCCACCCGCACCCGGGCCAGATCCAGGCGGGCCAGCAGCACCGTCGAACCGAGGATCAGCACGTTGGTGAGCACCTTGAGGTGCAGCAGATACAGGCCCCCCACCGTGACGATCAGCAACGTGATCACCAGGCTCATCACCCGGCTGGACGCCATCACGTTGGAGATCCGCTGCAACAGCAGATCGGGCATCGTGCACACCACCACCACCAGCAGGGCGTGGAGGCAATCCAGCGACCAGAACAAACTGGACAACTGCCCCATTCCCGAGGCAGCGGCTCCCTCCAGCGGCTGGCTCCACTGCAGCCCCTCGTAGACGGCGATGGCCGCCAGAACCAGCAGCATTGGTGCCCGCACAGGCAACAGCAGCAGACGCACCAGGGCCATCACGGGGGAGCCAACACCAGGGCAATGGCATCCAGAGGACAACTCGGAATGCACTGTTCACAGACCAGGCAGCGTTGCGCATCGAAGTGCAGCTGCCAAGCGGGCTGACGCAGGCTGAGGGCGCCGCTGGGGCAAACGCTGGAGCACAGGCCGCAATCGACGCAACGGCCGCGGTCGATGGCGATCTGCCCCGGCGCCCGGTTGAGACCCAACCCCTGGCTCTCCAGCCAGGCCTCAGCGGCCGCCAGTTCGTCGATGTCGCCCGAGAGCTCCACCACCATGGTGCCGCTCTGGTTGGGGGCAATCTGAGCCCGCAGGATCTTGGCGGCAACGTCGAAATCCACGGCCAACCGATAGGTGATCGGCAGGTGCACCGCTTCGCGGGGAAAATGCAAGGTGAGGCGCCGTTTCACAGGGGAGGCCGGTGGACGAACAAGGCCGGTTCACCTCAAGCAAAACGCTAGCAAGCACTGGCAAAGTGCAGCCACGCTCCCTCAGTGCGCCCTGCGCAGCCTGCAGCCATGACCAGCCCCTCGCCAAACCCCGGCTTAGGCCCGAGCGAACGCCTGCTGCTGCTGGTGCTGGCCGTGCTGCTGGCGGCTGGCCTGGTGTGGTTTCGGGGTGGCCTGCACCCCGAAGCGCCCCTGGAGCGCCTAGCGCGCCAGTCGCTCGATCTGCCCGTGGCCCTGCGCAACGGCAAGCCGACGGTGGTGGAGTTTTACGCCGACTGGTGTGAGGCCTGCCGCAGCATGGCGCCGGCCATGGAGACGATCGAGGCCCAACACCGGGGGACGCTTGATGTGGTGCTGCTCAACGTCGACAACCCCCGCTGGCAGCCGGAGCTGGAGCGCTTCGACGTCAACGGCATTCCCCAGCTGGAACTGTTCAATGCCGCCGGAACGCCCGTGGGCCGCTCGATCGGGGCCCGCAGCACGGCAGAACTGCAGGCCCTCAGCAGCGCCCTGATTGCCGGCGAACCCCTACCCGCCCTGGCCGGCATGGGCGCCGTCAGCAGCCTCGATGCCACGCCCAACACCACCTCCAACACCAGCGTCGACGTCACAGAGGGCGAAGTCGCTGCAGGCGCGCCAAAGGCTGCCACGATGGCCGGACCCCGCAGCCACGCCTAATTTCCCCCCTGAAATCCGCCATGGATCCCCGTTTCCGCGTCGCCCTGATCGCCGCTACGCCCAACCCCCAGCAGTGCGTGTATGCCGGCATGCACCAGGACTACAGCGAGGGGTTTGTTGTCGCAGACACGGCCAACTGGCCGGACGAAACCAAGGCCGGCGAGATCTGTATCAAGCGGCTGCTGGCCGGAGAGCGGGGCCACTACGGCCCCCTGGAGCACGCCCAGATCGTGCTCAACGTGGGCTGGTTTCCCCACTCGGTGATGCAGCAGGCGCGCACGCACCGGGTGGGGGTGAGCTTCGACGTGCAATCGATGCGCTACACGGGCGATCGCATCTGCAAGGCGGCAAACGGCGAGCTGGAGCTGGAGGAGGTGTTTTACCTGCGTCCGGTTGGCAGCTACAGCGACCGGCAGGGCAAGAAGTACGCCTACACCGCTGAGCAGCGGGCCGTGGATCTGGATCTCTGCCGGGCGGCGGCGGCGCGCTACCGCGACCTGCTGGCAGCGGGCTTCGCTGAGGAGCACGCGCGCGGCATCCTGCCCTTCGACTACCGCCAGCACTTCGTGGTGAGCTTCACCCTGAGGGCCTTCCTGCACTTCCTCGACCTGCGGGCCAAGCTCGATGCGCAGCAGGAAATCCGCGAGCTCTGCGACCTGATGTGGCCTCACTTACAGGCCTGGACCCCGCAATTTGCCGAGTGGTATGAAAAGAGCCGGCTGCACAAGGCTCGCCTGGCGCCTTAAATGCGGGCGAGGGTGACGCGCTCGGGCTGGTGCTGATATTTGCCGGCCCGATCTTGATAGGTGGTTTCGCAGGGATCGCCCTCAAAGAAGAGCAACTGGCAGATGCCTTCGTTGGCATAGATCCGACAATCAGCCCCGGAGGAGTTGCTGAACTCAAGGGTGAGGTGCCCTTCCCAGCTGGCTTCTGCAGGAGTGGTGTTGACGATGATGCCGAGCCGCGCATAGGTGCTCTTGCCCAGGCAGATCACGGTGATATTGGGCGGCACCTTCATCTTCTCCAGCGCCACCCCCAGCCCGTAGGAATGGGCCGGCAGGATGAAATAGGCGCCATCCTCATCTTCATGCAGGGGCGCAGGCTCAAGGTTGGCCGGATTGAACCGCTTGGGGTTCATGATCGTGCCGGGCACGTGACGGAAAATCAGAAACTCCTTCGCCGACAGCCGCAGGTCGTAGCCATAGGACGAGCAGCCGTAGCTGAGCACCGGCGAACTGGCGGTGTCGGGATCCAGGTGACGCACCAGGCTCGACTGGAAAGGCTGCAGCATTCCGGCCGCGGCCTGCTCATTAATCCAGCGATCGTTCTTGAGCATTAGAGACCTCGACGCAGCTGGGTGACCTGGTCGGCCATCGCCATCAGCTCAGAAGCCATGGCCGGACCGGTCAGGATGACATCCAGATGGGCCGGCCGGCGATCGAGGGTGGCCACGACGTCGGCCTTGTCGATGTAGCCCAGCTCCACCGCCAGACCCAGCTCGTCGAGCACCATCAGATCCACAGCGCCACTGAGCAACTGCTCACGGCTGAAGGCCCACACCTGGCGCACGGCCTCCACCGACTCCTGATCCTGGTCGGCGGCCCGCTCCGAGAGGCAGGCGGGCACCCCGGGCCGCAACCACTGCAGACGGCCACAAAGCCAAAGGCTGCTCTCCAGCCCCTGATCCACGCCACCCTTGAGAAACTGGCTCACCAGCACCCGACTGCCCAGCCCGGCGGTGCGCAAGGCCTGGCTGAGCACCGCACCGAAACTGCCCCGGAACGGAGCCGTGTGGATCTGGAGCAGACCCTCCTGCTGGGCCACCAAACGCAGCACGGGAGCCGGAGAGACCGCCGCCAGGGGGCGATGGCCCGGGCGCTGGGGAGCGTGCTGGACCGCAGGAAAACCCGCTCCGGTTCCGGAGGTCAGACCTGGGACGGGCAAGCTGGCGGTCATGGACACCGTGTCAGGACAAGGGGCAGGACGAACGGGGACGCGACACCCCACCAGGGAAGTCGCGGCTGCGCCCCCCGAGGACCTGAATGTAGCGGGATCGGACCGTTCCACAAGCGAATGACACCATCCCTGGTGGAAACATCCGTACTGCTGCGCCCAAAACCAACCAGGGGCAACAGCAAGGCGACGGCAAATCGTGTGCGTTGCTACAGGGGCACCCCCGGGTGATCCTTAGGGTCCGGCCACTTGCCTAAGCCACGATGGTTGGCGCCACCCACGGATTCAGCCGTACCGCCGCCACCCCATCGACCGGGGCCCCAGGGGTGGTGGCCGGCATGGGCAGCGCTGGCCAGGCCAGTCCCACCCTGCTAGAGGTGATCCGCGGGCTGGCCGGCAGCAGCGTCGAAACGATCGAACGGGGCAAGACGATCTTTTTCCCCGGCGATCCAGCCGAACGGGTGTACCTGCTGCGCCGCGGCGCGGTGCGGCTCTCGCGTGTCTACGAATCCGGTGAAGAAATCACGGTGGCCCTGCTGCGGGAAAACAGCCTGTTTGGGGTGCTGTCCCTGCTCACGGGCCAGCGCTCAGATCGCTTTTATCACGCTGTGGCCTTCACCCGGGTCGAGATGGTGACCGCTCCAGCCACCTCGGTGCGGCGCGCCATCGAGCAGGACGCCAGCGTCGGGTTGCTGCTGCTGCAGGGCCTTTCCTCACGCATCCTGCAAACCGAAACGATGATCGAAACCCTCACCCACCGGGACATGAGCTCGCGGCTGGTGAGCTTTCTCTTGGTGCTCTGCCGCGACTTCGGCGTTCCCAGCAGCGAGGGCATCACCATCGATCTTCGCCTGTCCCACCAGGCCATCGCCGAAGCCATCGGCTCCACGCGCGTCACGATCACCCGCCTGCTGGGGGATCTACGCAACGACGGCCTGGTGCAGATCGACCGCAAGAAAATCACCGTCTTTGACCCGATTGCCCTGGCCAAACGCTTCAGCTGAGCGCTTCGGCTGAGGGGCAGGGATACTGGGGCCCGTTCGCAGACGCATGTGACCGGCTGGCTGCTGATCTTGGCGCTGCTAGCCCTGGGGGGAGTGCTCTCCACCCTGGGTGACCGGCTGGGCAGCCGGGTTGGCAAGGCGCGCCTCAGTCTGTTCAAGCTGAGGCCCCGACGCACCGCCGTGTTGATCACGGTGCTCACCGGCAGCCTGATCAGCGCGATCTCGCTGGGGCTGATGCTGCTGGTGAGTGAGCGCCTGCGCACGGGTCTGTTCGAGCTCGATCGGCTGGAGGATCGTCTGCAGAGCAGCCGCCGCCAGCTGGCCAGCAGTCAGGCCCAACTGGCCACCAGCCAGCAGGAGCTCAACCGGGCCGAACAGGGGAAACGGGATGCGCAACAGCGGTTCGAACAGGCCCAGGCGCGGGCCAATCAGCTGCGTCAGGAACTGGCTCCGCTGGTTGCCCAACGCAACAGCCTGGAGGTGGAACGCACACGGCTCAGCCGTGAGGTTCAAGACCGCGACGCTGACATCCGACGCACCGAAACCGAACTGGCCCAGGTGCGCCGCCGCATTGCCGCAGGCGCCCAAGAACTCAAGGATCTTGAGAGCAACCTGATTGCCCTGCGCCGCGGCGATGTGGTGATCACCAGCGGTCAGACCTTGGCCAGCGCCAAGGTGACCCTGGAGCAGCCCGAGCAGGCCAGCGCCGTGATCACGGCCCTGCTGCAACAAGCCAACCTCTCCGCATTCCGGCGGGTGTTGCCTGGCCAGCAGGTCGACCGCCAGATCCTGCTGGTGCCCAAGAGCGACATCGCCAAATTGGAGGGACTCCTGGCCAAACCCGGCAGCTGGGTGGTGAGCATCCTTTCGGCCGCCAACGTGTTGCGGGGTGAGCGCCAGGTGCTCGCCTTCCCCGACCTCCGCCCAAACCGGGCTGTCGTCAAGGCCGGCGAAGTGCTGGCCAGCACCACCATCGAAGGCGACCTCAGCAGCGTGGAAGCGATCAATCGCCGGCTCAACCTGCTGTTGGCGGCGGCCTATGCCAAGGCCCAACGCCAGGGCACCGCGGCGGAGGGCCTGCAGTTTGATGCGGCCCGTTTGAGCCAACTGGGCCGCGATCTGAGCGAAAGGCCAGCGGGCCAGGTGGCGCAACTAGAAGCCTTGGTCGTGCGCGATGCCGACACCCCCGACCCGATTGCGGTGGACGTGCGCTGGCTGCGACCTGGCGCGCCGGCCGGCGCTGGCCCAGGCCCCCGCCGGCCATGACGGCGGGCTTGATCGCGGGGCTCGATCCCGGCCGCAGCAAATGTGGCCTGGTGCTGGCGGATCTCGCGCAAGCCCTCGTTCTGGAGGCGGCGATCCTGCCCCCCGAGGCAAGCCGGGCCCAGCTCCAGGCCTGGCAACGCCAGGGGCTGACCCGGGTGGTGGTGGGCAACGGCACCAGCAGTAGCGCCTGGCGCGGCCCGCTGGCCGCACTGGCCCTGGAGCTGGAGCTGGTCGACGAGCACGGCAGCACTCTGGCCGCCCGCGATCGCTACTGGGAGCTGTATCCAGCCAACGGTTGGTGGCGACTGCTGCCGGCGGGTCTGCGGCTGCCCCGCCGCGACATCGACGATGTGGTGGCCCAGCTGTTGGTGGAGCGTCACAGCGGCTTACGGCTGCAGCGGCCCACTCAGGAGGTGCGCCGCTGCCTGCAGGGCCTCAAAAGCGAGCCCGCACCGTGAAGGCATAGTCGCCTCCTGGCTCCAGTTGGTAATCCACCTTGAGCAGATAGCGCAGCAGGGCGTCCTGGATCAGGGCCCGGCCCAACGACGGCTCCACGCTGAGCTCACCGCGATCGAAGGCCCAACGAAACCGCCACTGATAGCCACCGGCGCTCACCTCCCCCTCCAGCACCCGCTGGCTGAAGCTCTGGTGCAGCACCCGCAGCTGGGCCGTGGTGGAGGGAAGGCGCGCCATGGCGTCAGGTTGCCGCGCCTTCCGGCTGGAAACTGTTGACACGGTTACCGGCCCGCTCCAGCCCGAGGCGCTGGATCAAGCCGATGCCGGCCTCCACCTCGGCCAGCACCGCCTCAAGCAGGGGCTGCTCGGCCGCGCTGAATCGCCCCAGCACGTGGCCCACGGTGCGGGCGCGGCGTTCAGCCGGGTCGTGGGCCGGTGCACCGATGCCGATGCGCAAACGCGGGAAGTCCTGGGTGCCCAGATGGCTGATCGTGCTGCGCAGGCCGTTATGGCCGCCGGCACTGCCAGAGGCCCGCAAGCGCAACTTGCCGAGGGGCAGATCCATGTCATCCACCACCACCAGCAACTGGGAGGGCTCCAGACCAAACCAGTCGAGGGCGGCCCGGATCGAGCGCCCGCTGTCGTTCATGTAGGTCTGGGGCATCAACAGCCGCAGGCGCGTCGCCCCCTGGCCCACCTCCGCCAGCAGACCATGCAACTTGGGCTGCTGGCGAAACGCGGCGCCCCCGGCAGCAGCGAGGCGCTCCAGCGCCATAAACCCAACGTTGTGCCGGGTGGCAGCGTATTTGGAGCCAGGATTGCCCAGGCCCACCAGGAGCTGCAGTGGCGAAGCCGACTCCGGAGACCCTGAGCTCACGGCAGATCAGGCCGCCGGACGCGCATCCGACGAATCATCAGGCTGGGACGTTGAATCAAGGACCTGGGCCGTTGGCTCCGGCTCGACGCTGGTAGGCGGTAGATCAGCGGATGCCAGATCGGTGGTGGCGATGGCTGAGCGAAATTCCTTTTCGAACTCGGAGGAGGCCGACTGGAACCCTTTGAGGGTGCGCCCCAGAGTTTTCCCCAGCTCTGGTAGACGCTTCGGCCCAAACACCAGCAACCCGATGGCAGCAATCACCGCCAATTCGGGAAGGCCGATGCCGAAGACGTTCATGGGAGAAGGGGTGGGGCGGAGCGAACAGCGCCGGCTCAGCCGAGGCCGTTCCAGTTGACGGTGATGCCCTCGAGCAGGAGCGACTTGTTGTACAGCTGCAGGATGATCAGCAGGAACACCAGGAACAGCACCATGAAGATGCCCATCACGGGTGTGGTGCCCCAGCCGGGAACAACCTTGCCGTACTCCGAATTGAGTGGGCGCAGGATGTCTCCGAGGCGGGTGCGTTGGGCCATGACTTCTGCAGCCTCTCGGGCATGGATTCGCTCTCGTTACTGTAAGGGGCCTGCGTGCCTCAGCGCGCCGGGGCGAAGACAGTTGTGAAGCAACCCGTCACCTGCCCGTCGACCGGCCCGCCGATTTCCCTATGGACCCCACCGCCACCACAAGCTCTCCGGCCCTATCCGTGGCCCTCGCCGTTCTGGCAGTGCTGCTGGCCCTGACCGGCTTCGGGGTGTATCAGGCCTTCGGTCCGCCCTCCAAGGGACTCACCGACCCCTTCGACGACCACGACGACTGAGGCTCAATCCCTGGCTGGCCGAATCCGCCAGAACCCCAGGCTCCAGGGCATCAGCAACCAGGGATCCCCTCCAGACGCCTGGGTACGCAACAGCGGTTGATCCAGGCCGTCCAGGCGCTCGAGCAGGTGCCAGGCGCTGCCGAGCTCCAGACGGCGGCGGGCAGGGGAACAGTTCTGCACGGTGAGCACCACGGCTCCGCCCTCTCCTGACGGCCGGCAGCCCAGCAGCAGCAGCCCCTCGCCCAGGGGAGGAAAAGCCTGACGCCGCCCAGGCCGGCCCTGGGCCACCGCCGGACGCAGCCAGAAGGGCTCGCGGAAAGCCACGGCCTGCTGGGGCACCTGGGCGGGGCTCCAGCCGGAGGAGCAGGGCAGCAAGGCCAGGCGCAGGCGCTGAAAGCCGTTGTCGGCGCCGGGATCGGGCCAGGTGGGGGCCCGCAGCAGCGAGATCCCCAACTGCTCCGGGCAAGCCGACACACCCTGGGGCCCGTCGAGCAACACCGCCAAGCCCTCACCGCCAGCCGCCACCGAGGCCAGCCAACTGATCGCCGGCACCTCCCAGCGGGCCTGCTCCCGGGCCGTCACGGCCTGGGCGGGCCGCTCCAGCACACAGCCGGAGGTGTCGGCGGCCCAGCGCTGGGCAGGCTGGGCCAGGGGCACCTCCAGACGCAGCAGCTCATGGCGCTGGCGCCAATCGACGCTCAGCACCAGCTCCAGCCAGGGGGTATTGGCCAGCAACCGCCCCTCGAGCCGCACCGCACTGGCACCGCAGCGCCCCCGCCACAGAAAACTGGTGCAGAGCGGCCCCTGTTCCAGCCAGATCGGCTCACCCTGCCAAGCCCAGGCCAGCGGATGGTCGCGGTAGTTGGCGGCGATATCCCAGGCATCCCAGAACTCGCCCCGATCGGCGTAGCGCCGCCAGGCCAGGGGGCCCGCCAGCTGGGGCTGACCCGCGCCATCCCAGAGCTGCTCCAGGCCCCCCGGACCCAGCGCAAAGCTCACCAGACCATTGCCGCAACGCCAGCCCTCCACCCACACCGGCGCCTCTACCACAGCTGCGGGAATGGGGGCGGTGGGCCCGGCTGCGGTGCGCTCCAGGGGCAGGGCCTCCACCCCCGCCAGGGCGGGCAGCTGCAACCACTGGCCACCGGCCCAGGCGGCCTGGGCCGGCAGGCCGATGCCGCCATGGCTCCAGGCGCCCAGCGGCATCCGCAGGGTGCGGGCCCGGGCCGGCAGGGGCTGCAGCTGGGCGACCCACCAGTCCGCCCCTCCCCCCAGCCAGGTGTGCAGGGCGCGATCCCGCTGCCGGCAGGCACTGCGGCGGGCGGCGCGCCACTGGGGTTCAGCCTGCTCAAACACCTCCGGAATCGAAGTGCCGGGGAGGATGTCGTGGAACTGCTGAAACAGCAGCGGCCGCCAGTCGGCAGGCTCCGCTTCAGCCAGGGCCCCTTGCGCGCCGGCCAGAGCCTGAGCCAGATCCGCCTCCCGCAGCAGGCGCTCCAGGGTGCGGTTGTGGCGCTTCTGGTCTGGCCGCGAGGTGGCGCAGCCGCGGTGCAGCTCGAGATAGAGCTCATCGCGCCACACCGGCAGCCGGGGGGCCAGGGGCTCAAGCGCGGCCAGATAGGCGCGAAGGCTGCCGTGGTGCTGCGGCGCGGCCTCCGGTTGCTGCTGCCAGAGCTGCAGCTGCTCGAGCATTTCGGCCGTGGGGCCACCGCCGTGATCGCCGACCCCCGGCAACCAAAGCGCCTGATCCACGCCGCTCGCCCCCTGCCAGGCCAGCCGATAACGCTCCATCGCAACCGGATCCCCGTCGGTGCCGATCGGGGCGGTCATCAAGGCCAGCACCTCGGATCCGCAGCGGCTGCGCCAGCGAAACAGCCGGTGGGGGAACGGATTGGTGGCGTTCCAGAAGAGTTTGTGGGTGCAAAACCAGCGCACACCGGTGCTCTGGGCAACCGCAGGCAGGCCGGCGGCGAAACCGAAGCTGTCGGGCAACCAGGCCAGCGGATGCTCCAGCCCAGGGAACCTGGCGGCGCTGTCGTGCTGGCCCAGCTGGAACTGGCGCAGCAGCGAGGCGCCGCTGATCAGCACGCAGTCGGTCTCAACCCAGGGGCCATTGATCGGCTCGAAGCGGCCGGCGGCCACCGCCTGCTGCAGCCGGGCAAACAGGGCCGGCCTGTTCTGCTCCAGCCAGGCGTAGAGGGCCGGAGTGGAGTGGCCGAAGTGCAGGTGCTCGAAGCGCTCGATCAGATCGAGGGCTGAGGCGAACGTGCGCTCGGCGGCCTGCCAGGTGTCGGCCACCGGCCACAGCCAGGCCAGATCCAGATGGGCATGGCCGAGCACATGGAAGCCGCCCGCCAGCGGCTGCCCCGCCCGCATCTGGGCCAGCTCAGCCTTGGTCTCGGCCAGCAGGGCCGCAGGATCGGCCGGATCCAGAGGTTCGAGTTCCAGCCGGCTTTCGATCAGGGCGCCGTCGTCGTGCAGGGGGCTGCGCAGCCGCAGCTCGAGCTGCAGCACCTCTCCTTGCCACCAGCTCTCGGGCAACAGCCAGCGGCAGGCCGTGTCAAACAGGTCGCCGGCATGCACGGGCTGGCCGTTCACCCGCAACTCCACCTGGTCGGCCCACCAGCGCAGCACCAGTCGCGCCTGGGCCACCGGCGCCGGAGCCTGCAGCTGCCGCCAGTCCTGTGGGCAAGCCAGATCCAGGGTCAGCTGCCGCCACTGGCCGCCGCGAGGCCAGATCACCAGCCCCCGGGCCGCCCAATCGGGCCGATGCCGCGCCCCCCAGGGGTCATCCAGGGCAGGCCCCAGGGAGCCATCCGCCTGGTGGCAGCTCCAGAGTGGCTGCAGATCCCAACGGGAACGAGACGGAGGCGAACGTGACTGAAACGTTTCAATCCGCAGGGGCAGCCCTGGTGCAGGGGCCTCAGGCATCGTTGGATGGCAAGCCGAGTCCCATAGGATGATCCCGCTGCCGCGGGGTCGACCAGGCCCACCAAGGCGCCTGTCACTCCCTGTCACCCGCTCGCCGTTCCCCAAGGCCGAACCATGCTCGCCCTCAAGATCTCGGTTTATTCGGTCGTCTTCTTCTTTATCGGGATCTTCGTGTTCGGCTTCCTGGCCAGTGACCCCAGCCGCACCCCGAGCCGCAAGGACCTCGAAGACTGACCCTGCAACGGACGGACGATCAAATCCCTATGGGATGATCGCGGCCATCGGGTGATCGGCGCGGGAACAGTGGCAGACATGCGTTCCCGACATTCCCGTGCTGGCCAGCTTCACCAGCGGTTCTGGGCTCGATGATCCGGACTTTGCGTCTCAGCCCCAAGGCCGGATTCCGGCCTGGCCAATTTTGCTGGCAACGGGCGTCGGCAGTCCTTCCAGCCCTGCTGCTGCCGGCCCTGTTCAGTCCGGCCACCCTGGCGGCCGAAGAACTCCGAAACCCAGGCGAGCGCTCCATTCCCTCGGCGCCCACCACCCCAGCCACGCAGGCCTCCGGCGTCGTGGTGGTTCGGGCCGACCAGCAGGGCTACGACCAGCAGCTCGGCCGGTTCGTGGCCAGCGGAAACGTTGAAGCCCGGTTCAATGGCTGGCGCCTCCTTGCCGATCGGGTGGAGCTGGCGGAAAGCAGCCGCAGCGTCTACGCCTCTGGCCAGATTCGTCTCAGCAAAGGCGATCAATACCTGCAGGCGAGCCGTCTGCGCTACAGCGACTGGGAAGGCAGTGGCGAGATTGAGGATGTCTATGGCGTCATCGACCAGGACACCCTCGCCCGGGATGTCAACAGCCCTGAAGCAGCCCCTGGCGCCACAGCCCCAGGTCCGGCCTTCGCCTGCCCGCCGCTGAGTGCCAGCCCCAATGCCCGATCACTGGTGCGGCTTTTGCCGCCCGGTCGCATCAGCCAGCCCACCATTCCGGCTCCAGCCGGCTGCCCAGGCAGCGAGCTCTCCCAGCAGGTTTTGCCCCTGAATCGGGCGCTGGAATCGGTGGCTTTCGGCCCCCCCCAGGCGGGTGGGCCTCCCAACCCTGAGCCGATCTCATCCTCTACCGCCCTGCCTCCGACAGCTCTGAATCTGGATCGCCCCGCCGCGGTCGATTCCCGCCTGGCCAACGTGAGGTTCCAGCAGAGCTGGAGCACCAGCATCAAGGTCGACCTAGCGGCCGTGATCGACACCACCGATTCGCTCAACAGCAACGGCCAGGGCTACCGACCGACTTCCAACAAAGGCGGCACGGTCAGCCGCATCCGCTTCCAGGGCTCCCAGATCCGAATTCGGGGCAACCGCTGGACGGCCGAGGCGATGGCCTTCACCAATGATCCCTTCACCCCGGCCGGCTCCTGGAGCCTGGCGCGCAAGGTGGTGGCCGTGATGGATGAGCGGGGTGTCACCCGCATCAGCAGCCGCAGCACCCAGATCCTGCTCGACGGCAAAGTTTCCCTACCGGCCATCACCAACACCACCATTGGCGAAGAGGAAGCGCGATTTGCCATCGATACCGACAAAGACGATCGCGATGGCTTTTACATCGGCTACAACCTGGAGCCGATCAAACTGGGGCGGGGCGGCAGCCTGCAACTGCAACCGCAACTGATGGTGCAGCGGGCCCTGGAAGGCCGCACCAGCAGCTTCGTGCTGCCGGGCGAGAGCCTGGCCAGCCCCACCGTTGAACAGTCAGCCAAATTCGGCGACATGTTCGGCCTGCTCGCCGCCCTCAACCTGCCCATGGGCTGGGTCTCCCTTGATGCCGACGCCAGCCTATCCACGTTCAATCCTGACAATTTCCGCTCCGGCACCCGCAGCACCACGCGTCTGAGCGCTCCCCTGAGTCTTCCTGGCCACGACAGTGCCAGTGCTGCCCTGTTTGGCTCTTACCGCGAACGCATCTACAACGGCAGCCTGGGATTGCAGACCGTGGTGTATTCCTATGGAGCCAATCTTGCCGCTACAGCTGTCTTCAATCGCCCCAAACCAGCCGCAATTGGCAATGGCGATTCAGCCGAGCAGCCAATACCCAGTCAAACCAAGGGTCCATTTTTTACGCCTGTCGTCTTGAACTGGGCCGCCCAATCGGGCAACTACCAAGCGACACTCTTTGAGACCAACACCCTGGACACCCTCTGGCGCAGCTACGCCAATCTGGCGATCGGCACCACCCTGCAGCTTTGGCAGGGAAGCGCTCTTGACGCCAGCGACGACCCGAAACGGAGCCTCCGCTACGCACCCAGCCCGGTGGTTCCAGGCCTAAGCGTCGACTTCGGGGCCAGTGGCTACCTGGCCAGTTACAGCAACGGCTCCAACCAGAGCACCCTCACCCTCCGGGGCGGCCCCAGCTTCACCCTCGGCCAGTTTGACAAGCCCTTCCTGGATTACACCCGCTTCTCCGCCTCCATCGCGGGCACCTTCCTGGGCGGAGCCAGTCCCTTCGGCTTCGACCGGGCGGTGGACCTGCGCACCCTCAGTTTCCAAGCCGCCCAACAAATCTACGGGCCTTTCGTGGTCGAGGCCGGCGCCACCTTCAACATCGACAACGGCTCAGAGTTCTACGGCGATGTTTCCTATTCCTACGTGGAAGTGAAGCTGCAGCGCCGCTCCTACGAGCTCGGGGTCTACTACAGCCCCTACGACGGCATCGGCGGCATCCGCGTCAAGCTCAACGACTTCAATTTCACGGGCACCGGCACCCCCTTCGTGCCCCGGCCTAGAAACCGTTGAGATAGGGCAGGGCCGCGGCGGTGCGCTCCAGGTGGGCGCCATGGGCCAACAGCTGGGAGGTGGCATCCCACTGCCCGGTGAGCAACATCTGCCGAGGACCAGCCTGAAGCTCGAGCTCCCAAAGGCGCCCATCGGGGGCCTCCAGGGCAGAGGGATCCAGCGACAGCCGCAACTCCTGATCGGGCACAGCGGCCAGCGCCGTCTGCAGGTTCAGCACCACGTCGTGGGCGGCGGTGAAGCAGGGAATGCCCAGGGCCAGACAGTTGCCATAGAAGATCTCGGCAAAGCTCTCGCCCACCACGGCACGAATGCCCCAGCGCATCAAAGCCTGGGGGGCATGCTCGCGGCTGGAGCCGCAGCCGAAGTTGCGGTTCACCACCAGCAACGAAGCCCCCTGCACCTCTGGACGATCAAAGGGATGGGGGCCGGTCGGGGCCGCGGCCAGTTCGACCCGATCGTCGGCGAACACCTGCTCACCCAGGCCATCAAAGGTGACGCACTTGAGGAAACGGGCCGGGATGATCCGGTCGGTGTCGATGTCATCGCCAGCAACGACCACGGCACGGCCGTGGAGCCCGGTGATGGGGCCCATGGGGAACGAGGGGCTGCTCATGGCTGCGGACACGGCGTGATCAGGGGGCAAGGAATCAGGGGGAAGCGGAGCGGAACGCGCGGGGATCGGCTCAGGCCGGCAGCAGCTCACGCACGTCGCGCACTTGGCCGGCGATGGCCGCAGCGGCCACCATCGCCGGACTCATCAGCAGGGTGCGGCCCGTCGCCGAACCCTGACGGCCTTTGAAGTTGCGGTTGCTGGAGCTGGCGCTGATCTGACGGCCTTCAAGCCGGTCGGGGTTCATGGCTAGACACATCGAACAGCCGGGCTCGCGCCACTCGAAGCCGGCGGCGATGAACACCTGGTCGAGGCCCTCCGCTTCCGCCGCGGCCGCCACCTGTTCACTGCCCGGCACCACAAAAGCCTTGATGCCCGGAGCCACATGCCGGCCCTTGGCCACCGCCGCCGCCGCCTGCAGGTCGGAGAGGCGGCCATTGGTGCAGCTGCCGATGAAGCACACATCCACCGGCGTGCCGGCGATCGGCGCCCCGGGCTGCAGGTCCATGTAGCGGTAGGCCTCCTCAGCCAGGGGGCGCTCATCGGGGGCGATGTGCTCCAGGGTGGGCACGGCTTCATCCACGCCGATGCCCTGGCCCGGGGTGATGCCCCAGGTCACCGTGGGGGCGATGGAGGCCGCATCGAAACGCACCTCATCGTCAAACACAGCCTCAGGGCCGCTGGCCAAGCTGCTCCACCAGGCCATGGCCCGCTCCCAGGCCTCGCCGCTGGGGGCATAGGGGCGGCCCTGGAGATAGGCGAAGGTGACTGCATCGGGGTTGACATAGCCGCAGCGGGCGCCGCCCTCGATCGCCATGTTGCAGAGGGTCATGCGCTCCTCCATCGACAGGGCGTCGATGGCCGGGCCCGCGAATTCATAAGCGAAGCCCACGCCGCCCTTCACGCCCAGGGTGCGGATCACGTGCAGCACCAAATCCTTGGCATAAACGCCTGGCTGCAGCTGGCCATCCACCCAAATGCGCCGCACCTTGAGCTTGCCCATCGACAGGCTCTGGCTGGCCAACACATCGCGCACCTGGCTGGTGCCGATGCCGAAGGCGATCGCGCCGAAGGCGCCGTGGGTGGAGGTGTGGGAATCGCCGCAGGCGACAGTCATGCCCGGCTGGGTGAGGCCCAGCTCGGGGGCGATCACGTGCACGATCCCCTGGCGGCCGCTGCCCAGGCCGTGCAGGGTGATGCCGTGCTCAGCGCAGTTGGCCTCCAGGGTGCCGAGCATCTCCTCAGCCAGGGGATCAGCGAAGGGCCGCGCCTGGGACGTGGTGGGCACGATGTGATCCACCGTGGCCACGGTGCGCTCGGGATGGCGCACGCCGAGGCCCAGATCCTTCAGGGCGGCAAACGCCTGGGGGCTGGTCACCTCATGGATCAGGTGCAGACCGATGAACAGCTGGGTGGAGCCGCCGGGCAGCTCAGCCACCTGATGCAGATCCCAGACCTTGTCGTAGAGGGTGCCGGCGCTCACGGATGACCCGTTCGACTGACGAACCAGCCTAGAGCTGCACCCCGGGCCCCATTCGCCTCAGATCCGGCTGCCGCGCGCCCCAAAACCCTCTCTATGACTGAGATGTCACGGACGACACGAGCCGCGGTCCCTCTCCGTCCGCGCAAGCGATGCGAATTGCCCAGATTTCCCCGCTCTGCGAGAGCATCCCGCCCCGGCGCTACGGCGGCACCGAACGGGTGGTGCATTACCTCACCGAAGAGCTGGTGCGGCGTGGCCACGCCGTGGTGCTGTTCGCCAGCGGCGATTCCCGCACCAGCGCCGAGCTGTTCCCCTGCGTGCCCGAGGCCCTGCGCCTGGCGGGTTACAGCGGCGACCCCACCGTGCCGGAACTGATCCAGTTGGACCAGTTGATGGATCAGCTCGATCGCTTCGACGTGCTGCACTTCCACACCGGAGCAAGCCACTACCCCCTGGTGCGGCAGCTGCCGGTGCCCCACCTCAACACCCTGCATGGCCCCCTGACCGCCCCCGACCGCGCCCAGCTGTACCGGCGGTTCCACCAGCTGCCTCTGGTGTCGATTTCGGAAGCGCAGCGCCAACCCCTGCCCGAGGCCCACTGGCTGGCCACCGTGTACCACGGCCTGCCCCTGGATCTCTATCAACCGGTGCGTGAGCCCGACGACTTCCTGGCCTTTGTGGGACGCATCTCGCCAGAAAAACGCCTCGACCGGGCCATCGCCGTCGCCGGCCAGCTGGGCCTGCCGCTGAAGGTGGCCGCCAAGATCGATAGCTGTGATGCGCCCTACTACCGCGACCACATCGCGGGCCTGATCGAAGGCAATCCCCTGGTGGAGTTCATCGGCGAGGTTGACGACGCCGGCAAGCAGGAGTTGCTGGGCAATGCCCTCGCCCTGCTGTTCCCGATCGATTGGGCGGAGCCCTTCGGGCTGGTGATGATCGAAGCCAACGCCTGTGGCACCCCCGTGATTGCCTGGCGCAACGGCTCCACACCGGAGGTGATCCGACCCGGCCTCAACGGCGTGCTGGTCGACTCAATCGCCGAGGCCGTGGCTGCCGTGCGCCAACTCGACCAGCTCGATCGCCGTGCGGTGCGACGCGACTTCGAGCAGCGCTTCAGCGTGACCCGCCAGGCCGAGCAGTACGAACAGCTCTACCGCCGCCTGATCGACGTCCACGACGACCCGCCAGCCCAGGACGGCCACCGTTCCCTGCACAGCCCCTGCCCACCCCGCGACCCCCTGCTTCATGCCGCATGACGTGCTCCCCCCGTTCGTGCTGAAGAACGGGGAAACCTTCGCGATGCTCGATGCCCGGGGCGAGATCCACCCCGACACCCATGCGGACTCAGGGGTCTTTCACAGGGGCACGCGCCACGTCAGCCGACTGGAATGGCGGCTGTGGGGCCGCGCTGGAGCGGTGCTGAGCTCCACCGAACGGGGGGAACTGGGGCTGCAGGTGAGCCATCTCAGCAACGACGACGAAACCGTGCATCTGGAGCGAAGCACGGTGCTCACGCCGACGGCCTGTCTGCAGCAACTCACCTTCACCAGCTTTGCCCAAACGTCGTTGCAGGTGCCGATCACGCTGCACTTCGACGCCGACTTTCGCGACATCTTCGAAGTGAGGGGCTACCAGCGACCGGAGCGTGGCCGCACCGTGCGCACCTGCACCCCCGAGGGACTCGAAGCGGTGTACCGCGGGCTCGACAACAGCGATCGCTGCACCCTGGTGCGGCTGAGCGGCCCTGTGCAGGAGGTGGACGAAGCCTGCCTGCAGCTGAGCCTGCAACTGGAGCCCCGCCGCCCGCGGCGGCTCTGCCTGGTGCTCGACTTCCATCCCGATGGCAACCGCCAGCCACCTACACCGGAGGCGGCGTTTGATGCGGCCCTGGAAGCCGCGGTGGATCGCTTCCGCGAGGCCAGCCGGCTGGCCGCCAGCGTCACCAGCGACAACCCTGCCTTCAACTGCTGGATCGCCCGCTCCACCTCGGATGTGCACCTGCTCTCCAGCCAGCTGGACCATGGCCTGTACCCCTACGCCGGGGTGCCCTGGTTCAGTTGTCCGTTCGGGCGCGATGGCCTGATCACGGCCCGGCAACTGCTGCTGTTCGAACCCCGGCTGGCCCGTGGCGTGCTGGGGTTTCTGGCGGAGCACCAGGCCCGCCATGCCGACCCCGCCAGCGATGCGGAACCCGGCAAGGTGCTGCATGAGGCGCGGCTGGGGGAAATGGCCGCCCTGGGCGAGGTGCCCTTTGCCCACTACTTCGGCAGCGTCGATGCCACGCCGTTTTTTTCTGATCCTGGCGGGCGACTACCTGATGCGCAGTGGCGATCAGGCCTTCATCCGCGAGCTGCGCGGCGCCCTGGACGGGGCGATGGCCTGGATCCGCGCTGCCGAGAGCAGCGCTACCGATGGCTTCCTGCGCTACCAGAGAACAGCACAGGGGGGTCTGCGCAACCAGGGCTGGAAGGATTCCGACGATGCCATTCACCACGCCGATGGTCGTCTGGCGGAGGGGTCGATCGCCCTCTGCGAGGTGCAGGCCTACAGCTATGGGGCCCGCCGAGCCATGGCCCACATCCAGCGGCTGTTCGGCCACGATGCCGAAGCGGAGCGGTTGCTGCAGGAGGCCCGCCAGCTGCAGCGCCACTTCCACGGCGCCTTCTGGTGCGAGCGGATCGGCTCCTATGCCCTGGCCCTCGACGGCCAGGGCGAGGCCTGCGAGGTGCGTGCCTCCAATGCCGGCCACTGCCTCTGGACCGGCCTGGCCAGCAAGACCGCTGCCAGCGCGATCGCCCGACAGCTGATGGCCCCCAGCAGCTTCAACGGCTGGAGGATTCGCACCCTGGACGAGGGTGAAGCCCGCTACAACCCGATGAGCTACCACAACGGCTCGGTGTGGCCCCACGACAACGCGCTGATCGCGCTGGGGCTGGCCCGCTATGGCCACACCCCGGAGGCCATGCGGGTGCTGATGGGCCTGTTCGACACCGCCCAGGCCATGCCGCTGCAGCGCCTGCCGGAACTGTTCTGCGGCTTCCCGCGCCAGTCCGACGAGGGGCCGACCCACTACCCGGTGGCCTGCAGCCCCCAGGCCTGGGCCAGTGGCAGCTTGTTTGGGCTGCTCGAGGCCATCACCGGCATGGGGATCGGCCACAACCCCGACAGCGGTCGCGCGGAGGTGTTGTTCCGCAATCCGGTGCTACCGGAGCGGATCAACCTGCTGGAGATCCACGGGCTGCGGCTGGGCGAGGAGGAGATCGACCTGCAGCTGCACCGGGGCGAGCTGGACACGGGCGTGCTGGTGAAGCGCCGCACGAGCGGCGTGGATGTTGTGGTTCACAAGTGAATGTCATGGTTCACAAGTAAGCGTCGTGGGTCACCAGCAGGCGTGAACGCAGGCGATGGAGCGCTTCACCGGCCGTGAGCCGCTGGATCCAGGCGCGTCCGCGGCTCGATCCGAAGCGCACCCCCTCGCTGCTGCAGCCATCGGGGCCAGCGATGGCCAGATGAACCAGCCCCACCGGCTTCTCGGCGCTGCCACCAGCGGGGCCGGCGATGCCGGTCACGGCAATCGCCCAGGTGGCCCCGGTGGCCCGGCGGGCGCCCTCGGCCATGGCCATCGCCACCGGATCGCTCACGGCACCGTGGCTCTCGAGCAGCGCCGCCGGCACCCCCAGCAGCCCCTGCTTGACCCCGTTGGCATAGGCGATCACCCCGCCCAGAAACACATCGGACGCCCCCGGCACCGCCGCCAGGGACGCGCCGAGCCCTCCGCCGGTGCAGCTCTCCGCCACTGCCAGGGTCTCGCCCCGCCGCCGCAGCTGCTCCAGCACCACCGAAGCCAGGGAATCGTCGTCGGCACCAAAGCAGGCCGCGCCGGTGCGGGCGCGGATCTCGGCCTCCAGCGGCACCAGCAGCGCCTCGGCCTCAGCCGTGCTGGTGGCCCGGGCGGTGAGCCGCAGCTTCACCTCGCCGGCGCCGGCATAGGGAGCCACGGTGGGGTTGGCCTGCTCCAGCAGATCGGCCACCTGATCGGCCAGGGTCGATTCAGCCACGCCCCAGAAGCGCAGCATGCGGCTGGCAAACACCCCCTCGGCCAGACCAGCGGCACGCAACCAGGGTGCGGCAGTGGCCTGCCACATCGCCTCCATCTCGCTGGGCACCCCAGGGAAGGTGAGCACCGTGAAACCGGGCTGGATCCCCGCTCCAGCGGGCGGGGTCCAGATCATCCCCGGCGCCGTGCCGGTGGGATTGGGCAACACTTGAGCCCCCTGGGGGAGAAAGGCCTGCTGGCGGTTGCTGGGGGAGCACACCCGCCCGCGGGCAGCGATGCGGGCCTGGATCTCCGCCCAGATGTCGGGGTGCTCCACTAGGGGCGTGTCGAAGGCGGCCGCCAGGGTCGCGGTGGTGAGGTCGTCGGGCGTGGGGCCGAGCCCACCGGTGGTGATCAACACCCGGCAGCGGCCGGCCGCCTCTCGCACCGCCAAGATCAGGCGCTCGCGGTTGTCGCCCACCACGCTCTGGCGGTGATGGGGAATGCCCAGGGCCGCCAGCTGCTCCGCCAGCCAGCGGGCATTGCCATTGGTGATGTTGCCCAGCAACAGCTCGGTGCCGATGCAGAGGATCTCGGCGCTCACGACCTCAGCGCTCCGAGCTGGCTGCTGGCCGTTGCAGGGTCCGGCGCGTGGTCACCAGCACCCAGATCAACACCGCGGTAGCCAAGGCCAGCCAGAGAAAGCGCATCTCGGCATTCACCAGCACCAGCGCCAGCGACGCCAGCCATTGGGTGAAGGCATAGATCACCAGCACCGTGCGCCGGTGGCTCAGGCCCGTGCGCAGCAGGCGGTGGTGCAGGTGACGCCGGTCGGGATAGAAAGGGGAGTGGCCCTCGCTGAGGCGCCCCATGATCACCGCCGACATGTCGGCCAGCGGCAGCGACAGGATCAGCAGGGGCAGCAGGAGGCTGACGCTGGTGAGCCCCTTGGCCGGGCCAACGATGCTGATCGCGGCCAGGGCAAAACCGAGGAAATAGGACCCGCCATCGCCCATGAAGATGCGGGCGGGGTTGAAGTTGTGGCGCAGGAAGCCCAGGCAGCTGCCGGCGAGTGCCGCGGCCAGTAGGCCAGCGGCCGGCTGGTGCAGGCTGAAGCTCACCGAGAGCAGGCCAATCGCGGCGATGCCGCTCACGCCAGCCGCCAGGCCATCGAGCCCATCCAGCCAGTTGATCGCATTGGTGATGCCCACCAGCCAGATCAAGGTGGCCAACAGGCTCAACCAGTCGGGCAGGGGTAGCTGCAGATCCGCCCCCCCGAGCCAGCCCATCGGCAACTCGATGCTGCCGATCCGCACCCCCTCGTTCCACACCAGCATCGAAATCGCCAACTGGCCGCCGAGCCGGGGCAGGGGCGGTAGGGCGAACAGGTCGTCGGCCAGACCGATCAGGAAAAAACAGAGGGCCCCGGCCAGGGTGGTCCAGATCAACTGGTCTTTTTCGGCGGCCAGATCGGCAAAGCCCCCAAACACCCAGGTGAGGCCCAGGGCCAGGCTGAAGGCCACCACGATGCCCACCCCACCGAGCCGCACCATCGGCGTGGTGTGCTGCTTGCGGGGGTCGGGTGCATCCACCAGCCCCCAACGCAGCCCCAGGTACCGCACCAGCGGGACCACCAGAGCCGTGCACAAGGCCGCCACCGCGAAAGTCAGCAGGGCGGCCGCGTTAGGGCTGTAGGCGAGGGTCACAGGGCCAGACCGAAGGAAGCCGGGGGGCGGCCTTTGGGGCCCACCTTACGGGTGTATGCCGGGATCAGGCGTGCTGCAGCTGACGCTGCGCATCGGCGAGTTCGCCGTAGAGCGGAAAGCGCTCACACAACGCTGCCACCCGCTCGCGGCAGCGCAGCTCGATGGAGCTGTCTTCGGGGTTGAGCAGGCGATCGGCGATCACATCGGCCACCTCGCGGAAAGCAGCCTCGTCGAAACCGCGGGTGGTGCAAGCGGCCGTGCCGAGGCGCAGGCCACTGGTCACAAACGGCGACTGGGGATCAAAGGGCACCGTGTTCTTGTTGGCGGTGATGTGCACATCGCTCACCAGCAGGTCGGCCACCTTGCCGGTCATGGCGATGCTGCGCAGATCGAGCAACACGATGTGGTTGTCGGTGCCACCGCTGACCACGGCGATGCCGCGCTCCTGGATGCGGGCCGCCAGGGCCTGGGCGTTGGCCACCACCTGCTGGCTGTAGGCCTTGAAGGAGGGCTGCAACGCCTCGCCAAAGGCCACCGCTTTGGCGGCGATCACGTGCTCGAGCGGGCCGCCCTGGCTGCCGGGGAACACGGCCTTGTCGAACTGCTTGCCGAACTCGGCATCGCGGCAGAGGATCAGGCCGCCGCGGGGTCCGCGCAGGGTCTTGTGGGTGGTGGTGGTGACCACATCACAGACAGGCACAGGGTTGGGATGCACGCCGGCAGCCACCAGGCCGGCGATGTGGGCCATGTCGGCCAGCAAAACCGCGCCCACCTCATCGGCGATGGCGCGGAAGGCCTGGAAATCAATGGTGCGCGGGTAGGCGGAGTAGCCGCACACGATCAATTTGGGCTTGTGCTCCAGGGCCAGCTGCCGGATCGTGTCGAAGTTGAGCTGCTGGGTGTCGGGATCCACGCCGTAGTGCACGGCCTTGAACCACTTGCCGCTCACGTTCACCGGCGAGCCGTGGGTGAGGTGGCCGCCGTGGCTGAGGTCCATGCCGAGGATCGTGTCGCCGGGCTGCAGCAGCGCCAGAAACACCGCAAAGTTGGCCTGGGCGCCGCTGTGGGGCTGCACGTTGGCCCAGGCGGCACCAAACAGCTCCTTGGCCCGCGCGATCGCCAGCTCCTCGATGGCATCCACGTGCTCGCAGCCGCCGTAGTAGCGCTTAGCGGGAAGGCCCTCGGCGTACTTGTTGGTGAGCACCGAGCCCTGGGCCTCCATCACGGCGCGGGAGGCAAAGTTTTCCGAAGCGATCAGCTCGAGATGGGTTTGCTGGCGCTCCAGCTCCTTGGCAATCAGCGCGGCGATGGCAGGATCACCGGCGGCGAGGGACTGGTTCAGGGCAGCACCGCCGGAATGGGCCATGGTGAAGGGTTCGTTCGTACGACGATCGTAAAGAAGCACTCCCAAAGCCGAGCGAAGGGCACAAAAAAACCGCCCGGAAGCGGTTGTGAAAAGAAGCGCGCCTGGAGAGATTCGAACTCCCGACCCTCTGATCCGTAGTCAGATGCTCTAATCCGCTGAGCTACAAGCGCATGGGTCCATTTTCACCGCACGGAGGGCCCATCCGTCAATCAACCTGCCATCCGCCGCCCTCCCCCGCCACTCCGCCCATGCCCATCCGCTGGTACGGCCCCGCCAACCCCGAAGACCCCACCTACAGGCACTTCGAGCGGATCGTGAATCTCACGCTCCACGCCGCCTTATTTGCTGCCCTCAACAGCGGCCTGTGGGTCGTGCAGGAACTGCGCCACCCCTGGGACCACCTCAACTGGCTCACCCTCAGCTGGCTGGCGGTGCTGCTGGTGCACATTGGAACGGTGATCGCCCTGCGCCCGAGCCCCGAAGCCAGAAGCCCCGAGCCATCCGACAAACCCTGAGCCATGACCCTCAACGCCGCTGATCTCAAGGAGCTCGAACTGGCCCTGGCCGATCGCCTGTACCTGCAGGTGGCGGGTTGGCATCTCTACCTCGGCGATGCCGGCCTGGCCCAGACCCTGGCCATCGAATGTGCCGCCCGCCTCGACCAGGGGGCTGGCGTGTGCGCCCGTCAGGCGCTTGAAGCGGTGCAGGTGCCCATCGGTGGCGGGCCGACGCGCCTGCCCCTGGCGCGGTTGGTGCCGGCCGGCCAGCTGCGCGATCTCGAAGAGGTGCTGGAGCCGTTTTGCCGATAAGGTTGCGCCACCTGGCGACGGGCTGTGCTGGTCATTGAGGTCACCAACGCCCGCGACGTGGTGCGCCAACGCATGGGACGCCTGGGCGGGCGCCTGATCGGCAAGGTGGTGGATGCCGAGGCCCAGGTGGAGAAGGCCCTGATCCAGGAACTCGAAACCGCCTTCAAGGAGTTCGGGATCGAAGCCCGCATCTTTTCGGTGGATGGGCCCCAGATGCTGGGCCGTTCGCACCTGGAAATCCCCGTGCAGGTGCGGGCCGAGCGGGAGGTCCGCCTGGATCCTTAGCGCGGCGCGCCAAGCCGCGGAAGCCTGCCGCGCAGCTGGGCCATCAAATCGCTGACCTCAGGCACCCCAGCCCAGCTGGCCAGCAGGCCATAGACCAGCAGCCCCAGGCCTCCGGCAAAGCCGCACTCCAGCAGCAGGCCCCAGAGGTGCTGCGGCCAGGCCACCCCGATCGCCAGAGCCCAGGCCGCCAGTCCCGCCAGCAGAGCTGATCCCAGCAGCAGCAGGCTGTCGCGGCCCCACAGCCGCAATGGCAGCCCGCCCAGCCGCCGCTGCAGAGCCAGCAGCAGCCCGCCGCAAGTGATCAGGTTCACCGCCACCGTGGCCAGCACCAGGCCCGGCGCGCCGAAGTTGAGGGCGGGCAGCTGCAGCCCCCAGGGGGTGGGCCCACCCACCAGCAGCCAGTCGAAGATCACATTCAGGCCGATGCCAGCCACCGAGAAGCGGAAAGGCGTGGTGCCATCGCCCAGGGCGTAAAACACCCGCACCAGCACATCCCGCCCCAGATAGGCCGGCATGCCCAAGCCGTATGCTATCAGCAGCCCGCTCACCAGGGCGGCCGCGCTGGCGTTGAAAGCCCCCCGCTCGTAGATCAGCGCCACGATCGGACCGGCCAGGGCCACCATCAGGGCCCCCAGGGGCAGCATCGAGGCACTGGAGAGCATCAAGCCCTGGCGGATGCGGCCGATCAGATCAGGGCGATCGGCCGGAGCCGTGAGCCGGGCGAACACGGGCAGCAGGGGCACCAGCAGGGCGTTGGAGAGCAGACCCAGGGGCGTCTGCACCAGTAGGTTGGCGTAGCCCAGGCCCGCAGCCGCCCCCACGATTCCCGAAGCGAAGAACAGATCAGTGAACACATTGATCTGCAACATGCCCGAAGAAAGAGTGGCTGGGCCCATCACCTGCAACACCTCCTGCACGCCGGGGTGCTTCCAGTCCCACACCAGCTGAAACCTGTGCAACCCCTGCTTGGCCAGGGCCGGCAGCTGAATCAGCCACTGGAACGCCGCCCCCAGCAGCGTGGTGCCGGCCAGCACGGCGCCGCCCACCATGGCGTATTCGGGCAAGGCGATCGCCGGGCCCAGCTGCCACCAGAGGATCCCCAGGCCGGCGATCACCGCCACGCTGGAGAGTAGCGGGCTCACCGAAGGCAACCAAAACTCATCTGCGGCATTCAGCGCCCCGAAACCCAAACCGATCAAACCGGCAAACAAGGCCATCGGCGCCATCCAGCGCAGCTCCAGCACCGCCACCTCGTGGCGCACAGCATCGAGACCCGGGCCCACCAGGGTGATCAGCGGATCGGCAAAAACGAACAGCAGCACGGTGACGCCAATCAGCGCCGCACCCACCAGGGTGTTGATCGCGGCCAGCACGTGGGCACCCTCGGCACGGGGCCGGCGCGCCAGCACGCTCACCATGGCGCTGTGGAAAGGACCATTGATCCCACCCAGCAGGATCAGCAGAAAGCCGGGCAGCACATAGGCGTAGTTGTAGGCGTCGTAAGCAATGCCCACGCCAAAGGCGGCGGCGATCACCTGCTGGCGCACCAAGCCCGCCACCTTGCTGAGGGCGGTGGCCACCGCCACGATCAGGGCAATGCGCCGCAGGGACTTCGCCATCCAGAGGGGCCCTGGGCCCTGGGAGTTGAGCGGCAGTATGGCTGGCTTGCACCGCTGCAACCCAGCCCACCCGCCATGGCCACCCCCGTGCTCAGCCTCGACCCGCTGGTGGAGGGCACCCTGGTGAAGCGGTACAAACGCTTCCTGGCCGATGTGGAGCTGGAGAACGGCGAGGTGGTGACGGCCCACTGCCCCAACACCGGTCCCATGACCGGCGTGCTCCATCCCGGCGGCCGGGTGCGGCTGCGCCATGCCCCCTCGCCGAGCCGCAAGCTGGCCTGGACCTGGGAGCAGGCCGAGGTGCAGGGCGCCGCGGGAGAGCCGATCTGGGTGGGCATCAATACAGCCCTGCCCAACCGGCTGGTGCGGGCCACGATCGAAGCCGGCTGCCTGGAGCCCTGGCTGGGCCCGATCGCAAGCATTCGGGCGGAGGTGCCCTACGGCGAAGGGCGCCGCAGCCGCATCGACCTGCTGCTCACCCCGGCCGATGGCGCCGCCGATCCCCGACCGATCTACCTGGAGGTCAAGAACACCACCTGGACCCATGGCGAGCTGGGCCTGTTCCCCGACACCGTGACCGAGCGGGGCCAGAAACATCTCTTGGAGTTGATGGCCCTGCTGCCCGCGAGCCGGGCCGTGCTGGTGCCCTGCCTGAGCCGCAGCGACGTGACGCGCTTTGCCCCTGGCGACGCGGCCGATCCGCGCTACGGCGTCCTGTTTCGCCAGGCCCTGGACGCCGGCGTGGAGGTGCTGCCCTGCCGTTACTGCTTCACGGCCAGCACGGTGAGCTGGCAGGGGCTGGCCAACGTGGAACGACAAGGCCCCGCCGGCCGCCCATAGAGTCGGAGCACCAAGCTCCGGCTGTTGTGAATACCCGTGCCTTCAAACGCTCCCTGCACCACTCGGAGCGCTACAACCGCCGCGGCTTCGGCCTGGGCGACGAGGTGGCCGGCAGCCTGGAGAAGGCGTATCAAAGCGATCTGATCGCCAAACTGCGCGACAACGGCTACACCCTGCAGCGCGGTCGGCTCACCGTGCGGCTGGCCGAAGCCTTTGGCTTCTGCTGGGGGGTGGAGCGAGCCGTGGCCATGGCCTACGAAACCCGCCGCCACTACCCCACCGAGCGGATCTGGATCACCAATGAAATCATCCACAACCCCTCGGTGAACGATCACCTGCGCGAGATGAACGTGCTGTTCATCTCCGTGGAAGACGGCGTGAAGGACTTCTCCGAGGTGGCCAGCGGCGATGTGGTGATCCTGCCGGCCTTCGGCGCCACCGTTCAGGAGATGCAACTGCTCAATGAGCGCGGCTGTCACATCGTCGACACCACCTGCCCCTGGGTCTCCAAGGTGTGGAACACGGTGGAGAAGCACAAGAAGCACGCCTTCACCTCGATCATTCACGGCAAGGTGAAGCACGAGGAAACCCTGGCCACCAGCAGCTTCGCCGGCACCTACCTGGTGGTGCTCGACCTGGCCGAGGCCCAGATGGTGAGCGACTACATCCTCGGCAAGGGGGATCGTGAGGCCTTCATGGAGCGCTTCGCCAAAGCCTGCTCCCCCGGATTCGATCCCGAGCGCGATCTGATCCAGGTGGGCGTAGCCAACCAGACCACCATGCTCAAGAGTGAAACCGAGGAGATTGGCCGACTGTTCGAGCGCACCATGCTGCAGCGCTTCGGCCCCACAGAGCTCAACGAGCACTTCCTGGCCTTCAACACCATCTGCGACGCCACCCAGGAGCGCCAGGACGCCATCTTCGCCCTTGTGGATGAACCGCTGGATCTGATGGTCGTGATCGGGGGCTACAACTCCTCCAACACCACCCACCTGCAGGAGATCGCCGTCAGCCGGGGCATCCGCTCCTTCCACATCGACACCCCTGAGCGCATCGGGCCCGGCAACCGGATCGAGCACATGCCCCTAGGCGGCGAATTGGAAACTGAGCTGCCCTTCCTGCCCGAGGGCCCGATCCGGGTGGGCATCACCTCCGGAGCCTCCACCCCAGATCGGGTGGTGGAAGACGTCATTGAGCGGCTGATCGAACTCTGCGCCGCGTGAGTCCGGCCCGTGGGTGTCCGGGTGTCACAGCAGGCCCCGAAAGGTCGCTGCAGTGGCTTTACTTTGATTAAAGATCGAGCGGATCCGTCTTCGGCGGGTCCATCGCCAGGAGTTGCCGCTGTTGTCTTTGCTGTTGTCGACCGCACCGCTGGACATGGACCTGACTCCGGCCGACGACAGCCCGGCGACGAGAGCCGTGAGCGCGTCCCCGTTGCTGCGCCACAGCGATGATTCCCGGGTGCGGCGCTACGCCAGTGCCTTCGCCGACGTGATGGAAATGCGGGCCAGCGCGCCCGTGGTCGCCCACTACCTGGATCACCACGAGGGCTGGTTCCGTCGCTGCGCTGCGCCGATGACCGTGCAGCCCCTGGGCTGCCAGGGCTACGCCCTGACGCTTGGCACCTTTGGCAACTTCGGCTTTGAAGTGGAGCCCACCATCGGCCTGGAACTGCTGCCCCAGGACCAGGGGCTCTACCGAATCCTCACGGTGCCGAACCACGGCGGCGATCCCGCCCTGGACGGTCTCTACGACGTCGAGTTCAACGCCTCACTGCGCCTCGACGAGGCCGATGATTCTCGGCCGCTGACCCTGGTACGCTGGGAACTCGTCCTCAGCGTCTGGATCCGCCTGCCAGGGGTGATCACCCTGCTGCCCGACGGGCTGGTGCAGTCGAGCGGCGACCACCTGCTGAAGCAGATCGTGCGACAGATCTCCCGGATACTCACCTGGAAGGTGCAGGAAGACTTTCACGCCAGCCACAACCTCGACTGCCCGCCCCGGCGGTACGCCCAGTTCTGAGGGCTCAGGCGGACTGAAGGCTCAGGCGGGTCTGTTCTCCCAGATCTTGTTGAGGATCTGCAGTCCGCTCACGGCCTGCCAGAGAAACAGGGTCATCATCGCCATATTCAGGCCCACATGGGCCTTGCGGGCAATCAGGTTGCCCTGCTGCATCAACGGGGTGAGCGCCACGGCCAGGGCGATCAGGCAGGTCATGCCGATGCCCACCAGCAGGTGGGGCCCCACAAACAACTTGCCGTTGTTCAGGTAGGTGACGGCCATGCCGCCGAAGGTGCCCAGCACCATCAGCACCAGGATCAGGCTGCCGATCTGGAAATGGCGCTTGGCGAACTGGCCCTTGATCAGGGTCTTGCGGGTTTCAGCGTCGGCGGTGCGGGTTTTCTTGGCCTTGATACCTAGGAACATCCCGTAGCCCGACAGGGCCAGCAGACCACCCATCAGCAGGGGATGGAGAAAGTTGAGGTTGTAAGCGAGCGCTTCAGGCATGGCGTCGGAGGGGGCTGGCGATGGGCACCGGCGATGAAAACCGGGAGCTGGGCAGAGCGGTGTCGGAGCGAAGCTACAGCTCACCCCGCCCACCGGGGGACTTCAGTGGAGGAAATGGCGCTGGCCGGTGACCACCATCGCCAGGCCCAGAGCATTGCAGGCCGCAATCGAGTCGGCATCGCGCACGCTGCCGCCAGGCTGGATCACGGCTTTGATGCCATGGCCTGCGGCCAGGCGCACGGTGTCGTCGAAGGGGAAGAAGCCATCACTGGCCAGCACCGCACCGCGGGCTTTGTCGCCGGCTGCCTCCAGGGCCAGCCGGGCTGAGCCCACCCGGTTCATCTGGCCGGCGCCGATGCCCAGGCTCTGGCCATCCCGGGCCACGGTGATGGCATTGGAGCGCACGTGGCGCACCAGCTTCCAGGCAAAGCGCAGGTCGTTCAATTCCGTGCTGGTGGGCTGGCGCTCGCTCACCACCTGCCAAGCGCTCTCCTCCACCAGTTGGTCGTCGAGTGCCTGCACCAACACACCGCCGAGCAGGCTGCGCAGCTGCCGCCGCGAGGCCCGCGCGATCGCTTCGGGGGCCAGCTCCAGCAGCCGCAGATTGGTGCGGGAAGCCAGCCGCTCCCGGGCCGCAGCATCAAAGCCCGGCGCCACTACGCACTCAAGAAACAGGCTGCCGAGCTGCTCCGCGGCCCCCAGATCCACCGGGCGGTTGAGCGCCACAATGCCGCCAAAGGCCGAGAGCCGATCGGCATCCAGGGCCCGGGTGAGGGCATCGGCGCCATCGCGGCCTGTGGCCACCCCGCAGGGATTGGTGTGCTTGACCACCACGGCGGCCGGCTCGGCTCCAGGGCCGTAGCCAAACTCCCGCACCGTGGCGAGGGCCGCGTCGAGATCGATCAGGTTGTTGTAACTGAGCTCCTTGCCCTGCAATTGGTCAGCGGCGCCCCAGCCGGCAGCGGGCTCGCTGTGCCAGGTGGCCTGTTGATGGGGGTTTTCGCCGTAGCGCAGGCTCTGGCGAGCGGGCAGCTCGAGTCGCAGGGGCGCCGCCCCCTCAGCAGCAGCCGCCTCCTCCGCAGCGTCTGCCTCCAGACGGGCGGCCAGCCAAGTGCTGATCGCCGCGTCGTAACTGGCGGTGTGCTGAAAGGCTTCCAGCGCCAGGCGGCGGCGCAGGGCTGGGGTCAGGGCGCCAGCCCGCAGGGCCTCGAGAAAGGAGCCGTACTGGCTGGGGCTGGTGAGCACCGCCACATCGGCATGGTTCTTGGCGGCCGCCCGCACCATGGCTGGCCCGCCGATGTCGATGTTTTCGATCGCGGTGTCGAACGCCACCGCCGGATCGGCCACGGTCTCGCGGAAGGGGTAGAGGTTGACCACCACCACATCAATCGGGGCGATGCCCTGGGCCGCCAGATCCGCCTGATGGCCGGGCTCAGCCCGCTTGGCCAGGATGCCGCCGTGGATGCGGGGGTGCAGGGTCTTCACCCGTCCCCCCAGAATCTCAGGGGCCCCGGTGTGCTCCGCCACCTTGGTGACGGGCAACCCGGCGGCCTGGAGCGCAGCCGCGGTGCCGCCACTGGAAATCAAGGCGTAGCCGGCCTCCAGCAGCCCCTGGGCCAGGGGCTCCAATCCCTCCTTGTTGGAGACGCTGAGTAGGGCCGTGGGGGCCATGGCTGCCAAGGATGTTGGTCTGGAGCCAACCTACGCAGCAGCAGCACCCGCGCCATGACCGCCCCCAGCAGCCCCGCCAGCGACAACCTGATCCGGCTGGGCCCTCACCAGAGCGAGCGGCGGCTGGTGCTGCTGCACGGCTGGGGCGCCGACGCCGATGACCTGCTCGACCTGGCTGAGCTACTGGTGGAGCCCGCGGTAAGCGTGGTGGCGCTGCGGGCACCCCTGCCCCACCCGGGCGGCAGCGGCCGCCAGTGGTACGACCTGCAGCAGCCGAACTGGCCCCAGCTGCCCGCGGCCCGGACCCATCTGCGCCAACGGCTGGAGCAGCTTGCCTCCGAGGTGCCCCTGGAGCAGACGGTGCTGCTGGGCTTCTCCCAGGGGGCTGCCATGGCCCTGGATGTGAGCACATCCGGAGCAGGTCTGCCCCTGGCCGGACTGATCAGCTGCAGCGGCTATCCCCATCCGGATTGGCAGCCCGGCGCACAGACCATTAAAAAGATTCTGCTCACCCATGGCGAACAGGATCCGGTGGTGCCCTATGGGGCGAGCGAAGCGCTGCAGGAGCAACTGCGCCAAGGTGGAATTGAGACTGACCTGATCGGCTTTGCCGGTGGTCACACCATCGACACCAGCCTGTTTCCCGCCCTGCGCCATTACCTGGCCGGCCAGTGGCCGGCCTGAGGAGATCGCCTGTCAGACGAAGGCGTATTCGTACTCTTCCATTTCCTCCCAGTCATCGGCGGCGAGGGCTTCGATGCCTTCGAACAGAACGTCTTCACCGATGCGATCGACGATCGAACGCAGCGAAGGGAACAGGAAATGATTTTCTTCGGCGTACTGGGCACTGAACAGGCCCTTCTCGCCCCAGAAGAAGCGATCGGTGGTGTGCTCGTTGCGGCGCACGTTGAGGATCGCGGGGGGCACCAGCAGCTCCTCGGCGATGTAGCGGCGGGCCGCTGTGACCGGCTTGTGGGAACCCGTTTCCAGGTTGAAGGTGGGGACATGGGCCAGTACCCGCTGGCCGGCGAGCCGGCGACGGCTGATCCGCTTGCGCTTCTTGGACATTGAGCGGCTCCCGCGGGGGGAGAAGTGAGGGGACGAGGAGAAACCGGAGGGGAACGAACCATGGGAGCGCAAAACATGCGCAGGGTCCGTGACTCAGCCCGCCCAGGCAGCCGGAAAACCGGCAGCACGGACGACGTCCAAACGTTCTGATGCCCGGAAGCGTCAGCCGGCCCAAAAGGTCAGTGACACCGCAACCCGCCCATTCGGGTTGCGAACAACAGAGAGCAAGGATCGGCAAAAAGTCGGATCTGTCTCTGCTGTAGCCTCAATTACCGGAAAGGGCAACAAAGGTGTGTGGGCGTCACGACGTTGAGCCGCTGCCCGCTTGCGGACCGCGTCGTATTGGTCGATACCAAAGATCTTAAGACTTTTTCTCGGTTTTCCCACGCCCTTTTGAAATTTTTTCGGCAGGGCGGCGGTTGATTGGCTCAGATGCAAGTCTCCGAAAGGTTTTTGAGCCTGCTTCGCTTTCAGTTGGCCCAGTTCGCCGACCGGGGTGATCTGCAGTCGCTGGTGGTGTATGTCACCCAGCCCGGCAACGGCAGCGCCCCAAGCCTGGTTCCCATTGGCCAGTGGCCCAGCGATGGCCGAGCCCTCCCGGCCGTGGAGGCAAGCAGCCCGCTGCGCTTGCCGGCCGAACAACGGCGCTGGCTGCCGCTGCGTCACCACAACGTGCTGCTGGGGGCCATCCAGGTGGAAACCAGCACGCTGCCGTGGCCCGACACCCTTGGCCAGCGACTGCAGGCCGTAGCCCTGTGTCTCACCGAAGCTCTCTGCCTCGACCTGGAACAACAGCGGCTGCAGCAGACCCTGAAGCAACAGGAGGCGGAGCTGGGCCTGTTGCTTCACCAACTGCGCAACCCCCTGGCCGCCCTGCGCACCTTTGGCCAGCTGTTGCTGCGGCGCCTGGACCAGGACGGCCAGAACCGCCCCCTGGTGGAGGGATTGCTGGCCGAGGAGCGCCAGCTCAACCGCTACGTCGATGCCCTCAGCCAGCTGGGCCGCAGCACGACACCGGTGGTCTCCGGCGAGGCGGCCCAGCCCCTGCTGCTTCCGCCAGGGCTGGTGGGACCGGAGGGCCAACCCCTGCCAGATTGGCTGGAGCCACTGCTGCAGCGGGCCTCCGCCACCGCCGCCCTGCAGGGTCGCCCCTGGCAGCCGCCTGCCCGCATGCCCGACTGGCACGGCGACAGCGGCGCTGTGGCCGAAATCCTGGCCAACCTGCTGGAAAACGCCTTCCGATACAGCCCCGCCGGCAGCGCCATTGGCCTGCACTGCCAGCCCCTCGCGGGAGGTGCCTGGCAACTGGCAGTCTGGGACGGCGGTGCGCCGATTGTGCCCGAAGAACGGGAGACGATCTTCGAGCGGGGCGTTCGGGGGCGTGATGGTCAGAATCTGCCGGGCACGGGGCTGGGACTGGCCCTGGGCCGAGACCTGGCCCGCAGCCTTGGCGGCGAACTCAACCTGGTGGTACCACCCGCCGCCGTGGCGCCGGAGCTGCCACCGCAGGGCAATGCCTTTTGCCTCAGGCTGCCAGGAGCCGCAGCCCCAGACCACTGAGCAGCAGCGCCAGGCTTTCGGCCCACTCCACGCAGGCGCCGTAACTGTCGCCGCTGTGGCCCCCGAGACGGCGCCCCAGCCAGAGAGGGACCAGCAGCGCCGGCACCAGGCCGATCACCTGCGGAGGGGAGCCGCCAAGCCAACCCCACAGCACCAGCGCCAGCAGCAGCACCAGCAGCGCCGGCGCCAGCTCCGCTGCCAGCCCCCGCCAGTGCTGCCGGTGAAAACCGGCGCTGCCCTGCTCCCGCAGATAGGGGAACCACTGCATCGCCACAAGGGGGGCCACCCGGCCCCAGAAGGCAGCCCAGAGCAGGGCCGGTGGCGCGGCGGCTGCCAGGCACAGCAGACCCGCCGCCCGCAGCAGCAGCAGCACGACTAGGGCCTGCACCCCTGAAGCGCCCACGCGGCTGTCCGCCATCGCCTCCAGGGCCCGGGGGCCGGCGCCCAGCCCATCAGCGGTGTCCATCGCCCCATCCACGTGCAGGCCACCGGTGAGGATCAACCCGAGGGCCAGCACCACGGCCACCTGGGCCCCGAGCGGCAACCAGCCCGCCGACAGCCCCCAGAACAGGGCCTGCAGCCCGCCCAGCACCAGACCGATCAGGGGACCAAAGCGGGCGATGCGCTCAAAGCGCAGCGGCACCCCGGGCCAGGCCGGCAGCACGGAATAAAACACCCAGGCCCCCGCCAGATCGGCGAGCCAGCCAGGAATCCACCCAGAGAAAGGCTTCGGCAAGCGACACCTAGCGTCAGAACAGCACCGGTTCGGCGCAATCAGCTTCCCACCCGCCTTTTCCTTCGCCATCACGGCCCGCTGCCAACGCACCCGGGCCCGCTGCGGCTGCTTCCACACGCCCCATGGCGTGGTGACCACGCCCCGGTTCATGCCGGTGGGCACCCTGGCCACGGTGAAGGGGGTCACGGCGGATCAACTGCGCGCCACCGGCGCCCAGATGGTGCTCTCCAACACTTATCACCTGCATCTGCAGCCGGGCGAGGCGATCGTGGCCGACGCCGGCGGCCTGCACCGCTTCATGGGCTGGGACGGCCCGATGCTCACCGATTCCGGCGGCTTCCAGGTGTTCAGCCTGGGCGACATCAACACGATCAACGACCACGGCGTGGTGTTCCGCTCCCCCCGCGACGGGGCCCGGATCGAGCTCACCCCCGAGCGCTCGATGGCGATCCAGATGGCTCTGGGGGCCGACGTGGCCATGGCCTTCGACCAATGCCCGCCCTACCCCGCCAGCGAAGCGGATGTGGCCGCCGCCTGCCGCCGCACCCACAGCTGGCTGGAGCGCTGCATCGCCAGCCACACCAAGCCCGATCAGGCCCTGTTCGGCATCGTGCAGGGCGGCTGCTTCCCCCATTTGCGCCAGGAATCGGCGCGGATGGTGGCCTCCCTGGACCTGCCTGGCATCGCCGTGGGCGGCGTGAGCGTGGGCGAGCCCACCGAAGAGATGCACCGGATCGTGCGCCAGCTGGGGCCGCTGCTACCGGAGGAAAAGCCCCACTACCTGATGGGCGTGGGCACCCTGCGGGAGATGGCGATCGCGGTGGCCAATGGTTTCGACTTGTTTGATTGTGTGATCCCCACCCGGCTGGGGCGCCACGGCGCTGCCCTGGTGGGCGGCGAGCGCTGGAACCTCAAGAACGCCCGCTTCCGCCACGACCACACCCCCATGGATGCCAGCTGCCCCTGCCCGGCCTGCCGGAACCACACCCGGGCCTACCTGCACCATCTGATCAAGAGCGAGGAGCTGCTGGGCAAGATCCTGTTGAGCCTGCACAACATCACCCAGCTGGGGCGCTTCAGCAGCGCCATGGGCCGGGCGATCCAGGACGGCTGTTTTGCAGAGGATTTCGCTCCGTGGGACGCCGATTCCCCAGCCGCCCACACGTGGTAGCGTCCGCCTCACGCGCAGTGATTTCCGGGATGGCCGCCTACACCCTGCAGACCCTGGCCCAGCTCCCCGAGGCCTACCAGGCCTTCGGCCCCCTGGTGGACATCCTGCCGATCATCCCCCTGTTTTTCCTGCTGCTGGCCTTCGTGTGGCAGGCCTCTGTGGGTTTCCGCTGAGCGGTGGGTTTCCGCCGAGCCAACGGGCCTTAACCCTGCCGCAGCACCGCCCAGGCAAAGGCCGGCAGAGCCAGCATGCGCCGCCAGCGGCTCGGCTCCTGCACCAAGCGGTACAACCACTCGATCTGTAGAGCTCCCATCCAGGTGGGGGCTCTTTTTTTGACCCCTGCCCAAACGTCAAAGCTGCCGCCCACGCCCATCCAGAGACCACCCCGGCGCCCCGGCAGCTGCTGAATCCAGGTTTCCTGCCGCGGCACGCCGAGGGCCACCAACACCAGATCAGGCCGGGCGCCGACCAGCTGCTGCTCCAGGCCCGGCCAAGCCTCGGTGCTTTGGTAGCCGTGGGCGCTGAGCACCAGCTGCAGCCCGGGGAGCTCCTGGCGCAGGCGGGCGGTGAGCTGCTCCATCACCGCCGGCGAGCCGCCCACCAGGGCCACCCTCCAGCCGTGGGCAGCGGCATGGGCCAGCAGGTTGCGGGCCAGCTCAATGCCGGGACTGCGGCGCACCCGGAAACCCTGGCGGCCCAGGGCCCACACCACCCCCGCACCGTCGGGAATCACCAAGGCCGCCGAAGCAACTGCCGCGCCCAGGGCAGGGTCGGCCTTGGCCGCCATCGTCATTTCGGCATTGAGGGTGACGATCTGGCCGCCGCCCCGCTGCCACAGGGCCAGGGCCGCTTCGCCCACGTCGGCGCAGACATCCACCGGAACCCCCAGAACGCTGGTGCGCTGTGGTTCGGTTGCCGTTGCTGCCATAGGGGCGGGGGGGGTGGGGGTGGAGAATCGATGTCTGGCATGCCACTGGCACTGGTGCACCCATGGCGCAATCCCTGCCAACCTCGGGGCCAATCACAGGAACGAGCGCCTCAACAGAAGCGATCGGTGCCCATCCTGCCGAAGCCTGGGCCGTGCTGCAGGAGCTCGATCAGCAGATCGATCGGGTGGTGCTGAGCCGGCAGCACCCGATCACGGGCCTCCTGCCCGCCAGCACAGCCCACACCGTGCACGGCAATTACGCCGACGCCTGGGTTCGCGACTGCATCTACTCGATTCAATGCGTCTGGGGACTGGCCCTCGCCCATCGCCGGCTGCGGGGACCGAGCCGTCGGGTCTATGAGCTCGAAGGGCGGGTGCTGCAGCTGATGCGCGGCCTGCTCAATGCCATGCTGCGCCAGGCCCCGAAGGTGGAGCGGTTTAAGCACAGCCTGCACCGGCTGCACGCCATCCACGCCAAGTTCGACACAGCCAGCGGTGGCCCCGTGGTGGCCGACGACGGCTGGGGGCATCTGCAGCTCGACGCCACGGCGCTGTTTCTGTTGCAGCTGGCTCAGCTGACCCGCTCGGGGCTGGTGGTGGTGCAGAGCAGCCACGAATGCGACTTCGTGCAAAACCTGGTGTACTACGTGGCTCGCGCCTACCGCGTGGCCGACTACGGCATCTGGGAGCGCGGTGACAAGGGCAACCACGGTCTGCCGGAGCGCAATGCCAGTTCCATCGGCCTGGTGAAGGCGGCCCTGGAAGCCCTCGAAGGCCTTGATCTCTACGGCCCCCACGGCGATGGAAGCTGCTGCCTGGTGATCCCCCACGACGCCATCGTGCGGCTGCGGCGGGCGCTGCGCGGCCTACTGCCGCGCGAGTCGGCCAGCAAGGAGGTGGACAGCGCCTGTCTTTCGGTGATCGGCTACCCCGCCTGGGCGGTGGAAGATCCCCAGCTGGCGGAGCGCACCCGCGCCAAGATCCGCGCCGAGCTAGGCGGCACATACGGCTACAAGCGCTTCCGCCGCGATGGCCACCAGACCGTGGTCGAAGACCACACCCGCCTGCACTACGAGCGGGAGGAGCTGGCCCAGTTCGAGCACATCGAATGCGAGTGGCCCCTGTTCTGGGCCTACGAGCTGGTCACCGCCTGTTGCGAGGAGCGCTGGGATGAGGCCCGTCAGTGGCGGCAGCGCCTGGCGGAGGTGAGCCTGGAGCAGGAGGGGGGAGCGCTGCTTCCCGAGCTCTATCTGGTGCCCGAGAAGGCGATCGAGGCCGAACGGCGCCAGCCGGGCAGCCAGCCCCGGGTGGCCAATCCCAACGTGCCGCTGCTCTGGACCCAGAGCCTCACCTGGCTCGCCGACCTGCTCCTGCACGGGCTGATCAGCCCGGACGACCTCGACCCCATCGGCCGCCGCCGGCCCAGCCCCTTCGGGGCCGACCAGGTGCTGGTGGCCCTGGTGCCGGCCCATGCCGGCATCGCCGCGGCCCTGCAAGCCGCTGGCCTGCCGCTGGCCCACGGCGCTGAGCACGCCACGGCCATACGGATCGGCAGCTCCCAGGAGCTGGCCCAGCGCATGGCCCAGGTGGGCGCCAACCCGGCCCTAGGGCTGAGCGGCCACCCGCCAGTGCGGATGGAAACCATGGCCACGGCCCGGCTCTACCGCCAGGGCGACACCAGGCTGGCCTTCCTGCCGGCCGTGCTGGAGGAGGACACCTTCTACCTCGCCGACGATCCGGAACAACTGGTGGATGCCGTGATAGCCGAGCTGCGGCTGCTGCAGCGCCACTGGCGGGGCAGCGGCGCGCCCTTGCTGCTGATCCCGGTGGCCGAAGGGGCCTTCCAGGCCAACCCGGAGGCCTTTCTGCGGCTAGGGAGGGAGTTGCAGACTGGCCTACTGGACGGCGTGCCGGTGCAACTGGGCAGCCTGACGGACCTGCTGGACCAGGGCAGCTGGGTGGAGCTACCACCCCAGGCGGGCCTGGCAACGCTGCCCCAGCCCCCGGCCCCCACCCTGCTGCGGGCCAGCACCAGCCAGGCGCCGCTGTCGGCCCGCGAAGAGCAGGACCTCGAGCGCCAAGACATCAGCATCGGCGACCTCGCCGAACGGCTCTGGCGCAGTTCCTCTCTGGAAGAGCAGGGCGAAGTGCTCGAACAGCTGGTGCGTCGCCTGGGCCCCGATTCACGCCTGCAGGGGCCCGCCGGCAACCAGCCGGTGCGCCTGCAGGCGCTGCTGGAAGAGGTGTACCGCCGGGCCCTGGCCGAAGCCGACTGGAATGTGGTGCGGCGCGTCGCCGGGGCCCTCGATCTGGTGCATCCCCAGCTGGAGGACGCCCTCACCGACCTGCTGGTGCGCCAGAAGCAGGTGGTGGTGGGGCGCAACTACACCAGCGACTCCCGCATCAGCGAACCCCAGGGCAGCGCCAGCATCGCCGCCATGATCAAGCGCTTCAGCGGTGAAGACGGCCGGGAATGGATGCTGCAGCAGGAGCTGCTGCTCGCCCTCGATGGCCTGGCCCGCCACGAGCCAGCGCTGCTCAGCGGCAGCCTCACCCTGCAACTGGGTCAACTGCTGCTGCTGCTCACCAGTGAACTGGCCACCGAAACCGATCGAAGCCCGATCGATGCCTTTGAGGCCCTCTGCGACCAGCCTCCCCACGCCATCCAACGCCGCCTGCGGGCGGTGCTGGCCGACCTGGAGCACGCCAAGGCCGCCCTGCAGCGCAAGGAGCAATTGCATATGAGCGGCCGGGTGCGCTGGGACGTGCCCGATCCGCTTGAGGAACTGCCGAAGGAGGGCTGCTGGTTGCAACACCGACTGCGGCTTGGGGCCCTGGGCCGTGTACCCCGCGATTTCTACCCCGGCATCTGGGATCTGCTGCACCACTGCCGCGGCATCGTGATCGGCGACAAACTCGAGAAGCGCAACCGCCTCGACAGTGCGCCGCTGCTGAGCGAAAAGACCCCCGGCGAACGCAACTTCGCCGCCCTCGTCGATCACCTGCTGAGCAAAATCGAAGCCCCCGACTACCGCCAGCTCTGCACCGAAACCCTGATCACCTTGATCGCGTTCGTGGGCGCCAACCCCGAGGTGGTGTTTGACGACGACCTGGTGCTGGACGTGGTGATCGGGCATGCCGTGCGGGTGGGCTGGCAACAACGCCATCCCGACATCGCAGCAGAGCAGTACGGCCTGCACAAGGCGGAAGCCTGGGATGCCTTCTACCTGGCGTCGCCTGGCGACTGCCGCCGCTGGCAACTCGAAGCCCTACGCCAGCTCACCGACCCAGCCAAAGCGACCTAGATCGGCACCTCAAGACTCATGCAGAGGTTGGGCTGCTCCACACACTGCTCGATCAGATCGGCGAGCAGCAGGGCCCGGGAGGCCTGCAAACCACCCACCGCAGGAGTGTCCACGCCGCGCACACACTGCAGAAAGTGCTCAAGCTCGGCGTAGAGGGGCTCGATGGACGTGGTGCTCACCTCCTCGATCACGCCATCGGAGCGATACACCAACTCGCCATGGTCGGCGCTCACCGATTCATGGGCACGGCGGTGAATGTGCAGGGTGCGGTTGAGAAAGTCGGTTTCCACCAGGCTGCTCCGGCAGTGGGCCGAGAGGCTGCGGATCTTGCGGTGGGCCATCTTGCTGGCCGTGAGGCTCGCCACCACCCCGTTGGCAAAGGCCAGGGTGGCGTTGACGTAATCGATCGGACCTTCAGCGCTGCGCCCGCCGGCGGCCGCCAACCGAATCACCGGGGCCCCGGCCAGTTCCAGCACCAGATCGATGTCGTGGATCATCAGGTCGAGCACCACCGACACGTCGTTGGCCCGATCGGCGTTGGGACTGTGGCGCCGGGCCTCCAGCACCACCACCTCCTCATTGGCCACCACCTTCACCAACTCGCGGAAGGCGGGGTTGAACCGCTCAATGTGGCCCACCTGCAGCAGCCGCCCAGCCGCTTCGGCCGCCTGGATCAACTCCGAGGCTTCCTCCTGGCTGGCGGCAATCGGCTTCTCGATCAGCACGTGCACGCCCGCCTTGAGGCAGGCCAGGCCCACCCGGTGATGCAGCAGGGTGGGCACGGCAATGCAGACCGCGTCCACCTCCGGCAGCATCGCCTCATAGGACGGGAACCAGCGACAGCCGAACTGCTGGGTCGCCAGCTCACCGCGGACCGCATCCGGGTCGGCCACGCCGACCAACTGGGCATCCTTGATCAGGCTCAGCACCCGGGCGTGGTGCCAGCCCATGTTGCCGATGCCGATGACACCCACGCGCACAGGGTTCATGGCTGGGGCTCACGGCTGGGCGCATTATCAGGGATCGGCTCCGCCACCGGGCGCTCGATCTGCACCCGTTCGATGCGGGGCCCATCCATGGCCAGCACCCGAAACTGATGCCCCTTCCAGCGCAGGCCCTCGCCCGGGGCAGGGATGTGCTGGAGACGCTCCAACAGGAAGCCCGCCAGGGTGTGATGGCCTTCCGCCTCGGGCAACTGCAGGCCCAGCTGCCGGTTGAGTTCAAAGATCTCGAGATCACCCGCCACCGACCAGCAGCCCTCGCCCAGTTGCTGCAGATCCTGAGCCGCCTCGAGGGAATCGTCCTCATCTCCAACGATCTCACTGGTGAGGTCGACCACGGTCACCAGGCCCTCGGTGCCGCCGTGCTCGTCCACCACCACCAGCAGGGGCTGACCACTGCGAATCAGCGGCAACAGCTCGGCCAGGGGGGTGCTCTCCTGCACCCGGGCCACCGGGGTGATGTAAGGGGCCAGGGGCGTGTCGGCACTAAGCAGGCCCCGGGCCATCGGATCGGCCAGACGCCGCAGGTCCAGCAGGCCACGCACGTCGTCAAGGGAGCTGCCGATCACCGGAAAGCGGGCATGGGCCGTGTCGTGCACTTCCCGCATCAGCTCCGCAAAGCTCACATCCAGCGGCAGGGTGACCATGCCGGAGCGCGGCACCATCACTTCACGCACCAGGGTGTCGCGCAACGAAAACACCCCCTCCAGGATGTTGCGTTCATCGGGCATCAGACCCGTGACACTGCCGGTTTCAATCAGGGTTTCGAGCTCTCCGGCGGAGAGCACCGGCACCAGCTCATCCCAGTTGCGGGGAAGCCCCAACAGACGCAACAGGGTGCCGCTGAAGCGCTCCAGCAACGACAGCAGCGGGGCCAGGCTACGGATCACGGAATCCAGCAGGGGTGCCAGCCGCAGGGCTGAGACCTCCGGCCGGTGCAACACCCAGGCCTTGGGCAGCAGCCCGCCCAGCACGGTTGCCAGCAACACCAACAGCAGAAAAACGCCCGCATCCAGCCATCCCTGGGGAGCGGTACCCATCCCGTTCTGGCTTCCCAGCCAGACCCCCAAGCGCTCGGCCAGACCGCGCCCCGCCCAACCCAGGGCGACCAGGGCCAGGGCCGCACCCAACTGGGTGGCCACGAGCACCCGCCGCAGCCGATGCTGCAATTTCGCCACGGCCTGGGCCCCGGGCTCGCCAGACTCCTGCAACTGCTGCACCCGGCTTGGCCGCAGGCGAATCAGGGCGAATTCCCCAGCGGCAAAGAACGCCAGCAGGGCCAGCAGGATGGCCAACGCCAGGAGTTGGATCACGGGAAGCCCCACAAGGGGAGCCATCAATGAGCCGAGGATAGAAGCAGCCACCGAATCGGGCTGGCTGTCGGGATGGGTGATGGATGGGGGTCCCGGGGATCGAACCCGGCTAAGGCGAATTATGAGTTCGCTGCATTCACCAGATTGCTAGACCCCCCAGGGGCCGGAGCCCGTTCACCCAGACTTACCAGAGGCCCCGCACCGGCTTGCCGTAGCTCGCGCCCCCGTCCTGCCAGCCAGTGCCCTGAGCAGCCGCACCCCCCGAACCACCAGCGCCGGATCCGAGGCTGCCGGAATAGCCATTGGACACATCTCCTGTGCGCCAAGGCATGGGGTCGCTCTGCTGCTCCAGCAGCACCTGATAGGTGTTCTCCACGGCGGTGCCGTCCCAGATGATCGTCTGGTCGGGGAAGCCGAAGCCCATCACCTTGGTTCCATCGCCACCCCCCATGGCAATTCCGAACAAATCGGTGATCTGGTTGGTGAGGCTGACGCCGCGGGCGTAGGGCGCGGTGTAGCTATAAAACCGCCTCTCCATCAGCTCGGGCGTGGTCTGCACCACGCCGCAGCGGGTCACCTCCACCGGCCCCGTGGCATCGCCACCCCTCGGCCGGCCACCAACCACAGGGGCCTCGAGGGTTGTGGTGCACACCACCGGCCCCGCCCAGGCTGGAGCGATCAGCAAACCAGCGACTGCCGAACTGGCCGCCACAGCCCAGACGACGTTGCGGCGTGGGGGGGAATTGGAAGTGGAAGAGGTGGCAATCACCATCGATCCAGTCCAGCCAGCAGCGGCTGTTGTCATGTTGGCCGCAAACTAGACAACCAATTGCGTCTGCACCAGCTCTTGTCGACCGTTTCCCCAGCTGCAACGTCCCTGGCGGCCTCACCCGCCGAGATGCGGATGGCGCTGCTGCCTCTACTCGCCACCAAGGCCTATCGCCACGGCAGCTTCACCCTGGCGTCGGGACGCACCAGTCACCACTACGTCAACTGCAAGCCCGTCAGCCTCAGCGGCACCGGGCTGGCCCTGCTGGGGGCCTTGATGCTGGAGCAGGTGGAGCCGGAGGCCCGGGCCGTGGCCGGCCTCACCCTCGGGGCCGACCCGCTGGTGAGCGCCGTGGCGATGCGGGCCGCCCTGGGGGGCCGCGGGCTCGATGCCCTGATCGTGCGCAAGGAGGCCAAGGGCCACGGCACCGGCGCCTGGCTGGAGGGTCCGCTGCCGGAACCCGGGAGCGCCATCACCGTTCTGGAGGATGTGGTGACCACCGGCGGCTCCTCGCTCAAGGCCGTGCACCAGCTCCGGGAGGCGGGCTTTCGGGTGGAACGGGTGGTCACGATCGTGGATCGCCAGGAAGGGGGCCTGGAAGCCATGGCCGCCGCCGGCCTGGAGCTGCGCAGCCTGTTTCTGCTGGAGGAGGTGGCCGCTGCCGCTTCGGCCATCGCCGCCAGCCAGGCCGCGTCATGAGCCCCGACCCCTGGAGTTGGCAACCAGCCGGGCCGCGCCGCTGGGAGCAAGCCACCAACCTGATTCGGCTCGGTGGAGCCGACACACGACGCTTCCTGCATGGCCAAACCAGTGCCGCCATCGAAAGCAGCACGCCCGGCAGCTGGATCCCCACCTGCTGCATCACCGCCACCGGCCGCCTGCGGGCCCTGGCCGAAGTGCTGGTGGATGATTGCGGTGCCTGGCTGCTGCTGAGCAGCGGCGATGCCGAAGCCGTTTGGCACAGTCTCGACCGGGTGCTGTTCCCCGCCGATCAGGTGCGGCTGGGCCCCGTGACACCAGCGCGCTGGATCACACCGCTGGGTGACGCCCTCGCGGCCCTGCCCCAGGCCCCAGCTGGCCAGTGGCAGGCTCTGGAGAACGGCAGCGGCTGGCTACTGGGCCGGCAGGTGGTGCTGCTGGCGGAGGCCGAGCTGCCCCCGTGGCTAGCCGAGCGCACCCCACTCACCGCCCTGGAGCAGGAGCGCTGGCGCCTCCAGCAGGGCTGGCCGGCTGCCCCAGGGGAAATCAACGACGACACCAACCCCTTTGAAGCGGGGCTGGCCGATCGGGTGAGCCTGAGCAAGGGCTGCTATGTGGGCCAGGAAACCCTGGCCAAGCTCGCCACCTACGACGGGGTCAAACAGCAGCTGCGGCGCTGGCACGGGCCCGCGCCCGAGGGGTCCGCAGCGGCGCCGGCCCAGGGCACGGCCCTGTTCCGGCTGGAGGGGGCCAACAACGGCTCTTCCGGCACTTCCGGCAGCAGCCGGGCGGGCCAGATCACCTCGGCCCTGGCCCTTGAGGATGGGATGTGGATCGGGTTGGCCCTGGTGCGTCGCCAGGCCCTGCAGGATTCCGAGCTCCGTGCCGGTGAGGGCTCCCAGGCCCCGGCGCTGCACCTATCGAAACCACCGGCCTTCGTGGATCCGCCCGTCGGGGCCGGCCGTCAGGGCTGACGCGTCAGCTCTCCAGCGTCAGTCCTGGGCCAACAACCAGCGCACCACCGCCCAGGTGGCCAGGCTGTCGTCGCGGTTGTAGAGAAAAATCCGCTGCAGCTGGTGGCGACTGGCCTGGCCCCGGCGTCCGGCGTCCCGGTGCCAGTGCCGCCACTGGCGCCACCAGAGCAGGCAGCGGGCGCCATCAACGCCCTTCTGGCTCCAGGCAAAGCCCAGCCAACCGGCCACCGCCTTGAGGCCATAGCTGCTCACCGGCAGCCGCCAGTGGCGGCGCAGTCGGGCGTGCACGTCCAGCATCCGCCCGCGCAACTGCTGCACCTCGGCCTCAGTGGCCCCCTGGCGCTGGGCCAGGCGCACCAGACCAATCACCTCGGTTTCGCCGTAGTGCAGCACCGGCCAGCCGGGGTAGCGCACGAGCAACCGCTGCAGCCGCTGCCACAGCCGCTGCTCGCCGTGCTCCTGCAGGGCCAGCAGCGGCTGATACCGGGCCCCGGCCTCGTTCCAACCGCCGGCCTCATCGCGCTCCAGCACCAGGAAGCCGTGCAGGAAATCATCGCGGGCATCGGGATCGGATTCGATGTCGTAGAGCAACACCCCAGGGGCACCGGCGAGCTCAGGCAAGGCCGACCCCTCCCCCAGCGGCTCGGGGATTCCTGAGGCCTGCACCCGGGCCTGGGCCACCAGCTCAGCGGCAATCTCGCGGTGTTGCTCGCCATACACAGAGAGTGCCTCGGCCAGCTGCTCCGGGTCCCGGCCTGCCAGGGCCACCAGGCTGGTCACCCCCTGCTCCAGCAACATCTCGCGGCGCTTGCCACCGATGCCGCTCACCTCGCTGAGGTGTCCCATCGCTGCGGCCTCCTGATCGCAGAGACCCCGCCAGCTGCACAGGGTGCACTTCTTGCGATCACTCACCAGCGGAGGGGGCGTGGCCGGGTCGAGGTCGGCGGCCAAGCGCTGCAGGCTTTCATCGAGCTGGTGCTGCAGGCCACCACCGAGGGCCAGGCGCTCCCGCTGCAGGGCCCGGCCCTCACCCGCCAGCACCAGGCCATGGGGCACCGGCGCCTGCTGGTGCTCGGCCAACAAGCGCCCCCACAGGGCCAGCACCACCCGGGCTTCGCGGGTCAACCGCCGCCCCTGACGGGCCAGCACCGGCCGGTAGGCAAACTCGCCCCAACGGCTCTGGCCCTCAATGCGCTCCAGCAGGGCTGGATGGGATTCGACCTGCAGTCCCTGGGGGCCGCGTCCCCGCAGACGCAAGCCCACCACCCCAGGCGCCCCGTCGGCGCAGGCCGCCTCGCCATGGCCGGGGCGCTGGGGGAGCAGGGTTTGAAAACTGCGCAGCTGGTCGCTCAGGGCCAGGGCGCGGTGGGCATTCCACTGACGCTCTCCTGGCTCGCCAAACCGATCGAGCCAGGCACGACGCCGGCAGCGCAACCAGCTGCGCAGCAGGCGATCGGTCAGGGGAGCTGGCGTCAGGGGCTGCGACGTTGGGGGCTGGGGCGTCAAGGAGAGCATCCACCAGCGCAAACGCTAGGGCTGGAGCGCCGGCGGCACAGCAGAATCGACCCAGCTCGGCGTTTCCGCCCCCATGGCCTCAGCCCCCCTGCCCCTGGCGGCCAGTCCGATCGCCTTCGGCACCGATGGCTGGCGCGGCATCCTCGGGGTCGACATCACCATGGAGCGCCTGCTGCCGGTGGCTGCGGCCTCGGCCCAGGAGCTGGCTCATTCCGCCCCGCAGGGCCTGGAGAGCCGCGAAGTGGTGATCGGCTACGACCGCCGCTTCCTGGCCCCTGAACTGGCCGAAGCGATCTGCAGCGCCGTGCGGGGCTGTGGCCTCGAACCCCTGCTCTGCGACACCCCCACCCCCACACCGGCCTCCAGTTGGGCAGTGGTGCAACGCCAGGCCCTCGGCGCCCTGGTGATCACCGCCAGCCACAACCCACCGGAATGGCTGGGTCTGAAGATCAAGGGCCCCTTCGGCGGCTCGGTGGAGGGCGACTTCACCCACCGCGTCGAAACCCGGCTGGCCGCCGGCGGCATCAGTGTGCCGATTCCGGGTGAGGTGCGGCGGCTTGCGGCCCTGAACGCTTACGTGGCAGGGCTCCAGGCCAAGGTGGACACCGCTGCCCTGGCCGAAGGGCTCGAGCGCCTGGGGCTGACGGTGATCGTCGACCCAATGCACGGCTCGGCGGCCGGGGTGCTGCCGGCCCTGCTGGGCGAGCGGGCCACGGCGAGTGGTGCCATCCGCGAAATTCGGGCGCAGCGGGATCCGTTGTTTGGGGGCAACCCACCCGAACCCCTCGCCCCCTACCTAGGCGAGTTGATCGCCGCGGTGCAGGCCAGCACGGCCGCTGGCCGACCAGCGGTGGGGATCGTGTTCGACGGCGACGGCGACCGCATCGCCGCGGTGGATGAGCGCGGCCGCTTCTGCAGCACCCAGCTGCTGATGCCCCTGTTCATCGACCACCTGGCCCGGGCCCGCCAGCTGCCGGGCTCTGTGGTCAAAACCGTGAGCGGCTCCGACCTGATGCAGCTGGTGGCCGAAGGCCTGGGCCGCCGGGTGCTGGAGAAGCCCGTGGGCTTCAAATACATCGCCGCCGAAATGCTGGCGAGCGAGGTGCTGGTGGGCGGCGAGGAATCAGGCGGTGTGGGCTTCGGCATGCACCTGCCCGAGCGCGATGCACCCTTCGCGGCCCTGCTGCTGATCGAAGCGCTTGTGGAGGGTGGGGTGCCCCTGGGCGAGCGGATCGATGCCCTGCAGCAGCGCTGCGGCGGTGCCGCCGCCTACAACCGGCTCGACCTGCGCTTGCCCGATATGGAAGCCCGGCGGCGACTGGAGGCCAAGCTGGCCGCCGCACCCCCCAGCGCGGTCGCCGGCAGCCCCGTGCTGGAGGTGATCACCACCGATGGCGTGAAGCTGCGCCTGGGCCCCAGCCACTGGCTGATGCTGCGCTTTTCCGGCACCGAGCCGCTGCTGCGCCTCTACTGCGAAGCCCCCAGTGAGGCCCGCGTGGCTGAGGTGCTGGGCTGGGCTCGGGCGCAGGCGGAGGCGGCCTGAGCCATGACCCGTTTGGTGATCGCCAGCGGCAACGCCGGCAAAGTGCGTGAATTCGGCCACTTGCTGGCTGGCCTGGGCCTGGAGATCCAACCCCAGCCCGATGGGCTGGAGGTGGAGGAAACGGGCGCCACCTTTGCCGAGAACGCGCGCCTCAAGGCCAGTGCCGTTGCCAGAGCGAGCGGCGCGTGGGCCCTGGCCGACGACTCCGGTCTCAGCGTCGACGCCCTGGGCGGCGCCCCCGGCGTGCACTCCGCCCGCTACGCCGACAGCGACAGCGCCCGCATTGCCCGGCTGCTGCGCGAACTGGAGCAGGCCCAGGCCAGCAGCAGCAACCCCAGCCGCCAGGCCCATTTCGCGGCCGCCCTGGCCCTGGCCGACCCGAACGGCACCATCCGCCTGGAGGTGGAAGGCCGCTGCCCGGGGGTAATTCTCAAGGCGCCGCGGGGCACGGGAGGATTCGGCTACGACCCGGTGTTCCTGGTGCCGGAAGCAGGCCTCACCTTTGCGGAGATGCCGTCAAACCTCAAAGCCAAGCTGGGGCACCGCGGCCGGGCCTTCGCCAAACTCGAACCGGCCCTGCGACAACTGCTCGGGCGCTGATCAGCCGCCGGGGGCCCAACTGCCGTGCAGGCCGTAGGGAATGGCCAGGGGCAACTCCAGCACCGCCTGTTCGCTCATATCGGCAGCGTTGAGGATGACCAGATCCGTGGCGCAGCGGGCGCCGTTCCACACCGGCACCAGCACCCAACCACTGTCTTCGGCGGAGTGCTCTTCGGCAGAGTGCTCTTCGGCGGAGTGCTCTTTGGCAGGGGCAGAGCGGGGCACCATCACCGGCTCCGTAACGAACCCGCGGGGGGCCGCACTCCAGACCAGCCGCTCGCCGGTGTGCAGATCAAGCTTCTCAATGGCCTGCAGGGGATCGTTGCCCCGCTCCCGCTCGGCCACCGCCATCCAGGCAAAGCGGGCCTCCAGTCCCTGGCGTGCGGGGTTCACCATGGCGAACTCACAGCAGCGCTGCTCCAGCCACTCGCTCTGCACGGCACCGGTGCGGGGATCAATCCGGCAACGCCGCAGCTGTCCTTCTGGAATCGCACCAAAGTCGATCTCACGAAAATCCACCTCGGGGCCGATCGACGGGAAATCGTCGTAGTAGATCGAATCCACCACCACCTCGCCGGTCGCCGCATCTTCGAAAGCATTGAGGTGGTGAAACACAAACCCCTCGGGTGCTGGCACCAGAACCGGGCTGGCACCGGCATGGTGGCCGCCTTGGCGCGGCACCAACCAAAATTGACCCGCTTCACCGGGCTTGGACGCCAGACATTGGGCCGCACCCTTCTGACCGAGCACGAACGGCAGGGGGTTGAACGCCACAGCGTTCTGCAGGAACACCGCCCAACTGGGGGTGATGGCGAAATCGTGGAGGAAGGCGAAGCCTTTAAAGCTGTGGCGGCTGTCCGCCACTAGATCACCAGCCCGCACGCCACCGGGCTGATCCTCTGTCGCAAACTCCATCAGCCGGATGGTGCTGGTGGGTCCCGCCTTAACGCCAAAGGTGACCATGCGGGGTTCGCCATGGTGCCCGGGATCAAAATGGGGATGGGCGCTGAACGCCTCACCGGGCTTGAGCACCCCGGACAGTCGCGACAGTTCCCGGGTCTCCAGGCTGCGGGGATCGAGGGCATGGGGCTCAGCCGCTTCCCAGAGCGCCAGCAGCTGATCGCCGAGCTGCACCACATGGGTGTTGGCGATGTTCTTGAGCCGCAGATCAAAAGCATTGGCCAGAGGGCCGCCGGGTTTCTGGGTGCCGAACACCCCCCGGTAGACAAACTTGCCGGCATCCTCTTCAGCCAACCAACCTTCGGTGCGAACAAAACGATTGGTCAGATAGGCCTGTCCGGCATCAAACCGAAATGCTGCAATCATCCCGTCGCCATCGAAGGGATGATGCACCCAGCGGCCACCTCGCTCCAAGCGTCCGGGCCCGTTGCGGTAGAGGGTGCCAGCCAGGTCAGCGGGAATGCTGCCCCGCGCTGCAACCAGAGGCACATCCGTGAGTTCAACTCCCACGTTGCGAAAGGCGCTGGACCAGTCGTGACGGGCGTAGGCGGCCTGATGGCCTGTCGGCTGCGGGGAGGTGGTGGTGGTCATCCAGGAGATCCCGCTTCAGCGCAAGCGAATTGATTTAAAAATAGGTCGGCATAGCATCCACCGCGAGCCAGCAGCTCGGCGTGGCTGCCCGACTCAACAACGCGTCCGGCAGAAATGACGCAGATGCAATCGGCATTCACCACCGTGGATAGACGGTGGGCCACCACCAAAGTGGTGCGATTGGCCATCAGCCGATCCAAGGCCTGCTGCACCACCTGCTCCGAAGCCGAATCGAGCGCGGAAGTGGCTTCATCAAGGAACAGAATGGGTGCGTTTTTGATCAGGGCGCGGGCAATCGCAATCCGCTGGCGCTGACCACCCGACAGCATGGTGCCGTTTTCACCGATCACCGTGGCATAACCATCCGGTAGCTGGGAAATAAAATCGTGGGCATTGGCCGCCCGAGCAGCCTGCTCAATCTGGCCCGCAGAAGCAGTCGCCAACCCATAGGCAATGTTGCTGGCAACCGTATCGTTAAACAGAAACGTGTTCTGGTCCACCACCGAAATCAAGCGGCGCAACGACTGAAGCGATAGATCCCGAAGGTCAACTCCATCAATGCTGATCACCCCCGAACAGGGATCATAAAATCGGCAGAACAGATCGATGATTGTACTTTTACCGCCGCCACTCGAGCCCACCAGTGCCACCGTGCGCCCGCAGGGAACCTCTAAATTGAGATCATCAATCACCCGCTCATCGTCATAACCAAAGCACACATGGGCAGCCTTGAGACCTTTCGAGACACCACCCAGCTCCCAGGGCTGCGCAGCTTCCTGGGGATCAGGCTGGGTATCCAAAATGCCAAACAGATCCTTAGCCGCCGAGACACCCTGCTGCAGGGTGGAATTGGAACGGGCAATCCCCTTAAAGGGGGCATAGCACAAGTAGAGAGAAGTGAGGAAGGCGAAGAAGTTACCCGTCGTTCGGGTGCCTGCGATCACATTTTCACCGCCGTATACCAGCACCGCGCTGAACCCCATCGCGCCCAGGATTTCCATCAAGGGCTGATTGGCCAGCTTGGCACGCGTGGTCTTGAGAGCAGCCCGCAACACTGATTGATTTTCCTCATCAAAGCGCTCCAGCTCGTAGGCCTGCATGCCAAAGATTTTGACAACGCGCAACCCAACCACCGACTCCTGCAAAAAGGAGGCCAAACGCGCCAAACTGAGCTGCCCTTGACTGGAGTGGCGCCTTACTTTTTTAGACGAATTGAGAATCGGAGCAATCGCAACAGGAAACAAAATGAATGCAATCAACGACAAGAACCAGTCCTGATAAAAGGCAACGGAAACCAACACGGTCAGGGTTAGGCCGTCCTTGAACATCGATGAAAAGCCATCCACAATTCCGGTTTTGACGAGCGTCACATCGGTGAGAACCCGCGACACCAAAACCGTTGAAGGATTGCGATCCACGTAAGACTGGGGCAGATCGAGAACGCGCTCAGCAAGATCGTGACGCAGATCGGCCGTAATCGACTGACCAACGCATTCGGTGAGATAGGAGCCCAAATACTGGGAAACCGCTCTGAGCAGAATCACCAGCACAATCACAACCGGCGCCATATACAGACGGTCGCGATCACTTGACGGCAAAATATCATCAAACAGATAGCGAATCACCAGGGGCACAAAGCCCGTGGAGGCACCATAGAGAAAATTAAAGAACAGGGCCAAAGAAAAGGCTGGCCACAGATGGCGGCGCCCATAGGCCGCCAAACGCGCATAGATTCCCGTCTTCATCGCATCAAATCCACCAACTCCGCAGCCGCTCTGCGAGATGCCCCGGGAGACCCCATCGCAGCCTGCAGCTCCTTCACAGCCTGATCAAACAACACCCGATGATCCCGAATGCGCTGCACCGACCGGACAATGTTGGCTGCCGTGACATCGCGTTGAATCAGCTCCGGGAAGAGCTGGCGGCCGAGGATCACATTAGGCAAGCCAAGAATGCGCCGGCCAATAACAAGTTTGGCAATCAGATAGGTGAGCAGCGAGAAGCGATAGAGAATCACATGGGGGCAGCCCAGCAAAGCCGCCTCCAGGGTCGCTGTGCCAGAAGCGATCACGCCAGCATCGGCGGCATGCAGCAGGTTGTAGGCATCTGCCTCGATCAAGGGAACGGGCAGTGCCCGGTTGCCACTGACCTGCTCCAGATAGGAGCGATCGATCGTGGAAGCCTTGAGCAGCACCACCTGCCAACCGTCGCGTTTGAGCTGCTGGGCGGCCTGCAGCATCGCAGGCAGCAGCAGCCGCACCTCGGCCCGCCGGCTGCCAGGCATCAACACCAGCAGGGACTGATCGGGCGCGAGGCCATGGCGATGGCGAATCTGCTCGCGGGTGCCGCTGACATGCAGCTCATCCACCAGCGGATGGCCGACATAGCGGGCGAAATCCCGGCCATGGGCATTGAAGATCGCCTCTTCAAACGGGAAGATCACGGCCAGGCGCTCGATCAACCGCTCCATCTTTTTGGCGCGGCCTTTGCCCCACGCCCACACCTGGGGCGCGATGTAAAAAAACACTGGGATGCCGCGCTTCTTGGCTTCCTTGGCCACAAACAGATTGAAGCCCGGGTAATCGATCAACACCACCACATCCGGGCGCTGATGGTCCATCTGGTGCTTGAGCAGCTCCATCACCCGGTGGTGACGGCGCAGGCTGCTGATGATCTCCACCAATCCCGCTGCCGAGAGCAGTCGCACATCCGCCAGGATGTCGATGCTTCGGGCGCGCAGGTGATCGCCGCCGACACCGGCAATCTCCACACCAGGCAACTGGCGCTGGAGCTCCTGAACCAGAAAACCTCCGTGGAGGTCGCCGGAGGCCTCTCCAGCCACAAGCAAGACCCGCTTCGGGACCACCTCAACCATGGTGCAACCGCCCGGCGAGGGGTACTAGGCGTCGATCGAGCCAAAGCAGCAACGGCTCGAGGCTGGCCGGCTCAACCCTCAAAGGCACAAGGCTCACGCCATCGCGGAAACGGGGCGGCAATCGTTGCCCATCCTTGACCGTGGTGACCAAGCGGGCGCCATTGGCGTGGGCCAAATCCAACAGGCGCTGCAGATCTGATTCAGCATAGACGTGGTGATCTGGGAAGGATTCCGTGGCCACCACCTGCAGGCCGCAGGCCCGCAGGGCCGCAAAGAATTTCTCCGGCAACCCGATGCCGCAGAAGGCCAGCAGACGGGAGTCCAACAGATGGGCCGGCGGCTCCAGGCAGAAGCGCACCGCAAACCAGGGTTTACCCGCAGGCCAACCTGGTGGGGCAAGCTGCGACGCAGCCGGCGAGGCCAGCGGGCCAGCAGATCCGGTCAGCACCAACACATCGGCCCGGGCCAACTGGCGGAGCGGCTCGCGCAGGGGACCCGCCGGAAACACCCAACGGTTGCCAAGGCCGTGGCGGGCATCCAACACCGAGACATCAAGATCCCGGGCCAGAGGCCAATGCTGCAGGCCATCGTCGAGCAGGATCAAATCGGCGCCGGCGGCCACGGCCAGCTTGGCGCTCTGACGGCGGTTGGAACCAACCCACACCACGTCTTCGCCCAGGCTCTGGCCGTATTCGAGGGCCTCATCGCCCACCTCTTCGAAGCGACTGGCGGCGGTGACCAAACACGCCTGGCGGCGCCGGGCTCCGTACCCCCGCAGCAACACCGCCACCCGCCAGCCACGCGCGGCCAGTCCCTGGGCCAGGGCGATCCCGAGCGGCGTCTTGCCCGTTCCCCCCAGGGTGAGATTGCCAATCGAGAGCACCGGCACACCGCACCGCCAGGAGCGGGTGCTGCGGCGGTGCAGCCCGACGGCGGCGCCGTAGAGCCAACCCAGCGGCAACAGCAACCAGGCCTGCCAACCGCGGCGGCTTTGATACCAGAAACGGGGAGTGGTCAGCGGCATCGATCCCGTACCAACGACGCCACCAGCTGGGACGGCCCCCGCAGCTGGGGGCGAACAGGCCGCGGCGCCGACACAAGCAGTGCCAAGGCCGCCGCCAAGGTCGTTGCCATGTCGGGGTGCTGCTGCAAGCAACCGGCCTCGATCAACGGCTCGATCAGATCGGAAAAATTGGCCATATCAGGGCCACACAACACCGGGCGCCCCAGGGCGACGGGTTCGAGGGGATTCTGGCCGCCGTGGGGCCTGCCCATCGGATGGAAACTGCCGCCCATCACCACCACAGTCGCCGCTCGAATCCAGACGCCCATCTCCCCGATCACATCCGCCACCACCACATCCGGGTGGAGCGGGGTCGCTCCTGCCAACAGCTCACTCCACAGGGCCACCGTGAACCCCAAGGCGGCAGCCTGCTCTCGCACCCCGAGGGCCCGCTGGGGATGGCGTGGTGCCAGCAGCAGCGCCACGGGCCGGGCCGCAGCGTCGCAGCCAGCCCACGCCTCCAACCACTGCTGCTCTTCGCCGGGGTGACTGCTGGCCAGCAGCAACACCAGGCGGCCGGCAAAAGCCTGGCGCAATCGGCTCAGATGGACCGCATTAACCGGCAGCGGTTCGGCATCGAGCTTGGTGGATCCCAGGGCACGGGCATCGCAAACACCCAGGCGCCTAAATCGCTCCGCATCAGCCTGCGATTGGGCCAGGCACATCTCCACAGCAGCCAGCAACCACGCGGCATACCAGGGATGGCGGCGGTGGCGCTGATAGGAGCGCTCGCTCATGCGGGCGTTGATCAACAGGAGATGGGGCATCGCCAGCATGAGCTCAGGCCAGAGCTCCGCCTCCGCCAGCACGCCAAGCCGGGGGCGCCAATAGCTGCGAAACAGCAGCATCGCCAGCCAGTGGTCGATGGGCACGTATTGGTGGATCACCCCGGCGGGCAACACCCGGGCCGCGAGGGCCGCCGAGGTGCACGTCACCGTGGTGACCAACACAACCGGCAGGGGGCCCAGCTGCCGCAAGACCGGCAGCAGGCTGTTGAGCTCGCCGACGCTGGCGCAGTGAAACCACACCAAGGGCCCCGGAGGCCGCCGCCGCGTCGGCCAGCCCAGGCGCTCGACCAGCCGCCGTGGATCCTCCTTGCCCTGCACCAGCCGCATCAGCAACAGGGCCAGCCAGACGGGGGTGAGCGCCAGGGCCAGCAGCCGATAACCGCCAAGCAGCAACCAGCCGCGACCAGTCATGGCGATCCCTCACCGACCAGCGCAGCGGTCGCGTGCAACCGCCCCGCCAACAGGGCCTGCCCCTCCGCCAAGCCCGATGGCGGAAATAGAGGCTCGCCCAACTGCAGCACCACCCGCGCGAAGGGCAGGGGCAACACCGAGCGATCCCAGGAGCGCAGCCGATGGGCGCGGGAACAGAACACCGACACCGGCACGATCGCGCAGCCCGATTGCTGGGCCAAGTGGATCACCCCGCTCTTCACCGACTCCGGCGGCCCCTTGGGCCCGTCCGGTGTGATGCAGACCGACTGGCGCTGCTCCAGCAAGCGCCGCAGCAGGCGGTAGGCCTTGAGGCCGCCGCGGGTCGATGAGCCGGACACCACCGCGAGGCCCCGCAGCCGCACCGCCACCGCAACGATCTGGGCATCCCGATGGGTGCTCAGCAGCACCGCCATAGACCTGCCGCCATAGCTGCGCAACAGCGGCACAAAAAAGGCATGGCGATGCCAGAGGGCGTAAATCACGGCGATGCCCTGCTCCTTGACCAGCCGATCCACCTCGGGATGGGCCTGGATCTGGATCCGTGAGCTGAGGCGAAACACCTCCCCATAGGCATTGAGAAGGAACCCCGCGACCGTGGCCAGGAGCCGATTGTTGAGCAGGGTTCGCTTCTTCGCCAAACCGGTGACCCCAGCGTCTTCGCAGTACCACGCTCCGCAGAGCCGTTCCATCAAAAACCCCCGAAGGCCGCCACAAGACGAGCCAACGGGGGCACCCCTAAACAAACCTGCCCGGACTCAGGCGGAACCGACGCCCACGTAGGAGCCGTAGAAAAACAGCCCCACCACAAAGATCACAGCCATGCCGCCGGCGGTAGCCACGAGCCAGAGGGGCAACACCCCTTCGGTCCAGCGGGAGCGCCAGGCCACAGCTGGACGACCGTCGGGAAGGCGATCCGGAATCCGGCCGTCAGGCAGGTTGGATTTCTTGCCGCTCATCGGGGGCTCTCCTGGTGACGTGAAGAGGACTTAGTTAAAGAAGTAGCTCGAAAACAGAATGCCGATCGTGAACACGAACAGCAGCCCGAGAAACAAACTGGTGCGGTTGAGTTCAACTGGCAGGTTGTTGGGATTGGGAGAGCGTTGCATGGCTGATGGGGAGTGACCGGCTCAGCGGCGAACGAATTGCATGGCCGCCAAGGCGCCCAGGAAGAACACCGTGGGGATGCCGAGAGCATGAACCGACAACCACCGGACCGTGAAGATCGGGTAGTTGCGCGGCGTGGTGGAAATGGGTGTCTGGGTCATGGCTTATTGCAGGCGCAGATCAAGCTGGCTCTTGCCCTCATAGCGCTGGCTCACGACTGGAGCCTTGCTTTCTTGGGCCTGGAAGTAGGCATCGGGGCGGGGCGTGCCAAAGGCGTCATAAGCCAGGCCCGTGGACACGAACAGAAAGCCGGCCAAGAAAATGGAGGGCAGGGTGACCGCATGGATCACCCAGTAACGAATGCTCGTGATGATTTCGAAGAACGGGCGTTCTCCTGTTGAGCCGGCAGCCATAGCGACAAGCGTTCAGCCCAGAGATCCTAGGGGTCGGGCTTGGGTGGATGGGAGGCGGAAGCGCGCTTGGTTACAGAAGTTGGCGACCGAGCAGGCGGCAGGCCATCGGCCTCAGCCCACCCAGCGCAGCAGGGAGCCCCGCTCGCCCAGCACGAAGCCCTTGCCATCGGGACTGAAGCTGATGCGAGTGAAGTTGGAGGGCTGCTGGGCGCCCACTGGGTCCTTCTGCCAGCTCTTGCCACCGTCGCCGGACACCAGCAGGGTGCCGCTGCCGCCACCGGTCCAGATCGAGCCATCAGGCGCCCAGGCCATGTCGAGGTAGCCGTAGCCGTTGGTGATGGGGATCACGGCCTTGCCCCAGTCCTCCACATTGCTGGCGTCGGGATTGAAACGGATCTGGGCGCCGCGGGCCAGCATCCACAGCGAGCCATCGGGCTGGAAGCCCATCGACTGCAGCCGCTGGCTGCTCATGCGCTGGTGGGGTTGCCAGGTGCCCTGGCCGGGATCCCAGGTGGAAAAGAAATTGCCCAGGCTGCTGACGCTCACGTAGCGGCCATCGTTGAAGCGGCGCAGCTCCCGCACGGCACCGGCGGCATCCTCCACCTCGGACTGCCAGTTGATGCCGCCATCACGGGTTTCATAAACGGCACCAACATTGGTGGCCAGCTCTGCCTGGTTGGTGCCCAGAGCCGTGATCAGGTAAGGCTCACCGGGCAGCTTGGTGTCAAGAAAGAGGCGGCTCCAGTTCTGACCACCGTCGGTGGTGTGGAGCAGCAGCCCGGGCTGACCGGCGATCCAACCCTCGTCGCCGCGGAAGTCGATGCTGATCAGACGGAAGTTTTCCTCCTCCGGCAGATCCAGGGCCCGCTCCTCCCAACTGGCACCGCCGTCGTTGGTTTCCAGAATCAGACGGTTGCTGCCCACCAGGAAGCCATGGCGGTCGTCGGTGAAGGCCACATCAAGGGGATTGGCCTTGGTGGCCAAGGGCACCGGCTGCCAAGGGCTGGACGCGGCCACGGGCAATCCCGTGGTGACACAGCCGGAGAGACCGAAGCCAAGGCCCACCACCAGCACCAGGCTGAGCAGGGGCCGCAGCAGGGCCTGGAGCAGACGGGGCAAGGGTGAGCCAGTCATCAGCGCAGGGAGTAGAGGGAGAGGAAGAAGGCGAAAGCCAAAGCAAAGCCCCCGAAGATCAACACATTCTTCTGGCCGGGGGTGAGCCGGTTGACGCCCAGGCCGAAATTGAGGTTCTCCTCGAAGCCACTGGGCTTGTTGCGCGGGCCAATGTCCTTGAAGGCCCCGACCCGACTGCGGCACACCGGGCAGCGGAACGCGATCGGATCCAGCTCCACAAAGGGCGTGCCGGGCTCAATCGCGAGCTTGCGCACCCCTTCAGCCGGGTCATAAACGAAACCGCAGCTGCGGCACTCGAAACGGTGGGTGGCTGGATCAACGTCCGGCTCGGTGGCCGAATCAACTTTGGCCACCGGATCTGGCTCCGGTGCGCCACCGGTTTCGCTCTGGGCCTCGGGTGTGGGCTCGGTTGCGGGCTCGGGTGGGGGCTCAGGCGTGAGCTCAGGTGTGGACGTGGAGCTCATCCCTGGGCCTCAGGTGGTGGGGGCAGTTTATCGACGGGGCTGCGGGCGCGGATGCCAGACTGCGCCACAGCTTGGCCTGGCTCGCGTGTTTGTGCTCTCCGGCTACGACGCCTTTCTGGGCTTCCTGCTGATCTCAGCAGTGGTGCCCGTGTTGGCGTTGGTGGCCAACAAGCTGCTCTCGCCGAAGAGCCGCATGGGCGAGCGGGAGCTCACCTATGAGTCCGGCATGGAGCCGATCGGCGGCGCTTGGATTCAGTTCAACATCCGCTACTACATGTTTGCCCTGGTCTTCGTCATCTTCGACGTTGAGACCGTGTTCCTGTATCCCTGGGCCGTGGCGTTCCACCGGCTCGGCCTGCTGGCCTTCATCGAAGCCCTCGTCTTTATTGCCATCCTGGTGGTGGCGCTGGCCTATGCCTGGCGCAAGGGCGCCCTCGAGTGGAGCTGATCCCGTGACCAACACCCCATCAATCGAAAGCCTCTCCATCGACGCCCTCAAGGATCTGCGCGCTGCCAGCTGCAATCCGGTGGGTGCTCCCACGGTCACCTCGGATCTGTCCGAGAACGTGATCCTCACCACCCTCGACGATCTGCACAACTGGTCTCGGCTCAGCAGCCTCTGGCCGCTGCTCTACGGCACCGCTTGCTGCTTCATCGAATTTGCGGCGCTGCTCGGCTCTCGCTTCGACTTCGACCGCTTCGGCCTGGTGCCGCGCTCCAGCCCGCGCCAAGCCGACCTGCTGATCGTGGCAGGCACCGTGACGATGAAGATGGGGCCAGCCCTGGTGCGTCTCTACGAACAGATGCCGGAGCCCAAGTATGTGATCGCCATGGGGGCCTGCACGATCACCGGCGGCATGTTTTCCGCCGACTCCACCACAGCCGTGCGCGGCGTGGACAAGCTGATCCCGGTGGACCTCTACCTGCCCGGCTGCCCGCCGCGGCCTGAGGCGATCTTCGATGCTGTGATCAAGCTGCGCAAGAAGGTGGGCAATGAGGCCCTGGCCGAGCGTGGCAACGTGCAGCAGATACACCGTTACTGCACCGTCTCCCACCAGATGAAGGCCGTGGCCCCCATCGTTAACGGTCAGTATCTGGCGGCCGAAACCCAGAAGCAGGCCCTGGCGGCTGCCAGCGCCCTGCCCATGCCCGCCCCGGCAACCGCCATCCCTGCCCAAGCCAACGCCTGAGCGCGCCCGCCATGCCTGCAGACACCCCCACCCCCCAGACCGACGCCAGCGACAGCGGAGCGCTTGACAGCCCAACACCGGGCCCCGTGGGCCAGTGGCTGGCCAGCCAGGGTTTTGAGCAGCTGGCCCTCGGCAGCGACCACCTGGGCGTCGAGATGATCGGGGTGGAAGCGGCGTTTCTGCCCGTGATCGCCACCGCCCTCAAAACCCAGGGCTTCGACTACTTGCAATGCCAGGGCGGCTACGACGAAGGGCCGGGCGGCCGGCTGGTGTGCTTCTACCACCTGGTGAAACTGGCAGCCCTGGCCGATCACTCCAGCGCCGGCGTGGTGGCTGCCGATCAAAGCCCTGAAGAGGTGCGGCTCAAGGTGTTCCTGGAGCGCAACGGCGAGCTCACCATTCCCACCCTCTACGGGCTGTTTCGTGGCGCCGACTGGCAGGAACGGGAAACCTTCGACATGTACGGCATCCAATTCGCCGGCCACCCCCACCCCAAGCGCTTGCTGATGCCCGAAGACTGGAAGGGCTTCCCGCTGCGCAAGGACTACGTGCAGCCCGACTTTTACGAAATGCAGGACGCTTACTGAAGGCGTTTGTTCAGGCGCCGCGCTGGTGCTTGCGGAAGAAGCGCATCACCGCCAGGGCAACGCTACGGGGGTCGTGGCGCAGGGTGGCGGTGGGCTTGGCCCCCTGAAGTGGGGCCAGGGTGACGTCGTACCCCTGGCGGCGCAGCTGGCGCGCGTCGCAGGTCACGGGCTCGGCCCCCTGATGGCGGTAGTGGGCCACGAGGGCGGAATCACCCAGATCCTCCTGGGCCAACACCGCCGTGAACAGGCGTTCATCCACGCCGAGGCTGGCGAGCTGGGCCTCGATGGCCCGCACATGCCCCTCCACGTCGAGCCCATCGGTTTCACCGGGTTGGGTCATCAGATTGCAGATGTAGAGGCGGGGGGCCTTGCTGCGGCGGATGGCCTCGACCAATGCGGGCACCAACAGGTTGGGCAGCAGCGAGGTGTAAAGGCTGCCGGGGCCCAGCACGATCAGATCGGCGTTGGCAATGGCCTCCAGGGCCCTGGGCAGGGCTGGGGGCCGCTCCGGGATGCAACCCAACCGCACGATCGGGCTGGCGGCATGGCCAATCTTCGATTCACCTTCAATGCGCTCACCGTTTTCGAGCTCCGCCCAGAGACGCACGTCGGCATTGGTGGCGGGCACCACCTGCCCCTGCACGGCCAGCACCCGGCTGCTGGCCGTGATCGCCGATTCCAGGTTGCCGGTGATGGCCGTCAGGGCCGAGAGAAACAGGTTGCCGAAGCTGTGCCCCTCCAGGCCGCTGCCAGCCTTGAAGCGGTATTGGAACAAACGCGTGAGCAGAGGCTCCTCCCTGGCCAGGGCGGCCAGGCAGTTGCGGATGTCGCCGGGCGGCTGCACCCCGAGCTCCCGGCGCAGCACCCCACTGCTGCCTCCGTCATCCGCCACCGTGACGATGGCGGTGAGGTTGCTGCTGTAGCGCTTCAGGCCGCTGAGCAGGGTGGAAAGCCCGGTGCCACCCCCAATCGCCACGATGTTGGGCCCCCGGTTGAGGCGCCGCTGGGCCAGCAGGGCATCCACTAACAAGGTGTCCTTTTCCGGGGCCAGGGCCTGCTGGATCGAGCCAAAACTGCGGCTCTGGCCGAGCCAGATCAAGACGGCGCCAACCAGCAGCACCAGGGGGCCGGTGATCTTGCGGGGCAGCACCCCGGTGACCTGGGCCAGCAGCCACTGGATGCTGGAGAGCATCCAGTAGATCGGCTGCAGATCGGCCCACACCGCTGCCCCCAGCAGGGCCACCAGCAAGCCCAGGCCGGAGGTGAGCACCCAGCGCTTCACCACCAAACCGGGCTGCAGCCAGCGGGCCGCCCGCCTGGAGCGGCTCATCAGATCCTTCTGGCGCAGATCGCCGCGGCCCAGCCAGCCCGGCTTCGGCAGCGGTCGGCGGGAGCGCCGCAATCGGGAAGCCGGAGCGGGGGGGCGCAAAGGGCGGGGGAGGACGCTGCCGCAACTGGCTGAACTTTACGGAGGCTGTTCGCGGGCGGAAAGGGTCAGGATGGGATCCAGCTTTGCCGCGCCGCCCCTGGCTTCCTCAGCACCGCTCCAGGCCCCGCCGCTGGCTGTGATGGACAACCTCAGCGTGCGCTGGGGCAGCCGGCGGGTGCTGGACGGGGTGAACCTGCAGATCGCGCCGGGGGAACGCCTGGTGGTGGTGGGTCCGTCTGGAGCCGGCAAATCCACGATCCTGCGGCTGCTGGCCGGGCTGCAGTTGCCCAGCAGCGGCCAGCTCAGCCTCTACGGCGTTCCCCAGACCTACCTGCGCCTTGATCAGCGCAACCCTCCCGATGTGCGCCTGGTGTTTCAGAACCCTGCTCTGCTGGGTTCGCTGACCGTGCGCGAAAACGTCGGCTTCCTGCTGTATCGCTTCGGCCGCCTCAGCGAACGGGAGATTCGCGACCGGGTGGGCGCCGCCCTCGATGCCGTCGGACTGCATGGCACCGAAGAGCAACTTCCCGGGGAGCTGAGCGGCGGCATGCAGAAGCGGGTCAGCTTTGCCAGGGCCCTGATCAACGATCCGGGCAAAGCCGGCGATCAGATGCCGCTGCTGTTGTTCGATGAACCCACCGCCGGCCTCGATCCGGTGGCCTGCACCCGGATTGAAGATCTGATCGTGCGCACCACCGATGTGGCGCAGGCCACGTCGGTGGTGGTCAGCCACGTGCACAGCACCATCGAACGCTCAGCCGAGCGGGTGGTGCTGCTTTACGACGGACAGTTTCGCTGGAGTGGCACGGTTGAGGACTACCGCCATTGCAGCGATCCTTACGTGGTGCAGTTCAGGAGCGGTAGCCTGCGCGGACCGATGCAGCCGGCGGAGTCTTAGGTCCATGCGCCGCAGTATTCGTGAGGCGATCGTTGGCTTCTCCCTGCTGGCGGCCATTGCCAGTGCCATGGGACTGTCCTTCTGGCTACGCGGCATCTCCCTGGGCCGTCAGAACTGGACCGTGAAGGCCAACTTCGATGAAGCCGCGGGCTTGGCCGAGCGCTCACCGGTCGTCTATCGAGGAGTGCTGGTTGGCAGCGTGCGGAAGGTGCGGGTCACCCCGCAGGCCGTGGTCGCCGAGCTGGAAATCAACCATCCCGACCTCAAGCTGGCTCGGCCGGCCTTCGCCCAGATCGGCGAGGCGTCCCTCCTGGGCGGGGACGCGCAGGTGTCCCTGGTCAGCAGCGGCAAACCGATGCCTCCGAGCGCTCCGAATCCGCGCTCCAAGGCCTGCAATCCCAGCCTGGCCCTGTGCAATGGCTCCACGATCACAGGACTGCAGGGGCCGAGCCTCACCAGCGTCACCACCCTGATGCACAAGCTGCTGGTGGAAGCCGACCAGATGCAGCTGCTGAGCAAGGTGTCGACAGCCACCGGCAACTTCGAGCGCACCGCCAAGGACACCTCCGCCTTCATGAAGGACGGCCAGGCCCTGGCCCGGGAGCTGGAGGCCACGGTAAAAGCGGCCCACCCCACGATCACCAACCTGAACAGCAGCACGGCCCACCTGCGCCGCGTCATCGCAGCCCTCGACAACCCGAAAACCCTGCACGAGCTCCAGTCCACCGTCAGCAATGCCGAGCAGCTCACCGCCAAATGGAATGCCGTGGGCGGTGATGTGACCAAGCTGACCGACGACCCCCGCTTCATGGACGGCATCCGCAGCGTGGCCGTGGGGCTCGGCAAATTCTTCGAAGAGCTCTACCCCGCCCAGACCGGTGCCGCCCGCGACAAAGCGGCACGAGAGAAGGCCACTACACCCCGCTGATCGCCTCCATGGCGATGGCGGCGATGGCCTGATCGCTGGCCTTGGGCAGTTGCACGTATTTGCCACCGGCGGCCTCGGCCAGGTCCTTGCCCATGCCGCTGCCGATGAACTTGCGCTCGGTGTCGATCACCAGCAGCTTGATGCCCAGGGCCCGGTACTTGCTGGCCACCTGCTTCACCTCCTCCTTGAGGTCCACCGGCTCCTCGCCCTCCAGCTGCGGTTGCCCCAGGGAGCGGCTGAGGGGCACGTTGCCGCGGCCATCGGTGATCGCCACCACGACCACCTGGCCCAGATCACCGGTGGCCAGAGCGTTGGCCCCCACGCGGGCGGCCTGGGAAAGGCCGTGGGCCAGCGGTGAACCACCGCCACAGGGCATGGATTCCAGCCGCCGGCGGGCGGCGGTGATCGAACGGGTGGGGGGCAGCAGCACCTCGGCCTGCTCACCGCGGAAGGGGATCAAGGCCACCTCATCACGGTTTTCATAGGCCTCGGTGAGCAACCGGATCACGGCCCCCTTGGCGCTCTGCATGCGGTTGAGAGCCATCGAGCCGCTGGCATCCACCAGGAAGATCACCAGGGCACCAGCCTTGCGCTGCAGCTGCTTGGCCCGCAGGTCGCCGTCCTGGACGATCACGGTGCGGTGCGGTTCGCGCTCACGGCGGGATTTCTGATAAGGCGCCGCAGCCCGAAGCGTGGCATCCACAGCGATGCGCTTCACCGGGCCCCTCGGCAGCATCGGCTTGACGTAGCGGCCGCGCGAATCGCTAAACACCACCGCCCGGCTGCCGCTGCCGCCGGTCTTGGCCTTGGCCGAGGAGAACAGCAGCAGGTCGGGGTCGATGGCGATGGCCTCGGGATCCAGCAGGAACTCCTCCGGCACCTGGGGAGGCGCCTGGTCTTCGGGGGTGTCGTCCTCTTGTTCGTCCTCGGTGTCGTCCTGGTCCGATTCGTCCGGATTCTGCTCGTTTTCGGGCGGCTCCGGATCCTCCGGCGGCTGCTCGCCCTGCGGTGGGGGGGGTGGCGGCGGCTCCATCGGCTGATCGGGATCGGGGGGCGGCAGCTGCAGCGCCCGCGGCGCGATCACCAGCCGCACCGCCACCTGGAGGTCGTCGGCCTCGACCCGATCGCGGCCGCTGAGGGCCGCATGGGCCCTGGCCACCCGCACCGCATAGAGCTCACTGCGGTGTCCCTCCACGCCGCCCCGAAGGGCCTCGTTCACCAGGTAGGCCATCTGCTCGCGGGAGATCTGCACATCGGGCAGCCACTGACGCGCCAGCAGCAGCTGGGTGGCCAGGGCATCGGTGTCGTCCTGCCACTTCTGCCGGAAGGCCTGGCTCGATTCGGCCTGGGCCATGGCGCTGCGGGTGATCTCCACCCGCTGATCCAGCTCCAGCACCTGGTTGGCTGACAGCGCGATGGCGAAGCGATCCAGCAGGTGATCGCGCACGGCCCCCTCCTCGGGGTTGTAGGTGGCGATCAGGAGGCAGCGGCAGGGGTGCGACAGGCTCAGGCCCTCCCGCTCGATCCGGTTTTCGCCCGAGCCCACCGCCGCCAGGAGCAGGTTGGTGATGTTGTCGTCGAGCAGGTTGAGCTCGTCCACATAGAGCACGCCCCGGTGGGCTTCCGCCAGCAAGCCCGGCTGGAACACCGCCTGGCCGCTGGCCAGCGAGGCGGTCACATCCACGGAGCCCACCAGCCGGTCTTCGGTGATGCCCAGAGGCACCTGCACGAACGGCGCCGGTACCACTGTGGTGGGCAGCAGGGCGTTGGCATCGGCGCCGGTGGGGTCGGCGCCCAGCTCGGTGAGGCGTGCACAGGTGGCGGCGTCCCAGTCGTCGGGGCGCTGGGGATCGATGTTGAGGGCCGTACCGCCCACATCGAGCACATCGATCGGCGGCAGCAGGGCGTGCAAACCCCTGGCCAGCACCGACTTGCCGGTGCCACGCCCTCCGGCGATCACGACCCCGCCCAGGCCGGGATCGACCGCAGCCAGCAGCAGGGCCAGCTTGAGGGTGCCGTGGCCGGTGATCGCCGCCAGGGGGAAGGCACGGGCCGCGGCATCACTGGTGGTGGGCGATCCGCTTGCAACCGATTCGCTTGCAACCATGGAGGGGCCCAGAGCCGATTCACGTGAGAGCCAGTCTCGCTGATCAGACCGGCGGCGGTGCCACGCCGAGCCTGGCCATCGCCCTCGGCGCCAACCTGCCCAGCCGCTGCGGCAACCCAATCGCCACCCTGATCGCGGTGCGGCCTTTGCTGGAAGCGAGCGTGCGGGGATGGAGCCAGGATCTGCGGCGCCCAGGAGAGACGACTGCCTTCCGCTGGTCTCCGCTGTTTGAAACCCAAGCTGTGGGTGGCCCCCCCGGCCAACCCAACTACGTCAATGCCGTCGTGCTGGTGGAGGGCGCAAGCGTTGCCTTCGAGGCCAGCGCAGATGCTGCCGAGGACCTGCTGGAGGACTTGCAGGAGCTGGAGCAGCGCTTTGGCCGGGAGCGCCAGGAACGCTGGGGACCCCGCAGCCTCGACCTCGACCTGCTCTGGTGGGGGGACCTGCGCTGCCACACCCCCCGCTTGCAGCTGCCCCATCCCCTCTGGCGAGAGCGAGACTTCGTGCTGGCCCCACTGGCGGCTCTGGAAAGAACGGCCCCAGGCCCCGGCTGCACGGCTGTAGCCCTGGCCGGCCAACCCGGCTGGCCCGAGCAGCTGGAAGCCGCTTCGCTCACCAGAACAGCCGAGCCCCCAGCCGGACCAGCCCCGAATCCACGCTGATCAGCAACAGGTTCTCCAGCTCGGCCTGGGCCACCAACAGGGCATCCACCCGATCCACGCAGCCTGGATCAACCGGAGACTGGGCAGTCCTGCCAGCCCGCTGCAGGTGGTTGGGCCACACCGGCAAGTAGTCCAGACCATCGGCCTCCAGCAACTGGGGAAAGCGCTCCAGGGCCACCTCCAAACCCGGCAGCTGACCTGCCCGATGGGCCTCCGCCAACTCAAACCAACTGGCCGCACTCACCACCACCCGCTGGGCGGGATCGCGCAGCACCTCCCGCCCAGCGGGCTCCGAAAGCAATCGGGGCGAACACCACCACCACTGCAGCGCATGGGTATCGAGCAGAAAGCCTGAAGCCAGCGGTCGCGGTGTCATGGTCGGGCAAACCGGGCGCCGGGCACCAGGCCGTAGGGATCCACCTCGAGCCCCTCCCGCAGCAACCGCCCAGGGCACCGCCGCGGCACCGGGCCAGCCTCCAGAGGCACCAACCGCGCCCAGGGCCGACCGTGTTTGGTGAGGAGCACGGTTTCGCCCTGATGGGCAGCATCCGCCAAGCGCGAGAGCTGGGCCTTGGCATCCCGCAGGCTGACTTGAACTGGTGCATCCATAACCTCTGCATCCATGGGCTACCAGGAACCGCTTGTTCCGAGTGTTAGCCATGTAGTCACAAGTGTGACCACATTTCGGACAGGCCAGGACAGGACAAAATCCCGACCGGGCAGGGCTGGATCAGACGGCGACCCGCCAATACGGCCAGCGAAAACCACCCCGCGCGCTATCCCTGCGCGATGCTGATAGCACTGCTGCAGCCACCGCTCGCCCATGGCGCCCCTCCCCGCTCCCGAGCCTGCGCGCCACCTGGAAACCACTGCCACCCTGGACGCCCGCAAGATCCGCTTTGAGGTCAACCGCGTCGAGCTGCCGATGGGTGTGGTGGGCAGCTTCGGCCTGATCCGCCACCCCGGCGCCTCCCTGGCAGTGCCCGTGCTCGAGGACGGCCGCGTGGTGGTGCTGCGCCAATACCGCTTCGCCGTGGCCACCCGCCTGCTGGAATTTCCGGCCGGCACCCTCGATGAGGGTGAAGATCCCCTCAGCACCATGCAGCGGGAGCTGCAGGAGGAGGCCGGCTACAGCGCCAGCCGCTGGGATCCCCTGGGGGCGATGTTGCCCTGCCCGGGCTACTCCGATGAGGTGATTCACCTGTTCCTGGCCCGCGACCTCAGCCCCCTGGCCGAGCCCCCCGCCGGCGACGACGACGAGGACCTGGAGGTGCTGCTGATGGAACCCGGCGAGCTGGATGGGGCCCTGGCCAGCGGCGACGAATATCTGGATGGCAAGAGCGTCACCGCCTGGCTGCGGGCCAAGCAACTGCTGGGGATCTGATGGCTCCGGAGCGCTGGCTGTTCTGGCATCGCCGCGATCTGCGCCTGGCCGACAACCGGGGCCTGGCGGCGGCCGCCGCCGCCACTCCAGCGGTGACGGGGGTGTTCGTGTTGGATCCCGCCATCCTCACGGACCCCAGCATGGCCCCGGCGCGGCTGTGGTTTCTGTCTGAGAGCCTGCGGGAGCTGCAGCAGGCCTGGCAGCAGGCCGGCAGCCGGCTGGTGATCCTGAACGGCGACCCCGCCGAGCTATTACCCCGCCTGGCCGCTGGCCTGGGCGCCGAAGTGGTGGCCTGGAACCGGGACGTGGAGCCGTTCGGGCGCGAGCGCGACCGGCGGGTGGCACGGGCCCTGCAGGCGGATGGCCGCAAGGTGCTTGCCGACTGGGACCAGCTGTTGATCCCCCCCGAGGCCCTTAAAACCGGCAGCGGCGACCCTTACCGGGTCTACGGGCCCTTCTGGCGCAACTGGCGCGGCCAGGTGGAGCAAGCCAGCGCCCTGGGTTCGGCCGCCTCGGGTGGCCTGGATCCCCTGTCGGCGCCGAGCGCCCTGATGGATTGCGAGTCCACCCAGCTCAAAGGGCTGCCACTGGTGAGCCCCGAGCTGGAGCACGGCTTCTCCTGCGCCGAACTCTGCCCCTGCCGCCCCGGCGAACACGCTGCCCAGCAGCAGCTCCAGGCCTTCTGCGATGGGGATGGCCGCCAGACTCCCCTGCTGAGCTACGAACCAGGCCGCAACATCCCCGGCGAGGCAGGCACCTCAGGCCTCAGCGCCGCCCTCAAGTTCGGCACGCTCAGCCCGCGCCAGGCCTGGGCCGCCGCCCAGCAGGCCCGTCCGCTGGCCCGCAGCGAGGAGGAGCGCCAGTCGATTCAGGTGTGGGAGCAGGAGCTGGCCTGGCGCGAGTTTTACCAACAGGCGCTGTTTCACTTCCCGGAGTTGGCAGGCGGCCCCTACCGGCCCCAATGGCGCGCCTTCCCCTGGGACAACAACGACGCCTGGTTTGAGGCCTGGCGCGACGGTCTCACCGGGATGCCGATCATCGACGCCGCCATGCGCCAGCTCAACGAAAGCGGCTGGATGCACAACCGCTGCCGCATGATCGTGGCCTCCTTCCTGGTGAAGGACCTGATCTGCGACTGGCGCTGGGGCGAGGCGGCCTTCATGGCACGCCTGGTGGATGGCGACCTGGCCGCCAACAACGGCGGCTGGCAGTGGAGCGCCAGCAGCGGCATGGACCCCAAGCCGCTGCGCATCTTCAACCCGGCGACCCAGGCGGCCAAGTTCGATGCCGACGCCAGCTACATCCGCACCTGGCTGCCGGAGCTCAAGCACGTGAGCAGCCGCGACCTGATCAGCGGCGAGATTGCACCGCTGGAACGCCGCGGCTACCCAGCACCCCTGGTGAACCACAAACTCCAGCAGGCCCGCTTCAAGGCCCTCTACGCCACGATCAAGGGCTGAGCCACGACGCTGCGCAGCACCGCGATCACCCGCTGCTGCTGCTCGTCAGTGAGCTCGGGGAAGATCGGCAGGCTGAGCACCTCCGTGCAGAGGCGTTCGGTGATCGGCAGGGATCCCGCGCCATAACCCAGATCGGCGTAGGCCGGCTGACGGTGGATCGGGATGGGGTAGTAAATGATCGTGCTGACGCCGGCATCCTGCAGCTGCTGCTTGAGCCAGTCGCGGCAGCAGGCCTCGGGCAGGCCAAAACTGGCACTATCAGGGGAGGGCACGCAGGCCGCAGAAGCCCCTTCGCAGGCGCAGGCGCCGGGGCATTGGGGCACGCGCAGCACGAACTGGTTCCAGCTGTGGCCGGCGGGTCCGGCTTCCGGCAACGCCACCCCACCCAGGGCCACCAGGTAATCGCGGTAGTGGCGGGCGATGGCGCCGCGGCGCTCCACCCAGCGCGGCAGGTGGGGCAGCTTGACGTTGAGAACGGCAGCCTGGATGGAATCGAGGCGGCTGTTGTAGCCCAGGGCTGTGTGCAGGTAGCGGCGCGGCATGCCATGCACGGCCAGCTCGCGGATGGCCTGGGCCAGGCCGGCATCGCGGCAGGTGACCGCCCCGCCATCGCCGGCGGCGCCGAGGTTCTTGGTGGGGAAAAAGCTGAAGCAGCCGGCATCGCCCCAGCTGCCCACCGGCCGACCGGCCCAGCTGGCCCCGGTGGCCTGGGCGCAATCTTCGATCACCCGGAGGCCATGGCGCTCGGCGATGGCGCACACCCGCTCCATATCCACCGGGCGGCCGAACAGGTGCACCGGCAGCAGCGCCTTGGTAGCGGGGTTGATGGCCGCTTCGAGCTGATCGAGATCGATCAGGTAGCTGCTCTCCTCCACATCCACAAACACCGGCGTGGCGCCCACGGCGCTGATCGCTTCGGCGGTGGCAAAAAAGCTGAACGAGGCCGTGATCACCTCATCCCCGGGGCCGATGCCCAGGCCGCGCAGGGCCAGGATCAGGGCATCGGTGCCGCTGTTGCAGCCGATGGCGTGGGGCACGCCACAGGCCCTGGCAAAGTCATCCTCAAAGCGGCCAATCGTGGCGCCACCGATGTACTGACCACTGCGCAACACCTCCAGAACGGCCTGATCAAGAGCCGCACCCAGCTCATGGATCTGCTCGCTGAGGCTGAACGGAGGCACTTGCATCGGAGCAACTTAAGTCGCCCGCACCACCGGCCCGCGCTCGGGATGCCACTTGATGTTGCAGCCGATGGCCGGCCGCTGCTCCCCAGGCACCGGATCGCCGGCCAGCACGGCGGCGATGGCAGCCCGCAGGTCGCGGCCATTGCAAGGCAGGTCATTGCCAGGTCGGCTGTCGTCCAACTGGCCGCGATAGGCGAGGCGATGGTCGGCGCCAAACAGAAACAGATCGGGCGTGCAGGCGGCCTGAAAAGCCCGGGCCAGGGCCTGGTCGGCGTCGAACAGGTACGGGAAGCTCCAGTGATGGGCAGCGGCCTGAGCCCGCAGACCCTCTGGGCCGTCCTGGGGATGGGTGAGGGTGCTGTTGCTGGAGATGCCGATCAGCTGCAACCCGGAGACGCCCGCGCCTCCCGCGTGCTCGCCCGCCAGCCGGGTCAGCTCCGGCTCGATCTGCTTCACAAACGGACAGTGGGCACAGAGAAACAGCACCAGCACCGGCCGACCCGCCAGCGCCTGAAGATCCAGAGGGCTGCCGCTCACCTGCTGGGTGCTGCCGGCGGCCAGTTCAGAGCGGATCAACTCGAGCGGCAACGGTGTGCCCAGCGGCAGCATCGTGGAGGGGGTGAGGGCCATGATTCCTGCGGCTCCGCCATGTGCCAGCAATTTTGACCCCATTCCGGAGACGTCCTGCCCTTGCCATCGCCCTCGGCGCTGCCCTGCTGAGCGCCTGCGTGCCGGCCCACCGCCACGCGAGCTGGGCGATCTACCCCCTGCAGCGGGTGGTGCCCAACGACGGCCTGGCCGTGGTGAGCCAACCCGATGGCTACGGCCTGCACATCTGGCTCGACACCGACACGCGCCAGAGCGGCCGCTGCCAGCCCCGCTGGAGCGTCGATACGGCCCGGCTCTTCAACGGCAACGGCACGGCGCCGTTCAGCTCGGGCCTGGCCCCGCGCCAGGAGTTCTTCGAGGCCGTGGCCCGCGCCGATGTGCACCGCGCCCTGCGCCAGCAGAGCGAAGCCCTCTGCCGTGCGCGGGCACCCCGCAGCAGCTTCAGCTGGGTGGAGCCCCCCCGCAATGCCGGCGAGGTCAAGCTGGAGACCTATCCGCTGCTGGAGGAGCCCGACCTGCTCAGCGATCCCAACGCCGTGCTCGAGCAGGAGGAGCGCCTGCTTCAGTCCGCGCCCACAGCACCGGCTCAGCCCGGCGCCAGTAGCGACTGAAACGGCGTAGATCGACCGGCTCCGGCAACGCCACGAAGGGCTCGGGCTCCAGCACCTGCAGCGGCAGCTGGGCGGCGATCCGATCACACAGCAGGGCGAAACGCGGATCCACGCCAGCGCTGGTCACCACGCCATCGGCCCCATGGCGACGGGCGAAGGCCAGCACCTCCTCGGCCACATCGCCGTGGCGCAGGGTCACCGGCAGCTCCAGCAGGCACTCATACAGAAAGCCCAGGCGCTTGAGGCTGAGGCCCGCCTGGGCGATTAGCTGCCGATCAAACACAAACACCGCCGGCGCCCCCGGATGGGCCAGCAGAGCTGGATTGGCCGGCCCCAGGGCCTCGCCATGAATCCAGAGCACGGGATTCACGGCGCGATCTCCGATTCAGAACCCGATTCGACCGCCAGCAACTGGGCCTGCAGCTGCTCGTAGCTGGCGTCAAACGGGCAGGTGCCGTCTGTGGCGGCAACGCAGGTGCGGCAGTAGCGCCCGGAGCTGAAGCGCTCCAGGTTGTCGCGGTTGAACAGGTAGGGCTTGCTGCTGAAGCTGCTGGCCACCCACTGCCAGCTGAGGTTGTTGCTGGCGGGGTCGCCATCGAGCAGGTGTTGCAGAAACCAACGGGCGCCGGCCTGCCAGCGCACCCGGCGCCAATGCACCACGTAGCTGGCCAGCCACATCCGGGCATGGTTGTGCAGCCAGCCGGTGGCGTGCAGCTCGTGGGCGAAGCCGTCGATGCAGGCCAGGCCGGTGCGGGCCTCGAGCAGGTCGGCCGGCAGCGCGGCGGCGTAGCGCTCGGGGGCATGGCCGGTCTTGAGCGGTTCGCGGTCATGCCAGATGCCATCGCCCAGCTGGCGCCAGAGCCGTTGCCAATAGTCGCGCCAACCCAGCTCATTGATTAATTTTTGGGCCGCTGCCGGAGGCTGGCCGCTGCGCTCCAGCCAGGCAAACACCGCCTCGCGCACCTCCACCAGGCTGAGCACGCCGTGGCGGATCCAGGGCGAGAGGCGCGTTACAGCCCCATCGAGGTGGTTGCGGCTACGGCCATAGGCCAGCGGATCGATGGCGGCGAGCGCCGTTTCAGCCGCCCGGCGCCCACCTGGGATCGGGCTCAACCCGCCAGGGGCCTCAGGAAACAGCTGCCGCAGGGTGGTTTCCAGCTCGGCGCGGCTGGCGAACTGGCGGGGCAGATCCCCGGGTGGGAGAGAATCCCCCGATCGCATCACTTCGGCTCCTGGCCATTTCTCCCATGCTCCTCGATCTGCGCGGCAAGAAGGCCCTGGTCACGGGTATTGCCAACAACAAGTCGATCGCCTGGGGCATCGCCCAACAGCTGCATGCCGCCGGCGCTGAGCTGGGCGTCACCTACCTGCCCGATGAGAAGGGCCGCTTCGAAGCCAAGGTGCGCGAACTCACCGCTCCGCTTGCACCCACCCTGTTTGAGCCCCTCAACGTGCAGGAGCCGGCCCAGATCGAGGCCGTGTTCAACCGGGTGAAGCAGCAGTGGGGTTCGATCGATGTGCTGGTGCACTGCCTGGCCTTTGCCGGCAAGGACGAACTGATCGGCGACTACTCCGCCATCAGCCCCGAGGGCTTCGCCCGGGCCCTGGAGGTGAGCGCCTACTCCCTGGCGCCGCTGTGCCGCTGGGCCAAGCCCCTGTTCAACGAAGGAGGCAGCGTGATCACGCTCAGCTATCTGGGGGCTGAGCGGGCCATCCCCAACTACAACGTGATGGGCGTGGCCAAGGCGGCCCTGGAGGCCTCGGTGCGCTACCTGGCCGCCGAGCTGGGCCCGGAAAAGCAAGTGCGCGTCAATGCGATCAGCGCCGGCCCGATCCGCACCCTGGCCAGCAGCGCCATCGGCGGCATCCTCGACATGATCCACAACGTGGAGGCCAAGGCTCCCCTGCAGCGCACGGTCACCCAGGAGGAGGTGGGCAGTACCGCCGCCTTCCTGGCCAGCCCGCTGGCCTCCGGCATCACCGGCCAAGTGATCTACGTGGATGCCGGCTACTGCATCACCGGCATGTGAGGGCTGGGCCTCAGCGCAACGGATTGCGGTAGCGCAGGCCTGGAAAGCGGAGGAAGTCGCTGTCGGCCGAGCAGAGCGTGCAGTTGTGCTCAATGGCCAAGGCGGCCAGATGGGCATCGCTGGTGAGATTGCCGGCCGTTCCAGCCTCCTCGAGCAGCAATCGCAGCACACTCCAATGGCTCGGGCCCGGCTGCAGCTCCGCCACCAGGGCATGCTGCCGCCAGCCCTCAACCAGCTCCAGGGCCTGGACGGCAGTGAGCGGCGATTGCATCAACCGGCTCTGGGTGCTGATCCGCAGCACGGCCAACACCACACTCCAGGGCAGGGCAATCGCTTCATCGCCGTTGAAGCTGGCCTCCAGCCAGGCCTTGGCTTGCTGGTGCTGGGAACTCTCCTGCAGGGCGGCATACAGCCACAGGTTGGTGTCGATCAGGATCACCGGCCCTGCCGCAGTTTCTCGATCAGGAGTTCATCCTCCAGGGCTGCCGCCAGTTGATTGGCCCTGGTGAGATCCACCCCTGGAGCCAGGGCACCGATGGAAAACGTGGGGCAGCGATAGGGCTCCCGCATACCCACCGGAGGCGCGTTGAGACCGGCCTGGAGGACCTCGTTGACCACCTGCTTGAAAGGCCTGCCGCTGTCGAGCGCCTTCTGACGCAGCTGGCGGAGCAGGCGGTCGTCAATGGTGAGCGTGGTGCGCATGGCATCAAAGTGCTTACGCCTAAGACATCATGGCATCAAGATGCTTGGCGGCGAAGGGCCTGGCTTCGGCATGATCGGTTCATCTTGCTCAGGCGCCCGCAGGCGCGGTTGTCCCATGCGCACCGGCACCATCCACCGCGTTACCGGCGAAACCGACGTGCGCGTGACGCTGGGGCTCGACGGCAGCGGCCGCTGCACGGTGAACACCGGCGTGCCGTTTCTCGACCACATGCTCCACCAGCTGGCCAGCCACGGCCTGGTGGACCTGGAGATCAGCGCCAGGGGTGACACCCACATCGACGACCACCACACCAACGAAGACGTGGGCATCGCCGTGGGCCAGGCCCTGGCCCAGGCCTTGGGCGACCGGCGCGGCATCCACCGCTTCGGCCACTTCGTGGCGCCCCTCGATGAAGCGCTGGTGCAGGTGGCGCTCGACTGCTCCGGCCGGCCCCACCTCAGCTACGGGCTGCAGATCCCGGCCCAGAAGATCGGCAGCTACGACACGGAGCTGGTGAAGGAGTTCTTCGTGGCCGTGGCCAACAACAGTGGCCTCACCCTGCACATCCGCCAGCTGGATGGGGTGAACTCCCACCACATCGTGGAGGCCTGCTTCAAGGCGTTTGCGCGGGCGCTGCGCCTGGCCGTGGAAGTGGATCCACGCCGCGCCGGCGCCGTGCCGAGCAGCAAAGGCGTGCTGGAGCAGGCAGGGAGCTGAGGAAGGCCACTGCCGGGACCACTAGCCCACTAGCCCGGATCCGACTCCCGCGACCACAGAAACAGCCCCAGCCGCTCGGCATCCGCCATCGTTTGCTCCGCATCGAGCAACAGGGCGCTGCGCGCTTCCCAGGCGATGCCGGCCAGGCCCGCCGCCGCGGCCTTGGCCACGGTGGTGGGACCGATGCCGGGGAGGTCCATGCGCCTGTCCTGGTTGAGCTTGGGGGCCTTGTAGAGCACGCCGGAGCGGCCCGTATCCGGCCGATCGGTGCGCGTGGCCGCCACCCACTCGAGCATGGCGTCCGTGCCCGGCAGGGCTTCGGTGGCCAGGCACAGCCCCTTGGCCACCACCGCTCCCTGCCCCACATCCACCTGGGAGATGGCCTCCACGATGTAAGCGGCGCGCTCCACATCAGCCCGGTCCATGTCGCTGGGCACGGTGCTGGCGTAGAGCCCGGGCTCCGGCAGCAGGTTCGGCGCCACATCCTCGATGCCCACCACCCGCAAACCGTGCTCCTCGATGATCTGGGCCAGGGCCCGCAGGGAGGCGTCATCGCCGTTGCGCAGCGATGCCAGGATGCGCGGAGCGGCCATCAAGGTGGAACCCTCGAAGCGCAGCAGGTTGAGCGAGCGCGGCCGCACAAACTTGCCCACCATCACGATCTGCTCGATGCCCCGCTGCTGCAGCGACTTGATGAAAGCGATCGAGCGCTCGAAGAAGAATTCCTCCGCCGCTGGTACATCCACCTCCAACCCATGGGGGTAGCAGGCGATGTGGGAGCGGCCCGCCCGGGCGAGGGCCTGCGAGAGCATCCTCGGCAGCGCGCCCTCACCGGCAATGATCGCGAGGGTCGGATCACCCATCAGGGCCGAAACTGCTCCGCGCTCAGTGGTATGGGCAGTCAAAGGCCCAACACCCTGGAGTGGCTGGCTGTGGTGGACAGGTCCTGCGGCGTCATGGCCTCTTCAGGGCAGCCTGCAGCGCCTGGAGCAGGGCCGCGGGGCTGAGCCGCTGATCGGGCTGGGCACCCTCCTGACCGCTGGCTGCGGCGCGCAGATCCTTGAGCCCCACCAGGCCATCAACCGCCTCCTGCTCACCGATCACCGCCGCCCAGCGGGCCCCGGAGCGGTCGGCCCGTTTGAACTGCTTGCCAAAGGCCGCGCCACTGGCATCGCGCTCCACCGCCAGGCCAGCCTGACGGCAGAGCCGCGCTAGCGCCAGCGCCTGCGTGGCCGCCGCCTCTCCACGACTCACCACGTAGAGATCCAACGCCGGAGCGGCCGCCAGCGGCCGCTCGAGCTGGCTGAGCAGCAGCACCAGTCGCTCCATGCCGAGGGCCCAACCGATCGCGGGAGTGGCCGGCCCGCCCAGCTGCTGCACCAGGCCGTCGTAACGGCCGCCGCCACACACGGTGGCCTGGGCGCCCAGCTGGCCGCTGGTGATCTCGAAGGCCGTATGGCTGTAGTAGTCGAGGCCCCGCACCAGGCGGGGATTGAGCACAAAGGGGATCCCCAGGGCCGCGAGGGCTTGCTGCACGGCGGCGAAGCGGGCCTGGCTGTCGTCGCTGAGGGCTGACGCCAGGCTGGGGGCCTCCGCCAGCAGCGCCTGGGTGCCTGGGTGTTTGGAATCCAGCACCCTCAGGGGGTTGCTGTGGATACGGGCCTGGGAATCGGCATCGAGCAGCTCGCGCCGCTGCTCAAGCCAAGCCACCAGCAGCTCGCGGTAGCGCGCCCGATCCTCAGCGCTGCCGAGGGAATTGAGCTCCAGGGCCAAGCCACCAACGCCCAGCGCGGCCAGCAGATCCCAGGCCACGGCAATGGCCTCCGCATCGCTGCAGGCATCGGCAAAGCCCAGCAGCTCCAGTCCGATCTGGTGGAACTGGCGCTGGCGGCCCGCCTGGGGGCGCTCGTAGCGGAACATCGGCCCGCCATACCAGAGCCGCTGCGGCCCCTGGCTCAACAGACCGTGCTGGATCGCCGCCCGCACCACCGATGCGGTGCCCTCCGGCCGCAGGGTGCAGCTGCGCTCACCGCGATCGAGAAAGGTGTACATCTCCTTGCCCACCACATCGGTGGCCTCGCCGATGCCGCGGGCAAACAACTCAGTGACCTCCAGCAGCGGCGTTCGGATCTCGGCGATCCCCGCGCGGCGGAACTGCTCCCGGGCCGTGGCCTCCACGTGCTGCCACAGGCCGATCTGCTCGGGCAGCAGATCGACCATGCCACGCAGGCTCTGCAGCGACGCCAAGGCGAAAGGAGCGAGTGGGGTGAGTCTGCCTGCCGGCGCTCAGCCGTCGGTGGCGGCGTAGGTAGCGCGGTACCAGCGGGCGAAGCGCTCCACCCCCACGGCGATCGGGGTGGCGGGCCGGAAGCCCACCCAGGCCTCCAGCAGAGCTGTGTCGGCGGCGGTGGCTTCCACATCGCCGGGCTGCATTGGCTGCAGATCCCGGATCGCCGGCCGGCCCAGGGCCTGCTCCAGCAGCTCGATGAAGCGCAGCAGCTCCACCGGCTCGCTGTTGCCGATGTTGAACAGGCGGTGGGGCGCCCAGCTGGTGGCTGGGTCGGGCGCCGTGGCGTCGAAGGCGGGATTGGCGGTCGCCGGCTTATCGGCGCAGGCGATCACCCCGGCCACGATGTCGTCGATGTAGGTGAAATCGCGGCGCATGCGCCCCTGGTTGAACACCCGGATCGGCTTCCCCGCCAGGATCGCCCGGGCAAACAGCATCGGCGCCATGTCGGGCCGGCCCCAGGGGCCGTACACCGTGAAGAAGCGCAGGCCGGTGGCGGGCAGCCCGTAGAGGTGGCTGTAGGTGTGGGCCATCAGCTCATTGGCTTTCTTGGTGGCCGCATAGAGGCTCACCGGATGGTTGACCGGCTGATGCTCGGCAAACGGCAGATTGGTGTTGCCGCCATACACCGAGCTGCTGGAGGCATAGACGAGATGCTCAATGCCGTGGTGGCGGCAGCCCTCGAGGATGTGGCCGAAGCCCACCAGATTGGCCTGGATGTAGGCGGCCGGGTTTTCGATCGAGTGGCGCACCCCTGCCTGGGCCGCCAGATGGATCACCGTGGTGGGCTTGTGCTGCGCGAAGGCCGCTTCCACCGCCGCCCGATCCTCCAGATCGGCTTCGATCAGCGCCAAGGGGGTGCCGGAGGTGCCCGTGGTGGCCGCCGTGGCCTGGAGCTGGGCAATCCGGGCCCGTTTCAGGGCGGGGTCGTAATAGGGATTGAAGTTGTCGAACCCCACCACCCGCTCGCCGCGAGCCAACAAGCGCTCGCACACGGCTGCACCGATGAAGCCGGCAGCACCAGTCAAGAAAATAGTCACGGAAGGGGCTCCGGACCTGCGGGGGGAACGGCCTGCAAGCTCCACGGCGTCCTGTGCCGGATTCTGTACAACCAGTACGGAATCAGGGAGAGCAGCTTGCGGAACGGGGCCTTGGACATTCAGCCGATCGCCTCGCGGAAGTAGGCGATCGTGGGGTCCAGGCCCTGCTCCAGCGGCACCGTGGGCTGCCAGCCCAGCTCCTGCTGGGCCAGCTCGATCACCGGTTGCCGCTGCAGCGGGTCGTCGGCCGGCAGCGGTTCACAGGTCAACGGCAGGTCGGGATTGATGCGGGCGCGAACCAGCTCGGCCAGCTGGCGGATCGTGAACTCTCCCGGGTTGCCGATGTTGATCGGGCCGGTGTGGCTGCCATTCATCAGCCGGATCAAGCCCTCCACCAAGTCATCCACATAGCAAAAACTGCGGGTCTGGCTGCCGTCGCCATAGAGGGTGAGCGGTTCGCCCCGCAAGGCCTGCACGATGAAGTTGCTCACCACCCGACCGTCGTCGGGGAGCATGCGCGGGCCATAGGTGTTGAAGATCCGCGCCACGCGAATCTCGGTGCCATGCATGCGCCGGTAGTCGAAGCAGAGCGTTTCGGCAATGCGCTTGCCCTCGTCGTAGCAGCTGCGCAGGCCGATGGTGTTGACGCAGCCCCGGTAGCTCTCGGGCTGGGGATGCACCTCCGGATCGCCATACACCTCGGAAGTGCTGGCGAGCAGCAGCCGGGCACCAACGCGGCGGGCCAGGCCCAGCATGTTGTAGGTGCCCAGGAAGCTGGTTTTGGCGGTCTTGATCGGGTTGAACTGGTAGTGCACCGGAGATGCCGGGCAGGCCAGGTGCCAGATCCGGTCCACCTCCAGCTTGATCGGCTCGGTGACGTCGTGGCGGATCAGCTCAAAGCGCGGATGGCCGATCCATTGGGCGATGTTCGCTTTGCGGCCGGTGAAGATGTTGTCGAGGCAGATCACCTCCTCACCGGCCTGCATGAGGCGATCGACGAGGTGAGAGCCGACGAAGCCGGCGCCGCCGGTGACCAGGTTGCGCGTGATCGAAGCCGGCATCGCTCAGCCCTCCCCCACGGTCCAGACGTTGAGACCCGCCGCCCGGGCGGCGCTGGCGTCCGCCTTAGCCCGGGCATCAAACAGCCAGGCCGGCTGTCGCATCCCCGTCGCCACCGCTGGCCAATCGATCGCTGCGAATTGCTGCCATTCGGTGAGCAGCAGCAGGGCATCGGCTCCGCTGGCCGCCTGCTGCACATCGCTCACCGGGTGCCAGCTCCCCTCGGCAGTGTGATCGCCGGTTGCCGCGCCAGCCGGCTGACCCAGGTCGCGCGCCATCTGCCGCTCGCTCACCTTGGGGTCAATGATCGCCAGTACCGCCCCCTCCTCCAACAGATCCCGGCAGATGCGGATCGCCGGCGATTCGCGCGTGTCGTTGGTGTCGGCCTTGAAGGCAAAGCCCAGCACCCCGATCCGTTTCCCCGTCACCGTGCCAAACAGCTTGTTGACCACCAGCTTGGCGATGCGGTGCTGCTGCCAGGTGTTGAGCAGCACCACCTGCTCCCAGTAGGCCGCCACCTCCTCTAGGCCGTAGTGGCGGCAGAGATACACCAGGTTAAGGATGTCTTTCTGGAAGCAGCTGCCACCAAAACCAGGGCCCGCCTGCAGAAACTTCGCGCCAATACGGCTGTCGGCACCGATCGCTTTGGCCACCTCGCGCACATCGGCACCCGTGGCTTCGCAGATGGCCGCAATGCTGTTGATCGAGCTGATCCGCTGGGCCAGAAAGGCATTGGCCGTGAGCTTGGAGAGCTCGCTGCTCCAGAGGTTGGTGCGCAGGATCTTCTGGGGGGCCACCCACTGGCCATAGATCCCTGCCAGGGCCTCGATCGCCTCCGGATCCTCGCCACCGATCAGCACCCGATCGGGACCCTCCAGATCACCGATCGCCGTGCCCTCCGCCAGAAACTCGGGGTTGGAGAGCACCGCAAAGCTCTTGCCCGCCGGGCCCGCATCCAGGATCGCCTTCACCGCCGCTGCGGTGCGCACGGGCAGGGTGCTCTTCTCCACCACGATCGTGTGACCCCGGGCCGCCTGGGCCACCGTGCGGGCGCTGGCCTCCACCCACTTGAGATCGCTGGCCTGACCAGCGCCCAAACCCTTGGTCTTGGTGGGCGTGTTCACCGACAGGAACACCATGTCGGCCGCGGCGATCGCCGCCTCCACCGCCGTGGAGAAGTGCAGATTGCGGCCACGGCAGCGGCCCACCACCGCATCCAGACCCGGCTCGTAGACCGGCAGCTGGCTGAGATCGGGATCGTTCCAGGCGGCGATGCGCTCGGCATTGAGATCCACCACGCTCACCTGGATCTGCGGGCAACGATCAGCAATCACCGCCATCGTCGGACCGCCCACATAGCCCGCGCCGATACAGCAAATGCTGCGAATGGTTGATGACGCCATGGAACGCGGCAGGCCGATAGCGAGAGACTATCCCTGAAGCACGGGATGCCCCGCTTGGCCCAACTGCTGATCACGGGAGGCGCCGGCTTCATCGGTAGCCACACCGCCCTGGTGCTGCTGGAGGCCGGCCACAGCCTGGTGGTGCTCGACAACTTCACCAACAGCTCCCCAGAAGCGCTGCGGCGGGTGCAGGAGCTGGCCGGCCCTGAGGCAGCCGGCCGGCTCACGGTGGTGGAGGGCGACATCCGTTCCGCTGGGGATTTGGAGCGGGCCTTCGCCGCCGCCCCCGGCGACCAGCCCATCGCGGCTGTGATCCACTTCGCCGGGCTCAAGGCGGTGGGGGAATCGGTGCGCGAACCGCTGCGCTATTGGGATGTGAACCTGGCGGGCTCGCGGCAATTGCTGGCGACCATGCAGGCCCGCGGCTGCCGCACCCTGGTGTTCAGCAGCAGCGCCACTCTCTATGGCTACCCCGAGGCGGTGCCGATCCCGGAGACAGCGCCGATTCAGCCGATCAATCCCTACGGCCACAGCAAAGCCGCCGTGGAGCAGCTGCTGGCCGATCTGGCCGCCAGTGAGCCCGGCTGGCGCATCGCCCGGCTGCGCTACTTCAACCCCGTCGGAGCCCACCCCAGCGGGCGGATCGGCGAAGACCCCAGCGGCATCCCCAACAACCTGTTCCCATTCGTGAGCCAGGTGGCGGTGGGGCGGCGCGAGCGGCTGCAGGTGTTCGGCGGCGATTGGCCCACCCCCGATGGCAGCGGCATCCGCGACTACATCCACGTGATGGACCTGGCCGACGGCCACCGGGCCGCCCTCGATGTGCTGCTGGCGGAGCCACCCCAGCTGCTCACCCTCAACCTGGGCAGCGGGGTGGGTCACTCCGTGCTGGAGGTGGTACACGCATTCGAAGCGGCCAGTGGCCGCCCGGTGCCCTACAGCGTAGTGCCGCGGCGTGATGGCGACGCCGCCAGCACGGTGGCCGATCCGGCCCTGGCCGCCGAGCGGCTTGGCTGGCGCACCCGCCGCAGCCTGTCCGACATGTGCCGCGACGGCTGGTGCTGGCAGCAGGCCAACCCCCAGGGCTATGGCGGCTGATGCCCGACTGGTGCTGGCCGGTGGCGGCCATAGCCATGCGCTGCTGCTGCGAATGTGGGGCATGGCCAGGCGCCGGCCCAGTCTGCGCCCACCAGCCCAGATCACGCTGGTGAGTCGGTGCAGCACCGCCCTGTATTCGGGCATGGTGCCGGGGCTGGTGGCCGGCCTCTACGACACCCAGGCCTGCAGCATCGACCTGCGTCGCCTCTGCCGGCTGGCCAAGGTGACCTTCATGCAGGCAGAGATCACGGGCCTCGATGTCCAGGCACGGGAGCTGCAGCTGGAGGGCCGGCCCAGCCTGCGCTGGGACTGGCTCAGCCTCGATGTGGGGGCGGAAACCGTCGACAGCGAGCACGCGGCGGTGGCCGTCAAGCCCCTGGAGCCCTTCCTGCAGTGGTGCGCCCAGCAGGAGCAGGGCTCTCTGCGCATCCGGGGCGGTGGCGCGGCGGCCGTGGAGGTGGCCTTGGCCCTGCGGGGCCGGGGGCTGCAACCCGAGCTGCTGTTGCGGGGGCACGCTTTGCATCTGGGCTCGGCAGCGGCCAACCGGCTCGGCGAACGGCTGCTCCAGGGCGCAGGCATCACCGTTGAGACGAACAGCCCCGCAGGTGCGGCGGCCGACCTGGCCTGCACCGGCAGCCGCGGGCCCCGTTGGCTGGCCGCCAGTGGACTGCCCTGCGACGCCCAGGGGCGGCTGCTCACCGAAGCGAGCCTGCGGGTGCAGGGCCACCCCAGGCTGTTTGCCAGCGGCGACTGCGGCGTCATCACAGGCCACCCACGCCCTCCCGCCGGCGTCTGGGCCGTGCGCTGCGCCCCGACCCTGGCCCGCAACCTGACCTCCGCAGTGGCGGGCCGGCCGCTGCGGCCCTGGCGGCCCCAGCGCTGGGCCCTGCAACTGCTGGGGGATGGCGGCAGCCTGATGCGGCAGCCCCAAGCCGTGGCCTTCTGGGGCCCCTGGGCCTTCGGGCCGAGCCCCCTGCTCTGGCGCTGGAAGCACCACCTCGATCAGCGCTTCATGGCTCGCTTCAGCCGCCTGAAGGCCATGGATCAAAACGGGGCCGCGCCGATGGCCTGCCGGGGCTGCGCCGCCAAGCTGGCCGCCAGTCCGCTGCAGGACGCCCTGGCACGCAACAGCCTGGGCGGCGGCACACCGGCGAGCGCCGAGGACGCCGCCGTGATCGGCCCCACGCCGGATGGGACGCTGCTGCTGCAGAGCGTGGATGGCTTCCCGGCCCTGGTGGCTGACGCCTGGCTCAATGCCCGGCTCACCACCCTGCACGCCTGCAGCGACCTCTGGGCCTGCGGCGCCCGGGTGGAGAGCGTGCAGGCGGTGGTCACCCTGCCCGAGCTGGCGGCTCCAGTGCAGGCCGACCTGCTCAGCGACACCCTGGCGGGGATCCAATCGGTGCTGGCGCCGCTGGGGGCCCGGCTGATCGGCGGCCACACCCTGGAGGCCCGCGACACCCAAAACCAGCCAGAGCCCGCAGGGGGTGGTCTGTGCCTGGTGCTGAGCGTGAATGGCCGCACTGGCGCCGGTGAACCCTGGGGCAAGGGGCCGTTGCGCCCGGGCGATGGCCTGCTGCTGAGCCGGCCGATCGGCAGCGGCGTGCTGTTTGCCGCCGCCATGGCCGGGGCCGCCGCGCCCCAGTGGATCGACGCCGCCCTGCTCCAGATGCAGCAGAGCCAGGCGGCCCTGGTGGAGCTCCTGGCCCGCCACGGCTGCCGGGCCTGCACCGACGTGACCGGCTTCGGGCTGCTGGGCCACCTGGGCGAGATGCTGGCCGCCAGCCCCGACCCCTGCCGCGCGACGCTGAAGGCTGCCGCGATCCCAGCCCTGCCCGGGGCGCTGCAGCTGCTGGAGCAGGGCTGGGCCAGCAGCCTGGCCCCCTCCAACGCCAGCGCCCTGGCCCTATTGGGGGAACGGGTGCAGCTGCAGGGAATAGCCAGCGCGGCGCAGCAGGGCTTGTTGATCGATCCCCAGACCTGCGGCCCCCTCCTGGCAGCGATTCCCGCCGATCAATGCCAGGCCGCCCTCAGGGCGCTGCAGCAGGCGGGCTTCCCCCAGGCCGCCGTGATCGGCCAGGTGCACACCTGAGCACCGCCACAGCGACCCGGCAGGGAGAATGGCTTCACTGCTGATCCCCGCCTGTTGTCTGCCCTCACCCGCTGCCTGGAGGAAGAGGCTGCTGCCATTGCCGCCGTCGCCCAGCGCCTCAGCAGCGAGCAGGTGGAAGCCGCCCTGGAGCTGCTGGAGGGCTGCCGGCAGCGCCGCGCCAAGCTGGTGCTGACGGGGGTGGGCAAAAGCGGCATCGTTGCCCGCAAGATCGCCGCCACCTTCTCCTCGATCGGCCTGACGGCCGTGTTTCTCAACCCGGTCGACGCCCTGCATGGCGACCTGGGCATCGTCGCCTCCGACGACGTGGCCCTGCTGCTCTCGAACAGCGGCGAAACCGAAGAGCTGCTGGCCATCCTTCCCCACCTGCGCCGCCGCGGCACCGCTCGCATCGCCCTGGTGGGTCGCCTGGCCTCCAGCCTGGCGCTGGGCTGCGACGTGGTGCTCGATGGGGCGGTGGATCGGGAGGTGTGCCCGCTGAACCTGGCCCCCACCGCGAGCACGGCGGTGGCGATGGCGATCGGCGATGCCCTGGCGGCCGTGTGGATGGAGCGGGCTGGCATCTCGCCGGAAGACTTCGCCATCAACCATCCCGCCGGCTCCCTCGGCCGCCAGCTCACCCTCACCGTGGCCGATCTGATGGTGCCGGCCAGCGATCTGGCGGGCCTCTCACCCGAAGCTCCCCTAGCTGAGGTGATCGGCCGGCTCACCGAGGGCAGCAACGGCAAGGGCAGCCTTGGCGCCGCCTGGGTGCAGGCGGCTCACAACCCCGCCGAGCTGGCCGGGCTGATCACCGATGGCGATCTGCGCCGCACCCTGCAACGCCATGCTCCCGAGCACTGGGCTGCCCTGCGAGCCGGCGCCATGGCGACCGCCAACCCGATCACGGTGGCGCCCGACACCCTGGCCATCGCGGCGCTGGAGCTGATGGAGCGCAATCCCCGCCAGGCGATTTCGGTGCTGCCGGTGGTGGATCCAACCCGGCCCCGCCAGCTGCTGGGTCTGCTGCGGCTGCACGATCTGGTGCAGGCTGGGTTCACCACCAGCACCGCCGCTGAGCGCCCATGACGGCCATCCCCTTCACCCTGATCGCCGGCCCCTGCGTGATCGAAAGTCGCGATCTGGTGCTGCAGGTGGCCGAGCAGGTGAAAGCGATCACCGATCGCCTCGGCATCCGCTATGTGTTCAAGGCCAGCTTCGACAAGGCCAACCGCAGCTCCGGCAAATCGTTTCGTGGGCCCGGCCCCGAGGAGGGCCTGGCGATCCTGCAGGAGGTGGGGCAGACCTTCGGCCTGCCGGTGCTCACCGACATCCACGAAAGCCACCAGGCCGCCGCCGCCGCCCAGGCGGTGGACGTGCTGCAGATCCCGGCCTTTCTCTGCCGCCAGACCGACCTGCTGGAGGCCGCGGCCAAGGCCGTGGCCGGCACCAACAAGGTGGTGAATGTGAAAAAGGGGCAATTCCTGGCGCCCTGGGACATGGCCCAGGTGGTGAACAAGCTCAGCGAATGCGGGCTGGATCCCGCCAGCGGCCACCTCTGGCTCACCGAGCGGGGCAGCAGCTTTGGCTACAACACCCTGGTGGTGGATTACCGCGGCATCCCCCAGATGCAGGCCCTGGGTTGCCCGGTGATCTTCGATGCCACCCACGCGGTGCAGCAGCCCGGCGGCCAGGGCACCACCTCGGGCGGCCAGCGGGAATTCGTGGCACCCCTCGCCAGAGCAGCGGTTGCGGTGGGCGTGGATGGCTTGTTCCTGGAGGTGCATCCCAACCCGGACAAAGCCCTCAGCGACGGACCCAACATGGTGCCGCTGCATCGCCTGGAGGCCCTGCTGAGCCAGCTGCTGGCCATCCGCGCAGCGGTGGCCGATGGCCTGGCGGTGAGCACGCTGTGAGCCGGCTTGGTTTGCGGTTTCGCCTGCAACGGCGCCTGCTCAGCCCCCGCCTGCGCCAGATCCAACTGCTGGTGTGCGATGTGGATGGCGTGCTCACCGACGGGGGGCTGCACTACGACGAGCAGGGCCGGGTGGTGAAGCGCTTCGACGTGCGCGACGGCCTGGCGATCCGGATGCTGCAGCGGGCTGACATCGAGGTGGCCTTTCTCAGTGGCGGCCGCAGCGGTGCGATCGAGCAGCGGGCCCGGCACCTGCAGGTGAGCCACTGCCTGGTGGGGGTGGGCGACAAACTCAGCGCCCTGCGCCAACTCCAGGCCACGCTTCAGCTGGAGCGGGAGCACACCGCCTTCATCGGCGACGACCTCAACGACCTCACGGTGCGCCCCGCCACAGGCCTGCTGATCAGCCCCGCCGATGGGGCCGCGGGCCTGCGGCGCCAGGCCGACTGGGTGCTGCGGCGCCGGGGGGGCGATGGCGCCGTGCGCGAGCTGGCGGAGTCGCTGCTGCAGCACCGGGGGCTGTGGCGTGAGCTCAACCGGGAGGGCTGGCGGGACGGCAACGCCTAAGGCGCCAGGGCCCGGGCCTGCTCCAGCTGCTCCGGGGTGTCCACCGAGAGGCAGTCCTGATCCACCGCGAAGGTGAGCAGGGGAATGCCGGCATCGATCAGCCGCAGCTGCTCCAATTTCTCCAGCTGCTCGAGGGGGGAGACGGGCAGCGCCGTCCAGCTGGCCAGCACATCGGCCCGGTAGCCGTAGAGGCCCACATGGCCCCAGTAGGTGGTGTGGTCGGCCCACTGCTCCGGCGGCACGCCGCGCAGGTGGGGCAGAGCACTGCGGGAGAAGGTGATGGCGCGGCCGTCACGGGCCCGCAGCACCTTCACCACATTGGGATCGTGAAGCTTGTCGGCCATCAGCGGATACACCGGCGTCAGCACCGGCGGCCGCAGCAGCGCCACAAACTGGGCCACCATTGCCTCGATGATACCCGGATCCAGCAGGGGCTGATCGCCCTGCACATTGATCACCAGCGTGTCCGAGAGCGCAGGGTCCGAAGGCAAGCCACCCGCGGCGGCCACCAACTCCCTCACCACACTGGCCAGGCGCTCACTGCCCGAGCTGCAATCCGGGGAGGTCATCAGCACCGGAAACCCCCAGGCTTCGGCGTCAGCGCGCACCTGATCACTGTCGGTGCACACCACCACCGCCGCCACGCCCTTGGCCTGGCTGCAGCGCTCGAGCACGTGCTGGAGCATCGGTTTGCCGGCGATGTCGGCCAGCACCTTGCCCGGCAGCCGCGCTGATGCCAGGCGGGCTGGCACGGCCACCACGACGCAGGGATCAAGCACCGGATCAGTCATCTGCTCACGCTAAAGGCGCTCCAGCCGCAGCCGCTCGGCCCGCAGCTCCCGCAGCTTCTGGCCCAGCTCAGGCCCTGGCCGCATGCCAGCTGCCAACAGGTCTGCGGCGGTCGACGCGGCCTTGACCTGGCGCCAACGCAGCCACCAGCGCAGCAAGGGCCGGCGCGGGCCGGTGCCGCAGGCGAGGGCCAGGGCCACCGCGTCAGGGCTGCAGCCCGGGGCCTCCAGCAGGGCACACCAGTGTTCTGCCAACACCGGCAGGGCCTCCCCCTGCCGCTCCTGCAGCCAGCGCCGCAGCTCCAGCCACTGCACCAGCAACCGATGCTGGCGATGGGGCAGCTGCAGCCGCTCCGCTAGCGCCAGCGGATCGCGTGCAGCGGCCACCAGTGCCGCCAGCGGAGGCAGCCCCAGCCGCTCGGCCCAGCGCAGCCGCCGCGGCCACGTCCCATCGGCCTGCAGGGCCGGATCCAGCAACGCCAGCGCGCCCCAGCGCTGCAAGGCCGTGAGCGCCGCCAACCAGGGCTCCCGCTCCAACAGCAGCTCCAGCTCCATCCGCAGCCGGGTGCCCAGGGCCGCCGGAGCCTGACCCGGCGGATCCCCCAGCCGCCAGCCCCAGGGCCAGGCGGCCAGGGTGGCGCGGGCCTGCGCGGCGCTGGCGGGCTCCAGCTCCAGCCCGAGCCGGGCCGCATAGCGGGCACCCCGCACCAGGCGGGTGGGATCGTCGCGAACGCTGCCGCCATGCAGGAAGCGCAGCTGGCGCCGCTCCAGATCCTCGCGGCCGCCGTGGGGATCGAGCAGGGTGCCACTGGCCAGCTCCAGGGCCATGGCATTGATGCTGAAGTCGCGGCGGGCCAAGTCGTCGGCCAGGCAGCCAAAGCTCACCTGGGGATTTTCGGCCGGCACCGGGTAGGTCTCCCGCCGGGCCGTGGCCACATCCAGCAGCACCGGCTCGCCGGCCACGCTGAGCTCCAGCTCCACCGTGCCGTAGGCGCCGTGCTCCTGGCAGCGCTGCACCACCCCGGGCCCCAGCTGCTCAAGCAGCGCCGCCACCAGGTCGGCGGCTCGGCCTTCCACCACCAGATCCAGATCGGGCAGGCCCCGCCAGGGATCGTTGTGCACCCGGTGCAGCTGCAGGTCGCGCACCGCACCGCCCACCAACGCCACCCGGCCCGCATGGGCCGCGCGCAGGGCCAGCAACACAGGGGCGGGGATGCCGGGAATCTCCACCTAGGCCTCAGCGGCGAGGGGCATCAAACGGGTTCGATCGGTGCCAGGCGCGGGTCAAGGATTTTGGGCCCCATCCCCTGGAATTTCACCGCAATCGACACCTTCTCACCACTGCCGAACAGGTGGGTCACCTGACCCTCACCAAAGCTGCTGTGGCGCAACCGATCGCCGACGGCCCAGGTTTTGCTGACCGCCCGGCGCCGCACCGCATTGGCGGGGGCCCCGGCTGCACCGCCAGCGGCCACCTGACGGGCCTCGTCGCGATCGACGCGGGTGAGGCGATCGAGGCGCTGCTCGCGGCGGATGGCGGCACCGCCGCTGTGGGGAATGTCGCCCTGGATCAGGGCGCTGGGCAGCTCCGAGAGAAACACCGACGGCACCGCCGGCTCACGCATGCCGCCCCAGAGGCGCCGCTCACTGGCATGGGAGAGGAACAACCGCTCCTTAGCCCGGGTGAGGCCCACATAGCAGAGGCGGCGCTCCTCCTCAAGGGCGGAGGGATCCTCGAGGGAGCGGTAGCTGGGGAATAGCCCCTGCTCCATCCCCACCAGATACACCACCGGAAACTCCAGGCCCTTGCTGGCGTGCAGGGTCATCAGGGTGACCCTGTCCTGTTCCGTGTCCTTGCTGTCGGCATCACTGGCCAGGGCAGCGGAGGCCAGGAAATCCTCCAGGGAGCCCTCCTCGTTTTCCTCCTGGTATTGCAGGGCGGCGTTCACCAGTTCGTTGAGGTTGCGGCGCCGATCTTCGGCTTCGTCGGTGCCATCGGCGATCAGCTCCGCCACGTAGCCGCTCTGCTCCATCACCCGCTGCACGAGTTCGGAGGGGGCGATGTCCTGGGCGCAGGCCTGCAGGCCATTGATCAGCTCGCAGAACTGCAGCAGCCCCTTGGCCGACCGTCCCCCCAGGGAGCGCACTGCCTCGGCATCGCTCACCACATCCCAAAGGGGAATGCCGAGCTGGTTGGAGGCGTCGGTGAGCCGCTCGATCGTGGTTTTGCCGATGCCGCGCTTGGGGGTGTTGAGCACCCGCAGCAGGCTGACCGTATCGGCCGGATTCACCAGCAACTTGAGGTAGGCGAGCACGTCCTTGATCTCGCGCCGGTCGTAGAAGCGCAGCCCACCCACCACGATGTAGGGGATGCCCCAGCGCACCAGCGACTCCTCCATCGCCCGACTCTGGGCATTGGTGCGATACAGCACAGCCATGTCGCCCCAGCTGAGATCGGGGTGGGCAGCCTCCAGCATGCGCATGCGGTGCACCACCGCTTCCGCCTCGGCGATCTCGTCATCGCAGCGGGTGAGGGAGATCAGCTCGCCTTCGCCGCGGGTGGGCCGCAGCACCTTGTCGATGCGCTCGGAGTTGTGGGCGATCAGGGCGTTGGCCGCCTCCAGGATCGTGGCGGTGGAGCGGTAGTTCTCCTCCAGCTTCACCATCGTGGCGGTGGCATCGGCGGCGGCGCCATCGCCGAAGTCGTCCTGAAAGCCCATCAGGATGGTGAAGTCAGCGGCGCGGAAGCTGTAGATGCTCTGGTCGGCGTCCCCCACCACAAACACCGAGCGCCCGTCCCAGTCGTCGTAGGCGGCCGGATCGCGACCGTTGGTCACCAGCAGCTTGATCAGGTCGTACTGGGTGCGGTTGGTGTCCTGGTATTCGTCAACGAGCACGTGGCGGAAACGCCGGTGCCAGTAGTCGCGGATCTGCTCGTTCTGGCGCAGCAGCTGCACCGGCAGCAGCAGCAGGTCGTCGAAATCGAGGGCGTTGTTGGCGGCCAGAGCTCGGCGATAGCGCCGGTACGTCTCCGCCATCAACCGGCCCCGCTGGCCGCCGGCATCGGCTTCGAGCTGCTCAGGCATCCAGCCCTGGTTCTTGGCGTTGCTGATCGCCCAGCGCACCTTCTTGGGCTCAAAGCGCTTGGGATCGAGTTGCAGCTCCTGGGTGACGATCTCCTTGATCAGGCTCTGCACGTCGTTCTCGTCGTAGATCGAGAACTGGCGGGTCCAGCTGAGCCCCTCGGGATCCTTGAACTTGTCGATGTCGAAGCGCAGCAGCCGCGCGAACAGGGCGTGGAACGTGCCGATCCACAGCTCCTTGATCACCTCGCGGTAGATGCGCGAGCGCAGCTGGCGCTGCTCCACCGCCGGCAAGGTGCTCCACGGCTGACCGAACTGGCTCTGGGCCAACTTCTGGGCCAGCAGCAGCTCCAGCCGCTCCTTCATCTCGCGGGCCGCCTTGTTGGTGAAGGTGACGGCGAGCAGATGGGCGGGATCGGCGCCGTGGTGGCCGATCAGGTGGGCGATGCGATGGGTGAGGGCCCGCGTCTTGCCGCTGCCGGCGCCGGCCACCACCAACAGCGGGCCGGTGTGGTGGTCCACCGCCTTGCGCTGGGCGTCATTCAGGCCGGCGAGGAAAGCACTCATGGGCCCGACCCTAGGCAAGCCGGCGAGCCAGTCCTGCGGGAAGCCGCTTGCCCAACCGCTGCCGCCAGCGCTCCAGCCGCAACCGTGCCAGCGAGGGAGCTCGCAGCGGCGGTTCTCCCGCCTGCAGGCGATCGAGATGGGCGTTGATGGCGATGAGGGCCTGGCGCCAGCGCTCCCGCAGCCGCGGTTCGCTGAGCTCCTCCAGCAGCTCCTCCAACTGGCGCAGCGGCGGCAGCCAGGCCGCGGGATCAGCCACAGCCGCCGTGATCCGCGCCACATCGGCAGCCAGGGTGCCCGCCCCGATCTGGTGGGCCAGGCCGCCGGGATCGAGCGTGTCGGCCAGGGCGTGGTTGAAGCTGCTGAACAGCACGCAGCCACAGGCCAGCGCCTCGACCGGTGGCAGGCCGAATCCCTCGCTCACACCGCTGCAACGCCAGTGGTCGGCGGAGTCGTAGAGCACCACCGTGGCGCTGTTGAACAAGCCCATCAGATCCTCCACCCAGCCGTCCTGCACCTCCACCCGCAGCCCCAGGGCCCGCAGGGCCGGCACCAGCCGCTCCAGCACGTAGGCGCTGCACTTGCGCCGTTGCACCAGCACGTCGATCGTGCGGCCACCGGGGTTGTGGGGGGGGCGGTTGTGGGGGCGATTGCCATTGGCGATCCAGCTGGCCCCCAGGGCATTGGGCACCAGAAACAGGGGATTGCGGCTGGCCCACTGGCCCCAGTAGCCCAAGGTGTTGCGGCTCACCGCCAGCACCGGCACCCCGGGCGGCAGCCGAAAGCCATAGCCGCTGCTGTGGGCGTGATAGGCCGCCGGCCGGCCCCGCAACGCCCGCAGCTGCCGGGGCACATCGAAGCCCCAGCTGACGATCCAAAGCGCCTGGTTAGCGGCGGCGGCACCCAGGGGCTCCGCCCGCAACAAGTCGTTGAGGAAAGGCAGACCCTCCTCTCGCTGCCGGTAGGTGACGAGCTCGGTCGGCACCAGGTCGGCCAACAGCCGGGCTGTCTGCTGCTCCACCAGCAACCCCCCGCAGCGGAACCGGCCGGTGGTGCCGGGCACCAGGAAGCGGAGGGGCCTCAACGGGCGATCAGGCGGCGACAGCCTCGGTGCTGCCAGCGCGCTGGCGGCGGGTGAGGAAGCCGAACAACACCTTGCCGATGGCGGCGATCAGGTTGCCCTCCAGCTCCTGGAACATCGTCATGTTGAGGTGGAAGGCGTGGTTCGCCTCCTCAACAATGCGATCGGCCATGGCCTGATCGATCGGCAGGGCATCCAGGGTGGCGCGGTAGTTGGTCTTGAAGGCCTTCTCGTCGGGGATCGCGTCGAATTCGTAGAAGCGCAGGCCGTCGTGTTCACCCAGGTTCATCGCCTTCTGGGCGATGTTCTTGAGGATCTGGCCGCCGGAGAGATCGCCGATGTAGCGGGTGTAGTGGTGGCCCACCAGCAGCTCCGGACACTCCCGCGCCACCTGGTGCAGGCGCTCGACGTACTGCTGAGCCCCGGGGGTGGGCTTGACTGCACTCCGCCAATCCGGGCCGAAATAGAAGGCCAGATCCTGCTCAAGGCTCTCGCGACGGTTGAGCTCGACAAAAGCCACCGGACCCACCACCGGGTGGTCCTTGAGCTTGCCGAACTCCTCCTCCATCGCCGAATACACGAAATAAAGGTCGGCCACCAAGGTGCGGTAGCTGGCCTTGTCCACCACCCCCTTGAGGAAGCAGCTCACGAAGCCGGTGTTCTCCGCCATCGTGTGGGCTTTTTTGGTGCCTTCACGCAGTTGGGAAGCAAGGGCGACAGCCATCAGTCGGGGGCGCTGCACGGGCGAGGAGTCAGGTTAGGCGGGGCCTTTGCCCAGGCGAGCAACAAGGTTGCGAAGGGTTACGCCGCCAGCTCGCCGGGCGCGTGCTGCCCAGGGGGGAGGTTCGTTCGCGAGCCGTTCGACACCTGTTCAACACGGCGTTTCACAACGGCACGACCAGAGCGACAGCGATGGGGCCACCCGTGCCTGCAAGCGCGCTCAAGCCGCCTCGGAGTGCCCGGCAGCGGTGGAGTCGGCAAACAGGTCGAACAACTCCCGGCAGAACTGTTGCAATTTCTGCGCCACCGCGGCCTGGGGCAGATGGCTGCCGGTGGGCTGCCAGTCACCCACGGTGGCCAGACGCCAGCGCTCACTCTCATAAGTGAGCCCCCGCACCGTCACCCCCAGCAGCCGCGGCCGCTCGCCACTGGTTGAGCCCGCCAGCGAGCTTGAGCCCCCCACCAAGCCCGGGGGCTGCTGGAGCCGCAACTGCACCAGAAACGAGCGGCACTGGCTGCGGGGGCTCCAACCGGGCAGGTGAAAGGAGAGATCCAGGCTGTCCTGCTCGGCGAAGGCACGGGTGAGGGGGTCGTCGCGCCAGGGGGTGAGATTGGCTCGGGCATCAGGGAAGTGAGCCCGGAACAGGGCCGCCACCGAGGCGATCGCCTGGGCCTGGGCCAACGATCGAACCTGGTCGGCGGCATTCATGCCGTTTCCCCTGAGCAGAACCGCTGCATGCCCAAAACCTAGGCTCGCCACACCGATCGCGCCGCCCCCGGTCAGCACAAGCCCATGGCCACCAGCCCCGCCGCCAGCTTCGAAAAGCTCACAGCCCCGGCCCAGGGAACGGCCATCCGCTTCGAGAACGGCCAGCCGGTGGTGCCCAACGACCCGATCATCCCTTTCATCCGCGGCGATGGCACCGGCGTGGACATCTGGCCCGCCACCCAGAAGGTGTTGGATGCGGCCGTGGCCAAGGCCTACGGCGGTGAGCGCCGGATCGAGTGGTTCAAGGTGTACGCCGGTGATGAGGCCTGCGACCTCTACGGCACCTATCAATACCTGCCCGAGGACACCCTCGAGGCGATCCGCACCTACGGCGTGGCGATCAAGGGCCCGCTCACCACGCCGATCGGCGGCGGCATCCGTTCGCTGAACGTGGCCCTGCGCCAGATCTTCGATCTGTATTGCTGCGTGCGCCCCTGCCGCTACTACGAAGGCACCCCCAGCCCCCACAAACGGCCCCAGGACCTCGACGTGATCGTGTATCGCGAGAACACCGAGGACATCTACATGGGGATCGAATGGGAAGCCAGCGACCCGGTGTGCCTCGATCTGATCCGCCACCTCAATGAGGTGGTGATCCCGGCCAACGGCAAGCTCGGCCAGCGCCAGATCCCCGCCGGCTCAGGCATCGGCATCAAGCCGGTGAGCAAGCACGGCAGCCAGCGCCACATCCGCAAGGCGATCCAGCACGCCCTGCGCCTCGAGGGCAACAAGCGCCACGTCACCCTGGTGCACAAGGGCAACATCATGAAATTCACCGAAGGCGCCTTCCGGGACTGGGGCTACGAGCTGGCTACCACGGAGTTCCGAAGCGTGTGCGTGACCGAGCGGGAGAGCTGGATCCTCGACAACGCCGACCGCAACCCCGGCCTGAGCATCGAAGCCAACGCTCGGATGGTCGAGCCCGGCTACGACAGCCTCACCCCCGAGAAGAAGGCCGCCATTGATGCCGAAGTGCAGGGCGTGATCGACGCCATCGGCGCCAGCCACGGCAATGGCCAGTGGAAGGCGATGGTGCTGGTCGACGACCGCATCGCCGACAGCATCTTCCAGCAGATCCAGACCCGCCCGGCCGACTACTCGATCCTGGCCACCCTCAACCTCAACGGCGACTACATCTCCGACGCCGCCGCCGCCGTGGTGGGCGGCCTGGGCATGGCCCCCGGCGCCAACATCGGCGACAACGCAGCCATTTTCGAAGCCACCCACGGCACCGCCCCCAAGCACGCCGGCCTTGACCGCATCAACCCCGGCTCGGTGATCCTCAGCGGCGTGATGATGCTGGAGTTCATGGGCTGGCAGGAAGCAGCCGACCTGATCACCGCCGGCCTCAGCGCCGCCATCGCCAACCAGGAGGTCACCTACGACCTGGCCCGGCTGATGGAGCCCCCCGTGGAGCCGGTGAGCTGCAGCGGCTTCGCCGAGGCCGTGATCCAGCACTTCGGGGGATGAACACCGACCCCTGCGTGCACTGCGGCTTCTGCCTGCCCACATGCGCCAGCTACCGGGTGCTGGGCACGGAAATGGATTCGCCCCGCGGGCGCATCCATGCCCTCAAGGCCATCGAAGCCGGAGAGCTGCAGCTCGATGCCACCGTGGCCAAGCACTTCGACAGCTGCCTGGGCTGCCTGGCCTGTGTCACGGCTTGCCCCTCGGGGGTGCGCTACGACCAGCTGATCGAAGCCACCCGCCCCAAGCTCAATGCGCCGGAGCTGCGCACGCCGGTTGAGCGCGCCTTCCGCAAACTGCTGTTTGCCCTGCTGCCCTACCCCAACCGGCTGCGGGCAGCCCTAACGCCTTTGCGGGCCTACGCCGGCACGCCGTTGCAAGCCCTGGCGCGCCGCAGTGGCCTTCTGCGGCTGCTCGGGCCCCAGCTGGAGGCGATGGAACAACTGCTGCCACCGCTGGCGCCGGAGGCCTTCCGCGAGGCGTTCCCCCAGGTGGTGCCGGCCCAGGGCGAACGCCGCGCCCGGGTGGGGCTGGTGCTGGGCTGCGTCCAGCGCCTGTTTGATCCAGCTGTGAACGAGGCGGCGGTGGAAGTGCTCAGCGCCAACGGCATCGAGGTTGTGATCCCGCCAAGCCAGGGCTGCTGCGGCGCCGCCACCCACCACCAGGGAGAACTGGCGCAAACACGCGAGCTGGCCACCGACCTGATGGCGAGCTTCGCCGGCGTGGGCCCTCTGGATGCGGTGCTGGTGGCGGCCTCCGGCTGCGGCCACACCCTCAAGGCCTACGGCTCGATCCTGGAGAGCCCCTCGGCGGCGGGCTTCGCCGGCCAGGTGGCCGACATCCAGCAATTCCTGGCTGAGCTGGGGCTAAGCGAGACGTTCCGGGCACACCTGGCACCCCTGAACCACCCCGACGGCACCCCCGCCAGCGCGGAGCGCCCCCTGCAGGTCGCATTCCACGACGCCTGCCACATGCTGCACGGCCAGGGCATCCGCGAGCAGCCACGGCAGCTGCTGGCCGCCATCCCCCACATCCAGCTGCGGGAGGCGATGGAGGCCGGGGTGTGCTGCGGCAGTGCCGGCATCTACAACCTGGTGCAGCCCGAGGAAGCCGCTGAGCTGGGCCGGATCAAGGCGGCCGACCTGGCCGGCACCGGCGCCGAGCTCGTGGCCAGCGCCAACATCGGCTGCAGCCTGCAACTGCGCCGCCACCTGGGCGAGGGCGACTTCCCGCAGCCTGTGCTGCACCCGATCGAGCTGCTGCAGCGCAGCTGGCGGGCGGGGCGTGCCTGAGCCAACACCGATGAGCCAGCCAGCCCCAGGCCGGCTGCTGGACATCCTGGGCCTGGGCTTCGGCTTGGCCGGCGCCGTGGGCGGCACGATCGGGGCAGGCATCCTGCGCACCCCTGGCCTGGTGGCGGCCCAGCTGCCCAGCCCGGCCCTGGTGCTGGCGGTGTGGCTGGCCGGAGGGGTCTATGCCCTGCTGGGGGCGGTGTGCATCGCCGAGCTGGCGGCAGCGCTCCCTCAGGCCGGCGGTTGGTATGTGTACGCGGAGCGGGCCTTCGGCCGGCAGGTGGGCTTCCTGGTGGGCTGGACCGACTGGCTGGCCCACTGCATCGGCCTGGCCTGGGTGGCCACCACCGTGGGCGACTACGGCCTGGCCCTCCTACCGGCGGATCTGCTGCCGGCAGGGATGCCACTGGAGGGCAGCATCAGCAAGGGCCTGGCCCTGCTGGCGATCGGCCTGTTCAGCCTGATCCAGCTGCGGGGCCTGCGGGCCGGCAGCACCAGCCAGGAGCTGCTCAGCCTGGCCAAGGCGGTGGCCTTCCTGGCCCTGGTGGCGGCCTGCTTTCTGCTGCCCATCCCCACCGCGGCCCCCATCGCGCCCCCAACCCCTGAACCCATGACGACGCTGGGCTGGCGAAACCTCAGCCTGGCCGTGGTGCTGGCCCTGCAGGCGGTGATCACCACCTACGACGGCTGGGCCAGCCCGGTCTATTTCGCCGAGGAATTCAGCGAACCGGGGCGTGATCTGCCCCGCTCCCTGATCGGCGGGGTGCTGGCGGTGCTCGTGCTGTACCTGCTGATCAACCTGGCCCTGCTGCACGTGCTGCCGATCGCCCAGCTGGCCAACTCCAGCCTGCCGGCCGCAGCCGCGGCCCTGGCCCTGGCCGGCCCGCTGGGGGCAGTGCTGATCACAGCCATCGCGCTTGTGTCGCTGCTGGGCCTGATCAACACCGTGGTGATGGCCGCGCCACGGATTTTGTTTGGCCTCAGCCGTGATGGCCTGCTGCCCAGCGCTGTGGCGGCGGTGAACGGGGGCGGCACCCCGGCCGTTGCCCTGCTGATCACCAGCACGGCGGCGGCGGCCCTGGTGCTGGCCGGCTCGTTCGAGCGGCTCCTGGCCATGGGTGCCGTGCTCTACGTGAGCCTGCCGCTGGCGGGCATCGCCGCGCTGCTGGCCCTGCGCCGCCAGGAGCCCAACCTGCCCCGCCCCTTCCGCACCTGGGGTTACCCCCTCACCCCCCTGCTGGTCGCCGCGGTGTCGCTGGCCTATCTGGTCGGCACGGCCCTGGGCGACTGGGTCGACAGCCTGGCTGCCCTGGTGCTGGTGGCCCTGGGCTACGCAGCCTCCCGGCTAATCCGCGTCTCCCAAGCAGGAAGTTGAGCCCTGCCCCTCCATCCAGCACCAGGCCTGCCGCAGGGTGTCCGCTTCGCCCAGGTTGCCGGGAAAGGTGAGCACGGGTTGCCCCGGCACCGGCCCATCCGCGGGCGTCAGCACCAGCGACAGCCCCGGCAGCAGCTGGCCCTGCAACTCCACCGCCGCTAAGGCAAGGCCATCGGCCAGCAGGGTGTGGCTGGTGATGCCGCCCTTGCTGATCACGTAGCCAAGCCGGGGGGCGAGGGCCGCCGCCAACCGCGCCATCAGCCCCGCCAGGGCCTCCCCAAGCCGGCGCCGCTCCTGAGGCGAAGCACACACGAGCTCCCCGCGACTGGTGGCCAGCACCGGCGTCTGCCCCGCCGCCAGCACGGCCTGCAGCTGCGCCAGCCAGCTCCGCTCCAGCGAAGCCAGCAGCTCCGCGGGTGCCGGCCCCTCGAGCACCCGCTGGACTTTGGCCACATCCAGCTCCACCAGCCCGCAAACCGGCTCCACCAGCAGGGCAGCCAGCTGGGCATCAGCCAGGGGCACGTGGGAGCCCACCAGCACCAAACCCGGCAGCGGCGCACCATCGCGATCGCGGCGCCGCAACCCCGCCAAACCAGCCGCATCGCGGGGCTGAGGCGGCAGGGCCGCCAAAGCCTGGATCCAGCTCGCCGCCGACTGGGACAGCACGGCCCTGGACGCGGCGCGCACGGCCCCGGCCAGGGCCGCCAGCTGCCCAGGCCGCTCCCCATCCACGGCCACCACGGGCTGGTTCTCCAGCCCGTCCAGCCACTGGGCCAGGTCGTGGCCCCCATCCTGAGCAGCCCGATCCAGCTCGGCGCCTTCGAGGCGGAGCACGTCCGCAGCGGGGATGCGGCCGCCGCTCTTCTCCTCCACCCAGGCCGGCAGGTCGCTGCTGCCATAGCCGAACAAGCCATCCCTGGCGAAGGGCGTTTCATGCACGGGCTGGCCATTCAGGAGGTGCACCCCGCCCACCGTGGTGCGCCCCCCATCCAGAAATGCCGGGATCAGCAGGGTGGCGGCGAACGGACCCAGCTCAGCAGCGATCACGTCCACCTCCAGGGGGAAATGGCCCCGCAGGGTGGAATCGCCGCGGCTCACCAGCCACCAATGCGCGATGCCGGCAGCGGGCAGGGCCACCGCCAGGGCCCGGCAGATTTCGCGCACCCGATCGGCGGCCGGCTGGGGCGCCAGGCCCCGGGTGTTGGCCAGCAGAAACAGCAGCGGCGACGGGTGCCTCAGCCCCGCCGCCAGGGTGGCTGGGTCCCAGCGCAGCAGCAGCGGACAGCTGTGCACGGTCTGGGAGCCGGTGGGGTCATCGTCGATGACGATGATTTTGGTGGGAGCGGCCATGGCACCATCGTGCCGTGATCACTCCGGAGCCCAGCGAGCTGCAGGAGCTGGTGCGAGCGCTGCACCGGCAGGCCACCCCCTGGCAACCCGCCGGCCTGGGCAGCCGCCTCAGCTGGGGGCCGCCGGTGGCTGCTGGCAGCACAACCGTGAGCTGCGGCCGCTTGCGCGGCATCGTCGAGCACAGCCCTGGCGATTTCACCGTGACGGCCCAGGCCGGCACACCACTGGTGGAGGTGCAGGCGGAGCTGGCCCACCACGGGCAGTGGCTGGCCCTCGACTGGCCCTGGGGCAGCGGGCCCGCCGGTGAAGCCAGCGGCAGCCTCGGCGGCCTGGTGGCGCGAGGCTTGGCCGGTGGCCTGCGTCAGCGTTACCTGGGCGTGCGCGACCAGCTGATCGGCATCGAGCTGATCCGCGCCGACGGCACCCGCGCCCGGGCCGGCGGCAAGGTGGTGAAAAACGTGGCCGGCTACGACCTGATGCGCCTGTTCACCGGCAGCTGGGGCGCCCTGGGCCTGATCACCAGCGTCACCCTGCGCACCCTGCCGCTGCCGCCCCAGCGGCGGGGCCTGTGGCTCAGTGGCCCGCTGGAGGCCCTGGGGCAGCTGAGTGGCTGGCTGCTGAGCTCAAGCCTCAGCCCGGAGCGAATCGACTGGTGGCGCGCCGGCCCCGCCCAAGGGGGCGACACCGGACTGCTGATCAGCCTCGCCAGCATCAACGCCCGCACCCTCGACGAGCAGATCACCTGCATCGCCGCCAAAGCCACCCCCTTTGGCATCGCCGCCCTGCCGCTGGAGCCGGCCGACCTCGATGCCCGCGTGGCCGAAAGCCGTGGCCCGGGGCCCGAGGCCTGCGACTGGTTGCTGCGCCTGGCCGTGCGCCCCAGCGAGGCGCCCGCCCTGCTGGCTGAAGCCGCTCTGACCGGCCTGCCGGTGTGCCTCAGTGCCGGCAGCGGGATCGGCTTCGCCTGGGCAGCGGCAGACCAACTGCCGGCCTACCGAGTGGAGGCGCTGCGGCGGAGCTGCCTGGGCTGGGGCGGCTATCTCACCGTGCTGCGTCAACCGGCTGGGGCCCAGCTCCCAGCCTGGCTGGATGCCCCATCCCGGCCGATGATCGAGGCGATCAAGCGCCAGTTCGACCCGAAGCAGCTACTGGCGCGAGGTCGGCTGCCGGGGGTGCAGCCGCCGCCGCACTGAGGCCGTCCATCCACTCCAGCAGGGCCGCATTCACCAGCCCAGGCACCTCATCGTGGGGGCAGTGGCCCGCGTCCAGCACCACCTCGCTGGTGGCAGCCGGTGCATGGCGTTGGAAGGCGGCGCGGCGGCCTACGGCGTTGATCCAGGGATCGCGGATGCCCCAGAGCAGCAGCAGCGGGCAACCCAGCTGGGCGAACAGCTCATCGAGGGGCTGGCCGCGGGGAATGTCGAACACGGTGCGGAACACGCCAAAGGCGCCCGGATCCAGAGAGGGCCGGCGGATCGCCTCCACCAGCGCGTCATCGACGTTGGTCTTGTCGATGTACACCTGATTGAGGGTGCGGCGGATCGTGGCGGGCCGGCGCAGGTTTTCAAACAGCAGCCGCTGCAGCACCGGGCTCTTCAGCAAGGCGCCCCCGATCGTCTGGCGGGCGATCGCGCCCCAGCCCTTGGGCGGCGCCTGCTCATCGCTGAACGGGCCGGCAGCGTTGAGCAACGCCACCCCGGCAGCCTGCCTGCCGAGGGCCACCCCGGCGGCCAACGCCGAGAAACCCCCGAGCGAATTGCCCACCAGCACCGTGGGCCGGCCGATGCGCTCGCTCACGTAGGCGGCCAGCTGGTCGCGCCAGAGGGCGCCGCCATAGGCCAGCGCGGCGGGCTTGGCGCTGCGGCCGAAGCCCAGCAGGTCGATGGCGTGCACCTCGTGGCGCTCGGCCAGCACGGGAATGTTGTAGCGCCAGTGGTCGGTGGAGGCGCCGAAGCCGTGCACCAGCAGGATCGCCGGCCCTTCGGGCTGGGCCGGCGCCGCCGTCACGGCATACACGGGATGGCCGGCGTAGCTCCAGGGCTGCGGATTCGACACAGAAGCCACCATGCACGGCGCCAGGGTGGTTGATGCTAGGGAGAACCGCGGCGCGCCATTGCCCCTCACCAGCCCCGACTGGACTCCCTTCCTGCCGGGGATCGCCCTCTGGGCCCTGGCGCTCTATCTGCCCTTGAGCGGGCCCCTGACACGCCTGGAGGAGGCGCTGGCGGCAGGCCCCCTGCCCGCAGCAGCTCAGCAAATAGCGCTGGTGGTCAGCAGCCTGCTGCTGGCCCTGGCCATCGGGGTGCTGGCCGACCTGGCCCTGAGCTGGGCTCTCGGCCCCGACTGGGCCAGCAGCCTCGGCCTGATCGCCGCCGGCTGGGGGCTGTTCACAGCACTCGCCAGTCGAGCCAGGGAAGGCGGGGAATGATGGCGGGCGTCGCGGCCCGGTAGGCGGCGTACTCGGGGTGAACCGCCGCCAGTGCCCGCTCCTCCCGGCGCGCCTTGCCGCCCAACACGGCCGCCAGGCCCAGCAGCAAGGCCAGATGCAACAGGCTGCCGAGGGCCAGGGTCACGCCCAGCGAGCACAGCAGCACGGCTTGATACAGGGGATGACGGCAGCGGCCATAGGCGCCGCTGCTCACCAGAGGGGCGCCCAGGATCGGATCAGGCAGGGGGGTGAGGCTGGCTCCGAGCCCCCAGAACGCCTGGGCCGCCAACACCAACCCCACCACAAACAGCACGGCTCCGCCGAGCGCCAGCGGCAGGGGCCAGGCATAGCCCCAGGCGCCCGGGGCCGGCCAGGGGGGCAGCAGATGCGCGGCGATCAGCACCAACTGAGCCAGCAGCCACCATTCGCCATGGCGGTTGTCGAGCCAGCCGCCCCAGCTCAGCCCCCAGCGCCGCAGCGGGTTGGCGGGGGGCCTCAAGGGCAACTCAGGTGGGGATTTCGGCAAGCGGGTCAAGATCGGGGCCTCCAGCACTGCCACCCAGCACCACTCTGAGCAGGATTGGCGCCAGGAAGGTGGTGCCAATCACCATCAGCAGGATGGCGGCCTCCAGCGGTTTGGTCAGCAAACCGGCCTGGGTGCCGAGCCCCAGGAAAATCAGGCCCACCTCACCGCGGGGCATCATCCCCAGACCCACCACCAGCCGGTTGGTCTTCTCCTTGCTGACGTAGCTCCAACCGGCGGCCACCTTGCCGACGATGGCAACGGTGAGCAGGAACGCCGCCACCACGAGGCCCTCACGGTTGGCAGGGTCCAGCGGATTGAGCACCGACAGGTCCATCCCCGTGCCGATCAGCACGAAGAAAATCGTGGCAAACAGCGCTACCAGCGGTTTGACCGTGTCCTGGATGGCATGGGTGTGCTTCGAGCCACTCAGGATCAATCCCGCCGCGAAGGCCCCCAGGGCCGCCTCCAGGCCAATGGCCTGGGCCACAAAGCAGCACAACGACAACACCACAAAGGCCGCCACCACCACCTCGCCGGGGGCCTTGAGCTGGTCGAGCACCCAGTCGAAAGCAGGCGCGGCGGTGCGGCTCAGGAACAGGGCCGCCGCCACAAACACGCCAGCCGCCGCCACCAACTTGAGAATCGGCCCCAGGCTGAAGCCCTCGCCTCCAGCCAGGCTCACCACCACCGCCAGGATCACGATGCCGAGGATGTCGTCGAGCACGGCGGCACCGATCACGGTCTGGCCTTCGCGGGTGCGCAGAAACTTCAGCTCGCCGAACACACTCGCTGTGATGCCGATGCTGGTGGCGGTCATCGCCGCCCCGGCAAAGATCGACGGAATCAGCGGCACATGGAAGAGGTAATAGAGGCCGCCGGTGCCGAGGGCAAAGGGAAGCACCACGCCGGTCACCGCCACGGTGGTGGCCTGGGCACCCACCGCCACCAGCTCGTCGAGCTCGCTCTCCAGGCCTGTGAGAAACAGCAGGGCAAACAGGCCGATCTGGGAAACCGCCTCCAGGTTGGGGAAGGTTTCGGCGTAGATCGCCTGCACCGTTTCTGGCGAAATATCGGCTAGGGAGCTGAGCAACCCCAGCCCCCAGCTGCTGAGCTGAACCTGGGTGTCGGGCGGCACGATCAGGTGCAGACCGGACACCCCGATCAGGACACCCGCCACCAGCTCACCCAGGATCGTGGGCAGCTGAACCCGCACCATCAGCTCGGCCAGGAAGCGAGCCGCCACAAAGATCACCAGGAATTCCCCAACCGAAATCAGGGTTTTGGCCACCTCCGCCTGATGACTACCGATTTCAAGCAACAGGGCTGGCAACACCATGGAGGCTGAGAGCGCTTGGCAGGGCCGTTGAGGCGCCGACCTTAAAGCGGCCAGGCTCAACGTGTTCGCAAGCAGATCTCTATCCGGGCGGGCGGTTCGGCTATGGCAGCCATCGCTACGGTCTGAATCCAGGATTCATGCAAACGCCATGGCTGAAGACCTGACCTCGGAGCAGCTGCAACACCTGGATGCCTGGTGGCGAGCCGCCAACTTCCTGGCGGTGGGGATGATCTACCTGCAGGACAACCCGCTGCTGGCCGAACCGCTGCGGCCCGAGCACATCAAGAACCGCCTGCTAGGTCACTGGGGATCCTCCCCGGGTCAGGCGTTCATCTGGGCCCATGCCAACCGGCTGATCCGCGAGCGCGATCTCGACATGATCTACCTGTCTGGCCCAGGCCACGGGGCCCCGGGCGTGCTGGCACCGACCTACCTGGACGGCTCCTACAGCGAGATTTATCCCAACAAATCCCAGGATGCCGCCGGGATGGGGCGGTTCCTCAAGCAGTTCTCCTTCCCTGGCCAAATCGGCAGCCATTGCACCCCGGAAACACCCGGCTCGATCCATGAGGGCGGCGAGCTCGGCTATGTGCTCTCCCACGCCTGTGGGGCCGTGTTCGACAACCCCTCACTGATTGCCCTGGCCTGCGTCGGCGATGGCGAGGCGGAAACCGGTCCGCTGGCCACCAGCTGGCACATCAACAAGTTTCTCAACCCGATGAGCGACGGGGCGGTGCTGCCGGTGCTGCATCTCAATGGCTACAAAATCGCCAACCCCACCCTGCTGGCGCGCATCCCCAAAGAGGAGCTCGCCAGCCTGATGCGGGGCTACGGCTGGGAGCCGTTGTTTGTGGAAGGCAGCGAGCCGATGGCCATGCACGCTGCCATGGCCGCCGCGATGGACGGCGCCGCGGACCGCATCGCCGCCATCCAGGCGAAGGCACGCCGCAGCGGTGATCCCACCCGCGTCAGCCGGCCCGTCTGGCCGATGATTGTGCTGCGCTCGCCCAAGGGCTGGACCGGCCCAGCGGCCCTGGGCGACAAGAAGCTCGAGAACTTCTGGCGCGCCCACCAGGTGCCCCTGCCCAACCCCAAGGGCGATCCTGAGCAGCTGCACATGCTGGAAGCCTGGCTTAAGAGCTACCGCCCCTGGGAGCTCTTTGACGACCAGGGGCGGCTGCGGCCGGAGCTTCAGGCCCTCTCCCCCACGGGCCGCCGCCGCATGGGCTCCAACCCCCATGCCAATGGCGGGCTGCTGCGCCGCAAGCTGCGCCTGCCGGCGATCGAGCGCTACGCCGTCGCCCTCAATGCTCCAGGTCAGGTGGAGCATGAGAACACTGCCCCACTGGGGGAGCTCCTGCGCGATGCCATTGAGCTCAACCCTGATTCAGTGCGGGTGTTCGGGCCGGATGAAACCGCCTCCAATCGCCTGCAGGCGATCTACGAGCGCAGCAAAAAAGTGTGGATGGAAGAGCTGCTGCCTGAAGACGCCGGCGTCAATGGCGCGGGCGGCAGTGAGCTGAGCCGCAGCGGTCGGGTGGTGGAGATGCTCTCCGAGCACACCCTGGTGGGAATGATGGAGGGGTACGTCCTCACCGGTAGGCACGGCTTTTTCCACACCTACGAGGCCTTCGCCCATGTGATCGCCTCGATGTTCAACCAGCACGCCAAGTGGCTGGAGAGCTGCATCCATCACGCCCCCTGGCGGGCCCCGATCTCCGCCTGGAACTGCCTGATCAGCTCAACCGTGTGGCGCCAGGACCACAACGGCTTCACCCACCAGGACCCGGGCTTCATCGACCTGGCTGGCAACAAGAGCGGAGAGGTGGTGCGCGTCTACCTACCCGCCGATGCCAATTGCCTGCTGGCGGTGGCCGAAGAAGCGCTGCTGGAAACCAACGTGTGCAACATCATCGTTTCCGACAAGCAGAGCCACCTCCAGTACCTCAACCTCGCCCAGGCGCGCGCCCATGTGGCCAAGGGCATCGGCCTGTGGAGCTGGGCCAGCAACGACGACTGCGGCACCGAACCGGATGAGCCCGATCTGGTGATGGCCTGCGCCGGGGACGTCCCCACCAAGGAAACGCTGGCGGCCGTGGAGATCCTGCGCCGCGAAATCCCCTCGCTCAAGATCCGCGTGCTCAACGTGGTGAAGCTGTTTTCCCTCACCACCCCCAACGAACACCCCCACGGGCTGAGCGACCGCGACTTCGACAGCCTGTTCACCACCGATCGGCCGGTGATCTTCAATTTCCACGGTTACCCGTGGCTGATTCACCGGCTCACCTACCACCGCACCAACCACCCCAACTTCCACGTGCGCGGCTACAAGGAGAAGGGGAATATCAACACCCCGCTTGAACTGGCGATGAACAACCAGATCGACCGCTTCAACCTGGTGATCGATGTGATCGACCGGGTGCCACGATTGGGATCGCGAGCCGCCCACGTCAAGGAGCGGATGAAGGAGGCGATCCTGGCCAACCGTGCCTACGCCCACCTGCACGGCATGGATGCCGACGACGTGACGAACTGGCGGTGGTCTGCAGGCCGTGCCCCGGCCCATGACGGAGGATTGCTCGTATGAGCGACCTTCAACCCAGCAACCTGCACCTGCCCACCCCAGGCTGCTACGCGGACTCCGATCGCAGCGGGCTCGCCGCTGACGACGTGTTCGACGGCATGACCGAGCACCTCTTCTACACGCTCGGCAAACTCGCCCCCACGGCCAGCCTCCACGACCTCTACATGGCCCTCAGCTACGCCGTGCGCGATCGGCTGATGACCCGTTACCTGGCCGGCATTGAAGCCCTGAGCGCCACACCCACGCGGGTGGTGGCCTACCTCTCGGCCGAATTCCTGATCGGGCCGCAACTGGGCAACAACCTGCTGATGCTGGGCATCCAGCAGGAGGCGGCGGAGGCGCTGCGCCGCTTCGGCATCAACGACATCAACGAGATCCTCGACGTGGAGGAGGAGCCGGGCCTGGGCAACGGCGGACTGGGGCGGCTGGCGGCCTGTTTCCTCGAATCGCTGGCCTCGCTGGAGATCCCCGCCACCGGCTACGGCATCCGCTACGAGTTCGGCATCTTCGACCAGCTGATCCGCGACGGCTGGCAGGTGGAAATCACCGACAAGTGGCTCAAGAGCGGCTGGCCCTGGGAGCTGCCCCACCCCGACCAGGCCTGCTTCGTGGGCTTCGGTGGCCGCACCGAGAGCTACCGCGATGAGCACGGCACCTACCGGGTGCGCTGGATTCCTGAGGAGCACGCCATCGGCATCCCCCACGACGTGCCGGTGCTGGGCTACCGGGTCAACACCTGCGACCGGCTGCGCCTCTGGCGCGCGGACGCCACCGAATCCTTCGACTTCTACGCCTTCAACATCGGCGATTACTACGGCGCCGTGGAGGAAAAAGTGGGTTCGGAGACCCTCTCCAAGGTGCTCTATCCCAACGACGGCACCGACGAGGGCCGCCGCCTGCGCCTCAAGCAGCAGCACTTCTTCGTGAGCTGCTCCCTGCAGGACATGATCCGCAATCTTGATGCCCGCGGCATCCCGATCACCGAATTCCCCGACCACTGGGCCGTGCAGCTCAACGACACCCACCCGGCGATCGCCGTGGCGGAGCTGATGCGCCTGCTGCTCGACGACAAAAACCTCGACTGGGAGGTTGCCTGGAGCATCACCAGCCGTTCGGTGGCCTACACCAACCACACCCTGTTGCCCGAGGCCCTGGAGAAGTGGGGGCTGGGGCTGTTCGGCTCCCTGCTGCCGCGGCACTTGGAGCTGATCTACGAGATCAACCGCCGCTTCCTGCAGCAGGTGCGTCTCAAGTACCCGGGCAACGAGCAGATCCTGCGCAAGATGTCGATCATCGACGAGGAGGGCGGCAAGGCGGTGCGCATGGCCCACTTGGCCACCGTGGCGTCGCACCACGTCAATGGTGTGGCGGCCCTGCACAGCGAACTGGTCAAAACCGAGCTGTTCCCTGAGTTCGCCGCCCTGTGGCCGGAGAAGTTCACCAACGTCACCAACGGCGTGACCCCCCGGCGCTGGGTGGCCCTGGCCAATCCCCAGCTCTCAGCCCTGCTGAACGAATCGATCGGCGAGGGCTGGGTCAATCACCTCGATGAACTGCGCAAGCTGGAGCAGTTTGTGGACGACAGCAGCTTCCTGGAGCGCTGGCAGGCCACCAAGCTGGCCGTGAAGGGCCAGCTGAGCCATTACATCCACCGCCACACCGGCGTGCTAGTGGATCCGGCGTCGCTGTTTGACGTGCAGGTGAAGCGCATCCACGAATACAAGCGCCAGCACCTCAACGCCCTGCAGGTGATCGCCCAATACCTGCGGATCAAGAACGGCCAGGCCGACGGCATGGCACCCCGCACCGTCATCTTCGGCGGCAAGGCAGCGCCCGGCTATTACATGGCCAAGCTGATCATTCGCTTCATCAACGGCATCGCCGAAACGATCAACGCCGATCCCGACATGGAGGGCCGCCTGCGGGTGATCTTCCTGGCCGACTACAACGTCAAGCTGGGCGAGCGGGTCTACCCCGCCTCCGATCTCTCCGAGCAGATCTCCACCGCCGGCAAGGAAGCCTCCGGCACCGGCAACATGAAGTTCGCCATGAATGGCGCCCTCACCATCGGCACCCTGGATGGCGCCAATGTGGAGATCCGCGAGCAGGTGGGCGCCGACAACTTCTTCCTGTTCGGCAAAACCGCAGAGGAGATCTCCAGCCTGCACAACAGTGGCTACCGCCCCTGGGAGCTGATCGGCAGCATGCCGGAGCTCGCTGAGATCCTGCGGCTGGTGGAGCAGGGCCACTTCAGCAATGGCGACGGCGACCTGTTCCGGCCCCTGCTGCAGAACCTCACCGGCCGGGATCCCTTCTTCGTGCTGGCCGATTTCAACGCCTATCTGCAGGCCCAGGCCGACGTGGATCGTGCCTGGGCCGACCGAGGCCGCTGGAACCGGATGTCGCTGCTCAATTCAGCCCGCAGCGGCTTCTTCTCCTCCGACCGCTCGATCCGCGACTACGCCGAACGGATCTGGCGGGCCGAGAGCTTCCCTGTGACCATCACCTGTGAGATGGACGAACCCGAAGGCCTAACCCGGTAGGTCCGGGGTTTGGTGCAGCAGGCGATTGAGCCGCAGGCGGTCGGCATTGAGGGGGTCGGGGGCCAGCTCGCCGGCCACCTCTCGGAACTTCTGCTCCACCTCCTCGGGCACGCGCACATCGAAGATGCGCTCCATCAGCGCCTCAATCGAGAACAGGTGGGCGTTGATGTTCTCCAGATCGGCCATGGCCTGCTGGAACGCATCGGGCTCGCCAGCCTGATCTCCGGCCTGATCGGCCCCAGCTCCGGCTGCCTGGGCGGCAGGAGCGGACTGGGCGGCGGACTCGGCCGCCTCCTGTTGCTTCTGCAGTTCCTCCATCACCCGTCCAGCCAGGGTGCGAAACGACTGCAGCGCAGCCCAATTCAGCTCCTGCTGCTGGCGCAGGGTGGGGTTTTCACGGATCAATCGGTCGTGTTCCCGATAGAAACGCTGGCAATCAGGGCATTGGCAGGGCTCTTCGGGCACCGCACTCCCTTGGGTTGTCAAATTCCATCATGACACTCACGCCGCCAGGGGGCCTGGGTCGCGTTGGTCGTCGCCCAATTCGTCGATCTCGCCGCTGGCGGCCGGCAGGGGGATCTCGATCGAGGTGACCACATGGATCACATCGCGCAGGCGCATGGAATCGGCAAACCAGCCCATGGCCTGCTCGGTGTCGCCGCGACGCTCGGCGTCGGTGGCCTGCTCTTCATGGGCTTCCGCCAGCAGGGCCAGCCAGCAGAGGCAGCGGGCCTGCACCACCGAAAGGTCGAGCTCATCGGGCTGGCTGTCAGCGATGCGCTCGCTCTCCTGCTGCACCAGCAGCCGCAGACGCAGATCGTGAAGCTGGGTCATCGCGGTCAGACGACTGGAACCACGCTAGCCCCGGTGGCCGAAATGGGTAGACCACCACCCGTAGCGCTCACTACCAGCAACGCAGAAAGCGCAGCGGCTGGGACCAGAAGCGGGGCTGGCGGGACTCGAACCCACGACCTACGGTTTAGGAAACCGTCGCTCTATCCGGCTGAGCTACAGCCCCCCGCGACCATCCCGCAAGACGTCCGCAGGGGCATTATGGGATGTGAAAGCAGGCGAGGTGATCGCGATCAGGGCTGGGGTCCTTCTGCGGAGGAGCCCCAGCGCCTGGTTGAGGAAAGTCCGGGCTCCCCAATGGCCAGGCTTGCTGGGTAACGCCCAGTGCGGGTGACCGTGAGGACAGTGCCACAGAAACACACCGCCGATGGCAGGGGGCTCGCCCCCTGATCAGGCAAGGGTGCAAGGGTGCGGTAAGAGCGCACCAGCAGCATCGAGAGGTGCTGGCTCGGTAAACCCCGGCTGGGAGCAAGGCCAAGGGACAACGGTTGGCCATGACACCCGTCCCGCTTCAAGTGCGCCGCTCGAGGCCGCCGGTAACGGCGGTCCCAGACAGATGATCACCCCCCGCCCCTGGCCTCCGGGCTTGCGGCGGGAGAACAGAACCCGGCTTACGTCCTGCTTTCACCCTTTGCTCCAGCCCGCGATCCCCTCCAGCCATGGGACCCGAACGCCACCAGCAGTTGGTTGCCTTCCTGCGGTCCTTAGACCTGGAACCCGGCAACCGCAATCTTGCTCCCATTGAGGAGGCCCTCACCCACACGTCCGCGGGCCGGGCCGTCAACCACGAGCGGCTGGAGTTTCTGGGCGACGCCGTGCTGCGGCTGGCGGCCTCCGAATTCCTACAGCAGCACTATCCGAGCTTGAGTGTGGGGCGCTGCTCAGCCCTACGGGCCCAGCTGGTGAGCGACCGCTGGCTGGCCGAACTGGGCGAGCGCTGCGGCATCGAAGCCATGCTGCACCTGGGCCCGATGGCCAGCGGCGACCGGGCCGGACAGGCCACCGTGCGGGCGGAGTGCTGCGAAGCCCTGCTGGGCGGCCTCTATGAGGCCTGGGGTGCCGGCCAGGGCGGCCTGGAGCCAGTGCACCGCTGGCTCACCCCCCACTGGCAGCGCAGCAGCGCCGAACTGCTGGCCGATCCAGACCGCCACAACTGGAAGTCAGCCCTGCAGGAATGGACCCAGGCCGCTGGGCTGGGCCTGCCCCACTACAGCTGCGAGGAATGCAGCCAGATCCACGCCGACCCATGCCGCTTTCGCTGCACGGTGACGGTTTGCGGCCCTGGCGTCGCGGTGAACGGGGGTCACGAAGGTTGGGGCCGCTCGCGGCGTAGCGCCGAACAGGAAGCGGCTCGCGCCGCCCTGGCGGTGCTCAAGCCTGCTCGAGAATCTTGAGCGGCATGGTGACCAGCTTGTCCCAGTTGCCCCCCTCAAACAGCACGGCAGCCTGCTGGCCGCTGATGCGCTGCACGAAGCCCCGATAGCCGTTGTAAATCGAGCGGCCGTCGCGCACCACCACGGTGGAGCCCGGCAGGATCGGCAACAGGTCGGCCATGGTTCAGGCGAGGCGTGGGGTCATTATCGGGGGAGAAGGACCGGTGAGGGAATCAGACGGGCATGGCTGATCTGAGCGACACCGATCGTCCCGGCGACTCCCCCCAAGACGAGCTCATGGTGGTGGGCAAGATCGTGGCCGCCCAGGGACTAATGGGGGAACTGCGGATCCTGCCCCTCAGCGATTTCCCCGAACGCTTCACCCGGGCCGGACAACGCTGGCTGCAGCGGCGCGACGAGGATCCGCGGCTGGTAGAGCTGCGGGGCGGGCGCCAGCTGCCGGGCAAGGGGCTGTTTGTGGTGCGGCTGGCCGATGTCGAAAGCCGCGAGGCGGCCGAAGCCCTGGTGGGCGAGCAGTTGTTGGTGCGCGCCAACGACCGGCCCAAGCTGGCCCGAGGAGAATTCCACCTGCTCGATCTGGTGGGCACCGAAGTGCGGCTGCTGGAGACCGGTCAGGTGATTGGCCGGGTCTGCGACCTGATCCACGCCGGCAATGACCTGCTGGAGGTGGAGCAGGCCAGCCCGAGTGGTCCGCGGCGTTTGCTGATCCCCTTCGTGAAGGCGATTGTGCCCGAAGTGCACCTGAGCGAAGGCTGGGTTGGCATTACCCCGCCACCGGGGCTGCTGGAGCTGGGGATGGCCCAGGAGAAAAGCCGAGGAGAGCCGGCCTGAACCCTCTTCCCCCTTCCTCCTGAATTCTGTACAGGCTGTACAGAATTCAGGAGGCCTTGCGCAACACCTCTGCAGGCGAAGCGCCGCCTGGGCTGCTGAAATAGCCGTAGGCCTGGCTTCCACCCCCGCGCGATGACAAGTCTTGTACCGGTGATCCTGTGCGGCGGCACCGGCACGCGGCTGTGGCCGCTCTCGCGGGCCAGCTATCCCAAGCAGTACTGGCCCCTGGCCGGCAGCGGCGAAGACACCCTGCTGCAGCAAACCCAGCAGCGTCTGGAGGGTCTGCCAGGGCTGGCGCCACCACTGCTGATCTGCAACGAGGACCACCGCTTCATCGTGGCCGAGCAGATGCGCCAGATCGGCGTCGAGCCCGCCGGCATTCTGCTGGAGCCGATCGGCCGCAACACCGCTCCGGCCGTGGCGGTGGCGGCCCTACAGGCCACGGCCCAGGGCGACGATCCGCTGCTGCTGGTGCTGGCGGCCGACCATGTGATCCGGGATGCGGCCGCCTTCCGCGCGGCGGTTGTCGCCGGAGCGGCGGCGGCCGAGGCGGGGCAACTGGTGACCTTTGGGATCGTGCCCACCGCCCCGGAGACGGGCTACGGCTACATCGAAGCTGCCCACGCGTTGACGGATGCCAGCGCGCCGGTGCCGATCGCCCGCTTTGTGGAGAAGCCGGATCGGGCCACCGCCGAGGCGTTTCTGGCCACGGGCCGCTTCACCTGGAACAGCGGCATGTTCCTGTTCAAGGCCAGCGCCATCCTGGCGGAGCTGGAGCGGCTGGCCCCTGAGGTGGTGAATGCCTGCCGCGCCGCGCTGGAGCAGGACAGCGCCGATCTCGATTTCCTGCGGCTGGAGCGGGAAGCCTTTGCCGGCTGCCCGAACGTGGCCCTCGACGTGGCCGTGATGGAGCGCACCGACCGCGGCGCTGTGCTGCCGCTGGAGGCGGGCTGGAGCGATGTGGGCAGCTGGAGCGCCCTGTGGGAAACGGCCGCGGAGCGCGACGCGCAAGGCAACGTGCTGCGGGGCCGGGTGATCCACGAAGACGCCCGCAATTGCTACCTGCGCAGCGAGCACCGGCTGGTGGTGGGCCTCGGGGTGGAAGACCTGGTGGTGGTGGAAACGGATGATGTGGTGCTGGTGGCCCACCGCGACCGGGCCCAGGACATCAAAAGCATCGTGGGGCTGCTGGAGCGGGAGGGCGCGCCGGAAAGCAAGGCCCACCGCAAGATCTACCGGCCATGGGGGTCGTACGACGGGATCACCGAAGGTGAGCGCTGGCAGGTGAAAACGATCGTGGTTAATCCGGGGGCGAGCCTGTCGCTGCAGATGCACCACCACCGCACCGAGCACTGGATCGTGGTGAAGGGAACGGCGGTCGTGGAGAAGGACGGCCGCCAGGAGCTGGTGGGCGAAAACCAGAGCACCTACATCCCCCTGGGCTGCCGCCACCGCCTCTCCAACCCCGGCAAGATCCCGGTGGAACTGATCGAGGTGCAGAGCGGCCCCTACCTGGGCGAAGACGACATCGTGCGCTTTGAAGACCGCTATGGCCGCAGCGACACCGTCGCCGCTACTCAACCGTGACGCTCTTGGCCAGGTTGCGGGGCTGATCCACATCCAGACCCCGGTGGGCGGCGATGTGATAGCTGAGCAACTGCATCGGAATCACCGTCAGAAGCGGGCTGAGCAGCTCATCGACCACCGGCACCGGCAGCAGCACATCAAATAGCTCGGCATCGGGGCAATCGGGGGCCACGCCAATCAACTGGGCATCGCGGGCCTTGGCCTCCTGGGCGTTGCTCAGCACCTTCTCGAACACAAGCCCGGGCACCGCGATCGACACCACCGGCACCTTCGCGTCGAGCAGGGCGATCGGGCCATGCTTCATCTCGCCGGCCGGATAGCCCTCGGCGTGGATGTAGCTGATCTCCTTGAGCTTCAGCGCACCCTCCAGGGCGATCGGGTAGTTGATCCCCCGCCCCAGGAAGATCACATCCTGGGTGCCCTCAAAGCGGTGGGCCAGGGCGGCGCAGCGCTGGTCGTGATCGGCCACCAAGGCTTCGAGCTGCTGGGGTAGCTGCCGCAACGCCGCCGCCAGGGCCTTGAGCTCCTCGCGGCTGCGGCCCGACGTGCCACCCCCCTGGCGCTGGCCCACCCGCCGCTCGGCAAAGGCCAGGGCCAGGCCGTAGAAGGCCAGCAGCTGCCCCAGAAACGTCTTGGTGGCCGCCACGCCCACCTCAATGCCGGCGCCGATGTCGAGGATGTGGTCCACCATCCGCGCCAAGGAGCTTTCCGGCCGGTTGGTGATTCCCAGCAACCGCGGCGCAAAAGCCGGATCGGCCACCAGCTGGCGCCGCTCCTGCTCCATCGCCAGAGCCGCCAACGTGTCGGCCGTTTCGCCGGATTGGGTGACGCCGATCGTGAGGGTGTGGGGCGTCAGCGGCGGCGGCGCATAGCGGAATTCACTGGCGTAGAAGACGCTGGTGGGAATGCCGGCCAGCTGCTCGAGCAGGTAGGCCCCCACCTGAGCGGCATGGCGACTGGTGCCGCAGGCCAGGATCTGGATCCGCTCCACCCCCTCCAACACCTCCGCCGCCAGCGGCAGCGCCACCAAAGGTGTTGCTTGCCCGACCACAGCCTCCGGCAGGTGGTGGGCCACCCACAGGGCCGCGGTTTCGGGCTGCTCGTGGATCTCTTTGAGCATGAAGTGGCGGAAGCTGCGCTTGTCCACCACGTGTTCGGTGCCGCTCAGCAGGCTGGGGCTGCGCTGCACCCGCTCCCCGTCGGCGTCGTAAAGCTCGATGCCCAAGGGGGTGAGCAGGGCCACCTCGCCGTCCTCCATCGGCAGGATCGTGCGGGTGAAACCCGCCAGCGCCGGGGTGTCGCTGGCGCAGAGAAATTCCCCTTCCCCCAGGCCGATCAACAACGGCGCCGCCTTGCGGGCCACCACCAGGGCCCCAGGCGCTTCGGCCCACACCACCGCCAGGGCGTAGGCGCCGTGCAGCAGGGGCAGCACCTCCTGCACCGCCTGCAGCAGCAGGCTGCCGCTGGCCACCCGGGCTCGCCCGCCTTGCACGCCCGCCTGCAGCCGCGCCAATTGACGGGCCAGCAGGTGGGGGATCACCTCGGTGTCCGTCTCGGAGCGGAACACCACCCCTTCCGCCTGCAGCTCCTCGCGGAGGGTGCGGTAGTTCTCAATGATGCCGTTCTGCACCACCGCCAGCTGGCCGCTGCCATCGAGATGGGGATGGGCGTTGCGCTCCTCTGGCTTGCCGTGGGTGGCCCAGCGGGTGTGGCCGATGCCGCAGTGCCCGGGAGCTCCCTGGGCCTCGAATCGCGCCGTCAGGTTCACAAGTTTGCCCTCGGCCTTGAGGCAGTGCAGCCGGCCCGGCCCCGCATCCGCCTGGGCATCCACCGTGGCGATCCCGGCCGAGTCGTAGCCCCGGTATTCCAGCTGGCGCAGACCCTCCAGCAGCTGGGGAGCCGCCTCCCGCGATCCGATCAGGGCAACGATGCCGCACATAGGGCTGGGCCAGCGAGGGGCGCAAGAGGGGGCGCAACAAAAAAGCCCGGCGAGGGGCCGGGCTTGAGCTTATTGGCAGTGGCGCCGAGGGACAGGACTCAGTACGAGAGGCCCATCGAGCGGCTGGTTTCGTCGCCCAGGTACACCCGGATGCTGAGGAAGTCGGTGGGACAGGCGGTTTCGCAGCGCTTGCAACCCACGCAGTCTTCGGTGCGGGGCGACGAAGCGATCTGACCGGCCTTGCAACCGTCCCAGGGCACCATCTCGAGCACGTCGAGCGGGCAGGCACGCACGCACTGGGTGCAGCCGATGCAGGTGTCGTAGATCTTGACGGCGTGGGACATTGGGCCTCGATGGGGAGGTGGCCGATAACAAACGGCGTGAGGCCAACGTACCCAAAGCTTTCGAGCCCGCAGCAGAGCCCGCGACAGCCCGTCACCCTTGTTCATACGCCGCGGAGCGACCCGCAGGGCGACCCGTAGAGTGCGTCGACTCTCACAGCGGCCATGTCCCAGGAAGCGATCTTCGAGAAAGTGCGCTCGATCGTTGCCGAGCAGCTCAGCGTGGATGCCGGTGACGTCAAGCCCGAATCCAACTTCCAAAACGATCTCGGCGCTGACTCCCTCGACACCGTCGAGCTGGTGATGGCCCTCGAAGAGGCCTTCGACATCGAAATCCCAGACGAAGCCGCCGAAGGCATCACCACCGTGGGTGACGCCGTCAAGTTCATCCAGGACAAGCAGGCCTGAGCCACCCCATGGTGCAGGGTCTCCAGCGCGTCGTCGTCACCGGTCTCGGCGCGATCACACCGATCGGCAACGACGTTCCCAGTTACTGGGAGGGGTTGCGTTCGGCGCGCAATGGCGTAGCGGGGATCACCCTGTTTGACGCCAGTCGCCATGCCTGCCGGTTTGCGGCCGAGGTGAAAAACTTCGACCCCTCCGGCTGGCTGGAACCCAAGGAATCCAAGCGCTGGGATCGCTTCTGCCAGTTCGGGGTGGTGGCGGCCAAGCAGGCCGTCGCCCATGCGGGCCTCACCATCGACGCCTCCAACCAACATCGGGTTGGCACGGCCATCGGCTCCGGCGTCGGCGGACTGCTGATGATGGAAACCCAGGCCCAGGTGCTCAACGATCGCGGTCCGGATCGGGTCAGCCCGTTCTGCGTGCCGATGATGATTCCGAACATGGCCACAGGTCTGACGGCCATCGCCCTGGGGGCGAAGGGACCGAGCACCGCCGTGGCCACCGCCTGCGCCGCCGGCTCCAATGCCATCGGCGATGCCTACCGCCTGATCCAGCTGGGCCTGGCCGATGTGATGATTGCCGGCGGGGCTGAGTCGGCCATCACTCCCTTGGGTGTGGCTGGATTTGCCAGCGCCAAGGCCCTGTCGTTCCGCAACGACGACCCCGCCACAGCCAGCCGCCCCTTTGATGCCGAGCGCAACGGTTTCGTGATCGGCGAAGGAGCCGGGGTGCTGGTGCTCGAGAGCCTCGAACACGCCCAGGCCCGCGGCGCCACGATCCTGGCCGAAGTGGTGGGCTACGGCATGACCTGCGACGCCCACCACATCACGTCACCCTCCCCTGGCGGCGTTGGTGGTGCCGAGGCGATGCGCCTGGCCCTGCGGGATGCCCAACTGGAGCCCGAAGCGGTCGACTACGTCAACGCCCATGGCACCAGCACCCAGGCCAACGACAGCAACGAGACCTCGGCCATCAAGAGCGCCCTCGGCGCGCACGCCTATCAGATTCCGGTGAGCTCCACCAAGTCGATGACCGGCCACCTCCTCGGAGGCAGCGGTGGCATCGAAGCGGTGGCGGCTGTGCTGGCGATGGAGCACAACCTGGTGCCGCCTACCATCAACTACCAAAATCCGGATCCAGCCTGTGATCTGGATGTGGTTCCCAACCAGGCCCGGGAACACACCCTCAACGTGGTGCTCTCCAATTCCTTCGGGTTTGGCGGTCACAACGTCTGCCTGGCGTTCCGCCGCATGGCGTGACCCTCCTCCCTCCCTAAACCCTCAAAGCCATGGTCGTCGCCCCCTCCACGTCCGTCGAGTCGCTCTGCGTCAACAGCATCCGCTTCCTGGCGATCGACGCGATCAACAAGTCGAACTCCGGCCACCCTGGACTGCCGATGGGCTGCGCACCCATGGCCTTCGCGCTGTGGGACAAGGTGCTCAAGCACAACCCCAAGAACCCCAAGTGGTTCAACCGCGACCGCTTCGTGCTGTCGGCCGGCCATGGCTGCATGCTGCTGTACGCGCTGCTGCACCTCACCGGCTACGACTCGGTGACCCTGGACGACATCAAGCAGTTCCGCCAGTGGGGCAGCCGCACCCCTGGGCACCCCGAAACCTTCGAGACAGCCGGCGTTGAGGTCACCACCGGCCCCCTCGGCCAGGGCATCTCCAATGCCGTGGGTCTGGCGATCGCCGAAGCCCACCTGGCCGCCAAGTTCAACAAACCCGGCTGCGAACTCGTCGATCACTACACCTACGTGATCATGGGTGACGGCTGCCATCAGGAGGGCGTGAGCGGTGAGGCTGCTTCCCTGGCCGGCCACCTGGGCCTGGGCAAGCTGATCGCCCTCTACGACGACAACCACATCACCATCGATGGCAACACCGCGGTGTCGTTCACCGAGGATGTGCTGAAGCGCTACGAGGCCTACGGCTGGCACGTCCAGCACGTGGCGGATGGCAACACCGACGTGGCCGGCATCGCCCGGGCGATCGAGGCCGCCAAGGCCGTGACCGACAAGCCCAGCCTGATCAAGGTGACCACCACCATCGGCTATGGCTCCCCCAACAAGGCCAACACCGCCGGGGTGCACGGTGCCGCCCTCGGCGCCGATGAAGCCGAACTCACCCGCAAGGCCCTCGACTGGAGCTACGGCGCATTTGAGGTGCCGCAAGACGCTTACGACCACTGGCGCCAGGCCATCAGCCGCGGTGAAGCCCTCGAAGCCGCCTGGAACGCCACCCTGGCCTCCTACCGCAGCCAATACCCCGCCGAAGCGGCTGAATTTGAGCGCCAGCTGCGCGGTGAACTGCCCCAGGGCTGGGATGCCTCCCTGCCCAGCTTCAGCCCCGAGGACAAGGGCCTCGCCACCCGCCAGCACTCCTACAACGCGCTGAACGCCTTCGGCCCCAACCTGCCCGAGCTGATCGGCGGCTCCGCCGATCTCACCCACTCCAACCTCACCGACATCAAGGGCGAGGCCAGCTTCCAGAAAGGTGGTGAGGCCAACCGCTACCTGCACTTCGGTGTGCGCGAGCACGCCATGGCGGCGATCATGAACGGCATCGCTTACCACGGCAGCGGCCTGATCCCCTACGGCGGCACCTTCCTGGTGTTCGCTGGCTACATGATCGGTGCCATGCGCCTCTCGGCCCTGAGCGAGCTGGGTGTGATCTATGTGCTGACGCACGACTCGATCGGCCTGGGCGAAGACGGCCCCACCCACCAGCCGGTGGAAACCCTCGCCAACCTGCGCGCCATCCCCAATCTTCTGGTGATGCGCCCCGGCGACGGCAACGAAACCATGGGCGCCTACCAGGTGGCCGTGACCAACCGCAAGCGCCCCACGGTGCTGGCCCTCAGCCGCCAGGCGATGGCCAACCAACCCGGTTCGGCAGCAGCCCATGTGGCCAAGGGCGGCTACATCCTGGAAGACAGCAACGGCAGCCCCGATCTGATCCTGATCGGCACCGGCACTGAGCTGGAGCTCTGCACCAAGGCCGCCGCCCAGCTGCGCGCCGAAGGCAAGAACGTCCGCGTGGTGTCGATGCCCTGCGTCGACCTGTTTGAAGAGCAGGACGCCGCCTACCGCGAGAGCGTGCTGCCCGCCGCCTGCCGCAAGCGCCTGGTGGTGGAAGCCTCCAGCTCCTTCGGCTGGCACAAGTACGTGGGCTTCGACGGTGACACCGTCTCGATCGACCGCTTTGGCGCCTCCGCCCCCGGCCCGGTGTGCCTGGAGAAGTTCGGCTTCACCGTCGACAACGTGGTGGCCAAGGCCAAGGCCCTGGGCTGATCCGCCAGGCTGGCCTGCTCCTGCTGCGCATCCGTTTCAAGCCCCGCCGCAAGGTGGGGCTTTTTTTGGCCTCTCTCGGGAGAAGCCAGTGTCAATGGGAATGGACCCTAAACTGAACCCATGGGACTGATCCGCGGCACCGTTTCCATCAGCAACCCCACCAAGCCGGAGCTGGCTGCCCTCGAAGTTTCAGCGCTGGCAGACAGTGGAGCGGTGCATCTATGCATCCCCGAACATCTAGCGCTCCAGCTCAGCCTGGGCGAGTTGGAGCGCCGCGAGGTGGTGTTGGCCGACGGCCATCGCCGCACGGTGCCCTATGTGGGTCCGGTAGAGGTGCGCTTCCGCAACCGCCGTTGTTTCACCGGTGCCATGGTGCTAGGCAATGAAGTGCTGTTGGGCGCCATCCCCATGGAGGACATGGACCTAGTACTGCGGCCCCAGCTGCAGAGCCTGGATGTGAACCCTGAAAGCCCCAATATCCCGCTAAGCCTGGCGAAGTAAGGCCAGGCTGCATGACTGTGCCGAAGCGGATCAAACCGGCGCTGGCTCACCTGTTGGCTGCGCGGCTTTGGCTTTCTGCTCCGCCAGCACCTGCTCCAGCCCTTCCAGATCCGCGTCGGTGATCTTGGTCTGCATCGGGCAGTGCTTGGGGCCGCACATCGAGCAGAACTCGGCCTGTTTGTAGATGTCGGCCGGCAGGGTTTCGTCGTGATATTCACGGGCCCGCTCGGGATCCAGCGAGAGATCGAACTGCTTGTTCCAGTCGAAGGCGTAGCGAGCGCGGCTGAGTTCGTCGTCGCGGTCGCGGGCCCCCGGGCGGTGGCGGGCGATGTCGGCGGCGTGGGCGGCGATCTTGTAGGCGATCAGGCCCTCGCGCACGTCTTCGGCGTTGGGCAGGCCGAGGTGCTCCTTCGGGGTCACATAGCAGAGCATCGCCGTGCCATACCAGCCGGCCATCGCGGCGCCGATGGCGCTGGTGATGTGGTCGTAGCCGGGGGCGATGTCGGTCACCAGCGGGCCCAGCACATAGAAGGGGGCTTCGCTGCACTCCTCCATCTGCTTTTTGACGTTGAACTCGATCTGATCCATCGGCACGTGGCCCGGACCCTCCACCATCACCTGGATGTCGTGCTCCCAGGCGCGGCGGGTGAGCTGGCCCAGGGTTTTCAGCTCCGCCAGCTGGGCAGCGTCGGAGGCGTCGTGCTGGCAACCCGGCCGCAGCGAATCGCCCAGGGAGAAGCTGCAGTCGTAGCGCTTGAAGATTTCGATGATGTCATCGAAATGGGTGAACAGGGGGTTCTGTTTGTGATGATACAGCATCCACTGGGCCAGGATCCCGCCGCCACGGCTGACGATGCCGGTGAGGCGACCCTTCACCAAGGGCAGGTGCTCAATCAGCAGACCGGCGTGGATCGTCTGGTAATCGACCCCCTGCTGACAGTGCTTCTCAATGATGTGCAGGAAGTCGTCGGCGTCGAGCTTCTCGATCGAGCCATGCACGCTCTCGAGCGCCTGATACACGGGCACCGTGCCGATCGGCACCGGCGAGGCGTTGATGATTGCTGTGCGCACCTCATCGAGGTTGACGCCGCCGGTGGAGAGATCCATCACCGTGTCGGCGCCGTATTTCACCGCCAGGCGCAGTTTGGCCACCTCCTCCTCAAGATCGGACGCGTTGGGGGAAGCGCCGATGTTGGCGTTCACCTTGCAGCGGCTGGCGATGCCGATCGCCATCGGCTCCAGGTTGGTGTGGTTGATGTTGGCCGGGATGATCATCCGGCCCCGCGCCACCTCCTCCGTCACCAGCGATTCGGGCAGGTTCTCCCGCTTGGCCACAAAGGCCATCTCTTCGGTCACCACGCCCTGGCGGGCGTAATGCATCTGGGAATAGTTCGCGGTGCCGCGACGCTTCTCAATCCAGGCGCTGCGCATGATGGGCGGTGGCGAAGAACAGGGGACCGCAAAAGAGCGGTGAGGGGGGTCCTGTGCCGATGCCGAGTTCGTTTCCACTTCCCTGCGCCGGCATGACCCGGATCAGGTTCGGAGGGTGTGATCTCAGCCCGAAGCTGCGAGGCTGATTGGGCCGGCAGCGGGGGTGTCAGGTAAAACCTAGCAAGCCCGCAAGAGGCTGGGGCCTCTAAAGGAGACGCGTGTCAGGGTCGTCGGGATTCAGAGCTGTCAGGATTTTGTACACTGTACAGAATCTGGACACACCCGAAACAGCCTCACCCACTAGGGCCTCAGCGCTGCAACCCGTTCAGCGCCGCGGCCACCACCCGGTGGTCGGTGTCGCCCTGAAGCTGTTGCAGCAGGCTGCGGGCTTCGGCATCGCCGCGGTCGCGCACCAGACGGCCGAGGATCTCGGCCCCGCCCACCCGCACGGTGCCATCGGCGTCGGTGATGGCCATCGCCGCGAGCTCCAGCAGCCAGGCCGGATCAATGGCTGGCTGCTCGGCCAGGGCCGAGAGGATGCTGCAGCGCACCAGCCACTGCTGATCGGCGGCAAACACATCCCGCAGCAGGGGCCAGGATCGCTCCAGCGAATGGCTCACCAGGGAGTTGGCCGCTTCGGCGCGCACGTTGGCGTCCTCGTCGTGCTGCATGGCGTTCACCAGCGCCTGCCAACCCGCCTCGCTCTGCTTCACCCCCAGGCCGGCGCAGCTCAGCGAGCGCACCATGAACATGCCCTGCTCCAGGCCCAGCAGCAGCAGGGGCACGGCCTGTTCAACCGGCACCTCCCGCAGGCCCACCAGGGCCGGCATGGCCCGGCTGGGATCACCGGACACGATGGCGTCCCGCAGGGCGGACAGATCGGGAGAGGGAAGGGTCATACCTCTCCATCGTGGCGCAGGGCCGCCAGCAACTCCCGCCACCGCCGCCGCTGGCCCAGGGCGCTGGTCACGAGCAGGCCCGTGCCAATCAGCAGCGCCGGCAAGGCTGGCAAGCGATCAACGCCGCGGCGCTGCAGCAGCACCAACAAGGCCAACAGGATCAACAGGGGCGAGGAGAGGGCCAGCAACCCCCGCAACCAGGGCCGGCGCCTCATGGCCGCCGCTCCATCCAACGCAGCAGGCTCCAGGTGAGCACCCGGATGCCCACCGGCAACGACGCCTCATTGGGGGCAAAGGTGTTGCTGTGCAAAGGCGTGCACCCATCAGGCCCCGCCACCCCGAGCCGAAACATCGTGCCGCGGGTGCCCTCGAGCAGCTGGGCAAAATCCTCAGCGCCGAGGGAGGGCTGCTCCAGCCATTGCACCTGGGGCCGGCCCAGCAGCTCCACCGCCGCCTCGGCCACCAGTTCGGTGAGGGCCGGATCGTTGTGCACCGGCGGCGAGATCACCCGGTAACGCACCCGCGCCTCGCCGCCATGGCCCTGGCAGAGGGCGTGCACGGTGTCTTCAATCCAGCCCGGCAGCTGGGCGTGCACGTCGGTGTCGAGGCAGCGCACGGTGCCCAGCAGGCGCACATGGTCGGCAATCACGTTGAAGGCCTTGCCGCCCTCAATGCGCCCGAAGCTCACCACCACCGGGTGCAGGGCATCGAGCCGGCGGCTGATCGCCTCCTGCAGCCCGCTCACCACCCGCGCCGCAATCCAGATGGCATCGGTGCTCTGGTGGGGCCGGGCGCCGTGGCCGCCCTCGCCCAGCACCTCCACCTCCAGCTCCCCCGCCGCGGCCGTGAGGCTGCCGCTGCGCACCCCGATCGTGCCCGCCGGCAGGGTGGGAAATACGTGCACGCCAAACAAAGCGTCCACGTCCTCCATGGCGCCATCAGCCTTCATCCAGGCTGCCCCCTGGGCCGTTTCCTCGGCGGGTTGAAACAGCAGCCGCACCCGGGCCGTGAGCCGCTCGGGATGGCGCTCGGCCAGCCCTCCAAGCAAGCAGGCCACCCCAAGCCCGACCGCGGTGTGCAGGTCGTGGCCGCAGGCATGCATCAGCCCCTGCTGGGTGGAGGCGTAGTCGAGGCCGGTGCGCTCCTCCACTGGCAGGGCATCCATGTCCACCCGCAGGGCCACCAGGGGCGTGGGGCTGCGATCGGCCAGCTGCTGGGGCCCCAGCTCGGCCACCACCCCGGTGCGTCCAACGCCCTCGCGCACCTGCCAGCCCCAGCGGCGCAGTTCACCGGCCACCAAGGCGGCGGTCTGCTGCTCGTGGCCGCTGAGCTCGGGATGGCGGTGAATGTGGCGCCGCAGCTGGATCAGCTCCGGCAACACCCCAGCCAGAGCTTCCTCGAGCCCAAGCGCTTGCCAAGTCAGGGTGCAGGGTGGAGCCGTCATTCAGGAGGCAGTCATCGAGCAGGCCGTCATTCAGGAGGCCGTCATTCAGGAAACAAGGGCCAGGAATTGCGCCAGCGCTTCCACCGGCTCGGGGGGCCAGCGCCGCGTCGATCGCAACCATTCTTGCTGCCGGTAGCGCGGATCGAGACCCGAAGCGGCGGCCCAGTTGCTCTCGGCCTCGCCACTGGCCCCCTTCTGCCAGAGCAGGGCCGTGAGCGCGGCACGGGCGTCGGCAAACAGGGGGTAGCGGCGGATCAGGTTGCGCAGCTCCCGCTCCGCCTCAGCCCTGTCCCCCAGCTGGAAGGCGGCCAGGGCGGCACTGGAGCGGGCCATGGCAAAACCGGGCCGGGCCAGGGACGCCGCCTCAAAGCAGCGGCGCGCTGCCTCCCAGTCGCCCAGCGAACCCTGCACATTGCCGAGGTTGTAGAGGGCCGAAGCCCGCGGTTCGCCCGCATCGCTCGGGGCCCGCTCCAGGATCCAGCGGTAGTCGGCCTCGGCGGCGGCCCACTCGCCCAGGGCCTCCTCGGCGGTGCCGCGGTTGAGATGGGGGTCGGGACTGTCGCCATCGAGGGCCATCGCCTTGGTTTGATCGGCGATGGCGGCCCGGGGGTCGCCGAGGGCCAGCTGCACATTGCCGCGGTTGCTCCAGGCCGCTGCATCATTCGGCGCCACCTCCAGCACCTGATTCCAGAGCGGTAGGGCCTCGCTGAAACGCCCCTCGCGGCTGGCACTGAGGGCCTGATCAAACAGCTGGGGCAGCAGCAACTGCACCCCCAGCAGCAGGGCCAGCAGGGTGGACATCACAGAGAGCTGCTCATGAAAGGGGCCCGCTCATGCCGCCGCTCCAGCGGGCCAGCCCAGGTGGCGGCGGCCCGCCGGGGTGACGATCCGGCCCCGGGGGGTGCGCTGCAGAAAACCCAGCTGCAGCAGGTAGGGCTCCACCACCGCTTCCAGGGTGGCGGAATCTTCCCCCAGGCCCGCCGCGAGGGTGTCGAGGCCCACCGGGCCGCCGCCGTAGCCCTCCAGCATCAAGGTGAGCAGGCGCCGGTCGCTGGCATCGAGGCCGCGGTCGTCAACGCGGTGCAGGCTGAGGGCCTCGGCCACCAGCGAAGCGCCAATGCGGCCATGACCCCGCACCGAGGCCACATCGCGCACCCGCCGCAGCAGGCGGTTGGCGATACGGGGGGTGCCGCGGCAACGGCGGGCCACCTCCAGTGCGGCGTCGGCCTCGAGCGCGATCTGCAGCAGGCCCGCGGCCCGCTCCACGATCGCCTGCAGATCGTCCAGGCCGTAAAACTCCAGCCGCTGGATCAGGCCGAAGCGATCCCGCAGCGGCGAACTCAGGGAGCCGGCCCTGGTGGTGGCCCCCACCAGGGTGAAGGGCGGCAGCTCCAGGCTGCGGGTGCGGGCTGTGGTGCCCTTGCCCACGGTGAGGTCGAGGCGGAAGTCCTCCATAGCCGGATAGAGGATCTCCTCAGCCACCCGATTGAGCCGGTGAATCTCGTCGATGAACAGCAGCTCGTGGGGCTGCAGGTTGACCAGCAGGCCGACGATGTCGCGGGGGCGCTCCAGGGCCGGCGCACTGGTGATGCGGCAGCGCACCCCCAGCTCCTCAGCCAGCACCAGGGCCATGGTGGTTTTGCCCAGGCCCGGCGGGCCGTAGAGCAGCACGTGGTCGAGCGCCTCCTGGCGGGCGCGGGTGGCCTCCACGGCGATGGCCAGCACCTGCTTGAGCTCGCTCTGACCGATGTAGTCGGCCAGGCGCCGGGGCCGCAGGCCGTCTTCCCGGGCGGGCGCCACCTCCTCCGGCACGGGGGTGGGATCCACCAGGCGCGGCGGCGCGTCCGGGCGCCTGGGCTCGTGGCTGGGGCGGCCGCGGGGCGCCGGGGATCCCGAGGAAACAATCGCCATGAAGCGAGGGTACCGGGGGCTCCCTAGGGTCGGGAGATCGAAGGGACGGTTGCGGAGCAGCGATGGCCAAGGGCGGGGGCAAGAAGAGCGCCAAGGCCCAGCGCGATGCCGCCAACAAGCTGCTGGCCGACAACCGCTTTGCTCGCCACCAGTACGAGATCCTCGAAACGCTGGAGTGCGGCATTGAGCTGTTCGGCACGGAGGTGAAGTCGATCCGGGCCGGCCAGTGCAACCTGCGCGACGGCTTCTGCCTGATCCGCAAGGGGGAGCTGCAGCTGCACAACGTGCACATCTCGCCCCACAGCCATGCCGGGGCCTACTTCAACCACGAGCCCCTGCGGGTGCGCAAACTGCTGGCCCACCGCCGCGAGATCGACAAACTGCGGGTGGGGCTCGAGCAGAAGGGCCTCACCCTGATCCCGCTCAACCTGCATCTCAAGGGCTCCTGGATCAAGCTGACCATCGGCCTGGCCAAGGGCCGCAAGCTGCACGACAAGCGCCACGAGGAACGGCGCAAGCAGGACATCAAGGACGCCAAGGTCGCCATCGCCCGGCTCTGAATCCAGGGGGCCGGGGGCGCAGCCTGTGTGCGGATGCCTCTCCAGGATTCTGTACAGGCTGTACAGAATCCCGGAGACGGAACTCGGGAGACGCGCAACCCAGCAACCACCCCGGCTGGGCTCAATTCACTGCCGGTGGCACCGGCGGTGGCGGAGCAGCGACAGGCTGTGCGGGCACCGGCACGGTGGTCGGGACCTGCGGCGTCTCCAACTGGTCCGCCGGCGCCGGCGCTGAGGGCTCAGGGGCGGCCACCGGTGCCGGCGGATCCGCCCGCAGCGACAAGGTGATCAGGGCCGGCGCGACGCCCTCGTTGGTGACCAGCAGCTGCACCGGCGAGCGCTTCTGCACCCCCAGGCTCACCACCCGCAGGGGGCCCTTGGCCTCCAGCAGGTCGCCATCGGGGCCGAACACGCTCATCTGCATCAGGGGCGAGCCGTTTACCCCCAGCACCAGCCGGTAGCCGGGCGGCAGCCGCACCGGGAACAGCCGCGCCCCACCGGCCTCTACCTGGGCCGAGAGCACCCGGGTTTCCTGGGGCTGGGCCTGAATCGCCTCGATCTGAACATTGGCCAGGCTCTGCTCGGCCGCAGCAAACCAAAGCTGACGGAAGGGTTCAGCAGGAATGTCGGCGCCGGGGCGGCCCGGCAGCAGGCTCTGGGCACTGCCCGACACCAGCTGGCGCAGCACCGCGGGGCTGAGCCCCTGGCTCACCAGGGCCTGCTGGCGCCGCTCCCAGTCGGCATTGGTGTAACTGCCCAGGCGACGGCGGATCTCAAGGGGCAGCTGCTCCACCCGGGCCAGCCACTCCTCGGCGAGTTCGTTCCACACCTTGCGTAAGGGCGCATCTTCGAGGGAGTCGCTGGGCAGGCGGCCGCCCCGCTCCGGAAACTGGGCCAGCAGGCTGGCGTCCACCAACTTCAAAAACCAACCCCGATCCACCTGCATCGCCCGCAGCCGGTTGAGCAGCTGCTGGCGCTGATCCACCTCAGCGGGCGGCAGGCTGCTGGGCAGCTGCAGGGCCGCGTCGGGGGTGGGCAGGGCCAAGCGGCCGCGGCTCAGCCACCACCAGCCCAGGGCGGTGCCCACCACGGCCGAGAGCACCAGGGCGATCACCACCGGCCAAATGCCGCCCTCGGCGGCCTCCTCCCGCTCCTCCAAACGCGTGCACAGGGCTGCGGGCGGTGAGGGAGGGGTGAGCGGTGGCAGCTCCGGCTCAGGGGGAGGAGGTGGCGGCTCCGGGGCTGGCGGTGGCTCGGGGGCCTGGGGCGGGGGGGCAGCCACGGGCGGGGGCACCAGAGCCACGGTGCGATCGGCGCGGGCCACTGGGCCGGTGCTCTCGGGCATGGGCAGGGTCTGGAACGCCGCCAGGGCCTGGGAGGCCGAGGCAAAGCGCTCGCCGCTCTCGCGCTCCAGCAGGCGAGCGATCTGGGCCTGAAGGGCCGGCTCGGCGCTGAGGCTGGCCGGCCAGCGCCAGGCGAGGGTGACCGGATCGAGCAGCCGGGCCGGCTCGTCGCCGCTCAGCAGCACCAGGGCCACCGCCCCCAGGGCATGGAGATCCATCCAGGGCTCGAGCTCAGCCGCGCGGGCCCGCTCCGGCGGTGCATAGCCCGGTGTGGCGGCCGGGGTGCCGGCCACCAGGCCGAAATCCAGCAGCACCGGCAGGCCATCGCTGTCGCGGCGCAGCAGGTTGGCGGGGCTGAGATCGCCGTGCACCAGCTCCTGGCTGTGCAACACCGCCAGCACCGGCAGCAGCTGACGCAGCAGCAACAGCACCTCGCCGGCACCAAACACCAGCTGGCGCTCGGCCCGGGCCGCCAACAGCTGCTGATAGGTACGGCCGGCCTGCCACTCGCGCACTAGCCACAACCCCTCGGCCGCCGGGATCACCGCCCCCAACCGGGGCACCTGGGGATGGAGCACCCCCTGCAACCGGCCCCAGCGCTGGCGGGCCCGCTCCGGATCGATGCCGGGTCCTAGCAGCCGCAGGGCCATGGGCGCCTCGGACGCCAGCTGGTCGCTGGCCCGCCAGAGCTCACCCTGGGGAGCCTCACCCGGGGGGGCGGCGCTGAGGCGCTGCTCAAGCCGGTAGCGATCGCCGATCAGCTGGCCCACCTGCGCTGCCATCAGGCTGCTCCGGCGGCGAGAGCCCGCTGGGGCTGGTGCAGCCCCTTGGCGGCCAGCCACGCAGCGTCGTAGAGGCGTGAGCGGTAGCGATCGCCGCTGTCGCAGAGCACTGTGACGATCGTGTGGCCCGGGCCCAGGCGCCGAGCCGTTTCCACCGCCGCGGCCGCGTTGATGCCCACCGAGCCCCCCAGGAATAGGCCCTCCTGCCACAGCAGCCGGTAGATCGTCTCGAGGGCGGTTTGGTCGTCGATACGCACGGCATCGTCGATGGGGGCACCCTCCAGGTTGGCGGTGATGCGGCTGTTGCCAATCCCCTCGGTGATCGAACTGCCCTCGCTGCTGAGCTCACCCCGGGTGACCCAGGCGTGCAAGGCACTGCCATGGGGATCGGCCAGCACGCAATGCACCGCTGGGTTCTGCTCCTTGAGGTAGAGGGCAACACCGGCGTAGGTGCCGCCGGTGCCGGTGGCCGCCACCCAGGCATCCACCTGGCCCTCGGTCTGCTGCCAGATCTCCGGGCCGGTGGAGTTGTAGTGGGCGCGGCGGTTGGCCAGGTTGTCGAACTGGTTGGCCCACACGGCGCCGGGCGTCTCGGCGGCGATGCGGCCCGAGAGCTTCACGTAGTTGTTGGGATCGCGGTAAGGCACCGCCGGCACCGTGCGCACCTCAGCGCCGAGGCTGCGCAGCAAACCGATCTTCTCGGCCGACTGGGTGTCGGGAATGACGATCAGCGCCTTGTAACCGCGGGCATTGCAGAGGTGGGTGAGGCCGATGCCAGTGTTGCCGGCGGTGCCCTCCACCACGGTGCCGCCGGGCTGCAGCAGCCCCTGCTCTTCAGCCTCCAGCAGGATGCCGAGGGCCGCGCGATCCTTGACCGAGCCGCCGGGGTTCATGAACTCGGCCTTGCCGAGAATCTGGCAGCCGGTGGCTTCGCTGAGGGCATGGAGCCGAATCAGGGGCGTGTTGCCAACGGCGCCCACGAACCCTGAAGTGATGCCGGCCATACCCGCGTGCTGTGCGTGGCGGGATCGTAGGCAAGGCCTCTAGGGTCGGGCCTGAATTCAGCCGGGATAGGCGGCGGCGGAATGGGGCAGGAGCTGGGGGCGCAGTACACACAGGTGCGCCAGCACAGCCTCGCCCTGGTGGCGCCCCTGGAGCCAGAAGACCTGTGCCTGCAAGGGATGGCAGACGCCAGCCCGCCCAAGTGGCACCTGGGCCACACCACCTGGTTTTTTGAGCAATTTCTGCTGCGCCCCCAACAAGACGCTGGGGCCTTGGGCTACACACCGGCGCCAGCGGCCTGGAATTTTCTGTTCAACAGCTATTACGACGCCGTCGGCGCCCGCCACCCCCGGCCCCAGCGGGGCTTGCTCAGCCGGCCGGCGCTGGCGGAGGTGCTGGCCTGGCGGCAGCGGGTGGATGGGGCCGTGCTGGCCCTGCTGGCGCAGCTGGAGCCCGGCGATCCCCGGCTGGAGCTGGTGGAGCTGGGTCTGCAGCACGAGCAGCAGCACCAGGAGCTGCTGCTGATGGACCTGCTCGATGGCTTCTCGCGCAACCCGCTCGAGCCGGCCTACTCACCCCAGCCGGAAGACGCCTACCGCCGCGCAGTGCCAGATGGGGCGGAGGCCAAGGCGCCCGTCTGGCTGCAGCACGGGGGTGGGCTGGTGGAGATCGGCCATCCGGAGGGAGCCGGCGGCCCCGAGAGCCCGGCAGGCTCCTTCCATTTCGACAACGAAGCGCCCCGGCACCGCCAGTGGCTCGAACCCTTTGCGCTCAGCTCCCGCCTGGTGAGCAACGGCGACTTTGAGGCCTTCATCGCCGATGGCGGCTACCGGCGACCGGAGCTGTGGATGAGCGAGGGCTGGGCGGAGGTGCAGGCGCGGGGCTGGCAGGGGCCGCGCTACTGGCGCGACGGCGAGGAGTTTTCGCTGGCGGGGCGGCAGCCGCGGCGGGCCGAGCTGCCGGTGCGACACCTGAGCTGGTTTGAAGCCGACGCCTACGCCCGCTGGGCCGGCGCCCGGCTGCCCAGCGAGGCGGAATGGGAGTTGCTGGCGCCCCAGCTGGAGCAAGCCTTCGGGGTGCTGTGGCAATGGACCGCCAGCCCCTACCGGCCCTATCCGGGCTTTGCGCCGGCCGCAGGAGCGGTGGGGGAATACAACGGCAAGTTCATGAGTTCCCAGATGGTGCTCCGCGGCAGCTGCTTCCTCACCCCCGCCGGCCACGCGCGGCGCACCTATCGCAACTTCTATCCCCCGGCGAGCCGCTGGATGGCCGCCGGCCTGCGCCTGGCCCAAGAGCTGCCATGACGGTGCAGAGCCACCACGACCTGATCGACCTCCACCCGGAACCGGCCGACATGGCCCGGCTGGTGCGCGAGGGCATGGCCCAGCGGCCCCGCCAGCTGCCGGCTTGGTTGCTCTACGACGCCGAGGGCTCGCGGCTGTTTGAGGCGATCTGCGAACAGCCGGAATACGGCCTCACCCGCACCGAAACGGCCCTGCTGGAGGAGCGGGCCCCGGAGCTGGCGGCGGCCCTGGGGGCGGGGGTGCTGGTGGAATTCGGCGCTGGCAATGCGCGCAAGGTGGGGCCCCTGCTGGAAGCGCTGCGGCCGCCGGCCTACGTCGCGCTCGACATCAGCGCCGAGCATCTGCAGCAGAGCTGCGTGGCCCTGCAGGTCCGTTACCCGGCGGTGCCGGTGCTCGGCATCTGCTGCGACTACAGCCAGCTGCAGGACCTGCCCGAACACCCGCTGCTGCAGGGCCAGCGGCGGCTGGGCTTCTACCCCGGCAGCTCAATCGGCAACTTCAGCCCCGAGGAGGCGCGGGTGCTGCTGGTGCAGCTGCGGCAGCTGCTGGGGCAAGGTGCCCGGCTGCTGATCGGCATCGACCAGCCCAAGGCCGTGGCAAGGCTGGAGGCCGCCTACAACGATGCCGCCGGCGTGTCGGCCGCCTTTGCCCGCAACCTGCTGGTGCGGCTTAACCGCGACCTGGCGGGCAGCTTCAACCCCGAGGCCTTCGCCTACACCGCCTGGTGGCAGCCCGAACACAGCCGCATCGCCATGGCCCTGGTGAGCCGCCAGGCGCAGACCGTGCAGCTGGCGGGGGAGGCCTGGAGCTTCGCCGCGGGCGAGCCGCTGATCACCGAATACAGCGTCAAATACGACCCGGAGGCCTTCCTCGCCCTCGCCGCGAGTGCCGGCTGGCGGGGCGCCGGCCGCTGGAGCGATCCAGCCGGCGATCTCTCGCTGCACCTGCTGGTAACGGCAGACTCCTAGCCAGAGGCAAGAGCGCCATGGGTCGTGAGGAGCAACGGGCCACCATGCGCCAGGTGCGCGAGGGTCTGATCGCCGAGCTCGAGGAGCTGTATCGGGGCGCCTTCGACCGCATCAGCGACCACGACCTGGGCGAGGGGGCGATCGCCCGGCTCACCCAACTGCTGCTGCGCTCGCGCGAGGCGGCGATCACGCCGCTGCAACAGGAGATCGAAGCGCCGTTGATCACCAGCCCCGCCGGCAGCCCAGCCCCCGAACCCGATCCCCAGGCCGCCCCGTGAGCTGGCTCGACGAACTGGAGGCGCGGCTGGAGCAGCAGCTGGAGAGCTTTTTGCGGGCCAACCCCGCCCAGGAAGCCCTGCTGGAAGAGCAGGAGGCGCGTGATCGCCAGGCCAAGCTGGTGGGGCAGCGGCGCCAGTTGCAGCGGCAGGCGGAGCAGGAGCGCCAAGCCCTGCTGCAACTGGCCAACGAGATCCGGCGCTGGCAGGAGCGGGTGGTCAAGGCCCGGGCCGCCGGTGCCACCGCCCTGGCCGAGCGGGCCGAAGCCCACCAGCAAGGCCTGATGGAGCAGGGCCGCCAGCGCTGGCAACACCTGAGCGAGCTGGGGGTGAGCTTCACGGCGGTGGAGCGCGACCTGCGCGAGCTGGAGAGCCGGCCGCGCCCGCCACGGGCCTCCGGCCTCGAGCAGGACTGGGCCGCCTTTGAAGCCGAGCAGGCCCTGGAAGCGCTGCGACAGCGACAACAAGACTGATTCTTCCGAAGGATTGCGGAGAGAAGGCGTTCTGAAACCCCTTTTGCAGCCCTCAAAGAGTTTGTACAGCTGTACAAACTCTTTGAGGGAACCGAGTCACCACTGCAACGGCCGCCATGGGTTTTCTGCTGTCCAAACTGCTGCCGCTGCTGCTCTACCCGCTGGGCCTGGGCCTCCTACTGCAACTGCTGGGCCTCGCCGCGGCAGCCAAAGGCAGCGACCAACGCAGTAGCAGGCGCCGTCTAGCCAGTCTCTGGCTCAGTGGCACGGGGGTGGGGCTGATCTGGCTGGGTGCGATGCCACTCACCAGCCGCCAGCTGATTTGGGGCCTGGAGGAGCAGGCGGCGGCACTCACCCCACAGCAGCTACCCCGGGCCGATGCGGTGGTGGTGCTGGGCGGCGGATTGCGGCCAGCACTGCCACCCCGTCAGGGGGTGGAGGTGGCGGAAGGGGGAGACCGGCTCCTGCGCGGCGTGCAACTGGTGCGCCGGGGTCTGGCGCCCCTGCTGGTGACCAGCGGCGGACGGGTGAGCTTCACGGGCAACGATCCCGCACCACCTGAGGCGCTCTGGGCCCGGGATCTGGCCCAGGAGCTGGGGCTGCCGGCCAATCGGATCCTGATCAATCCAGGGTCCCGCACCACGGCGGAGGAGGCCCGCGACATTGGCGCCCTGGGCCGGCAGCGGGGCTGGACCCGTGTGCTGCTGGTGACCAGCGCCTTTCACATGCCCCGCTCGCTGGCCACCTTCCAGCAGCGCAGCGGCTTAACGGTGGTGCCAGTGGCCTGCGACTACCAGCTGCCGGATCGGGCCCACTACGGCCAACCAACCGTGGGCAACACGATCAAGAGTCTCCTGCCCGACGCCGAAGCGCTCTATCTCAGCACCGTGGCCCTGAAGGAACACCTGGGGCTGGCGGTGTATCGGCTTTCGTTCAGAGCTTGGGAGCCGGGGGCACCAGGCTGACGCCATCGGGCGGCGGCGTGGGGTCGGGATCGGCGATCAGCATGTGCTGCAGCACGATCTCGGGACGTTCACTGTCGCGCCAGCGGATCCGGTAGGCGGGCATCTTGGTGCCGCGGCTGGTGGTCTGCTCCACCGGCTCCATCACCCAGCCCCGGCGCGAGCGGCCCTGGGGGTTGCGCTTCACCACAGCATCCGCGTGTTTGAAGCGAAAACCGACGCGCTCGCCACTCATGGAATCGCTGGCCCCTAATGGGGGATATTGCCTACTGAAGTCATTATCCCATTGCGCTCGGCCGCGCCTCGGGACGCAACAGCGGGAAGGCGATCACATCGCGGATCGAGGGGCTGTCGGTGAGCAGCATCACCAGCCGGTCGATGCCGATGCCCAGGCCGCCCGTGGGGGGCATGCCCACCTCCAGCGCCTGGAGGAAGTCCTCGTCCACCTGCTGGGCTTCGTCGTCGCCAGCGGCCTTGCGGGCCTGCTGGGCCTCCAGGCGCTGGCGCTGGTCCACCGGATCGATCAGCTCGCTGAAGGCATTGGCCGTTTCGCGGCCCACGATGAACAGCTCGAAGCGCTCCACCATCCCCGGCTTGCTGCGGTGGGCCCGGGCCAGGGGCGAATTTTCCACGGGATAATCGAGCACGAAGGTGGGCTGGATCAAGTCGGCCTCCACCCGCTGCTCAAAGGCCTCCACCAGCAGCCGGCCCACCGAATCCGCCAGGGCCGGCACCTCCAGCCCCTGGGCCGCCATCGCCGCAGCAGCGTCATCGCGGCTGCCAAAGCTGGTGAAATCCAGGCCCGTGGCGTGCTGCACCAACTCGTGCATCGTGGCCCGGCGCCAGGGGGGCGCCAGATCAATGGCGGTGCCCTGGTAGCTGATCTGGGTGGTGCCGCACACCTGCTGGCACACGTGGGCAATCAGCTGCTCGGTGAGCGCCATCATGTCGGTGTAGTCGGCGTAGGCCTGGTAGATCTCCACCGAGGTGAACTCGGGGTTGTGGCGGGTGCTGATCCCCTCGTTGCGGAAGATCCGGCCCAGCTCGTAGACCCGCTCGAAGCCGCCCACCACCAGCCGCTTGAGGTGCAGCTCGGTGGCGATGCGCAGGGTGAGGGGCAGATCAAGGGCGTTGTGGTGGGTTTCAAATGGCCGGGCATCGGCACCGCCCGGCACGCTCTGCAGCACCGGCGTTTCGATCTCCAGGAAGTCGCGCTCATCGAGCCAGCGGCGCATGGCGCTCACCGCCAGGGCCCGGCGCCGGAAGGTTTCGCGGGTGTCGGGAGACACGATCAGATCGAGATAGCGCTGGCGGTAGCGCTTCTCCACATCGGCCAGGCCGTGCCACTTGTCGGGCAGGGGCTGCAGCGATTTGGTGAGCATGGTCCAGCCCTTCACCTTCACCGACAGCTCGCCGCGGTCGGTGCGGCGCAGGCTGCCCTGCACGCCGATCAGGTCGCCGGCATCCACCAGCGCGGTGAGGTGGGCGAAGGCCTCGGGATCCTCCGGCATGGAGGCCGCCAGGGTGGCCTTCTCGATAAACAACTGGATCGGACCGGTCTCATCGGCCAGGGTGAAGAAGGCGAGCTTGCCCATCACCCGACGGGTCATGACCCGGCCGGCCACGGCCACCGCCACGTCGCGCTCCTCGCCGTTGGCCAGGTCGACGTGGGCCTGCTGCAAGGCACCGTTGCGGTGCGTGGGCTCGAAGCGCAGGGCATAGGGTCCCTGGCCCAAGGCCGCCAGGGCTGCGGCTTTCTCCAGACGGGTCTCGCGCAGCTCCGACAAGGCAGACAGGGGGCTCAACCGGCCCATCCTGCAGGAACGCCCGACGGCGGGATCAGGCGGGCTGTTGTGCCTCAGGCAGGCTGTTGTGCGTCAGGCATTAGCCGCAAGGCCCGACTCGGCCATGCGCTGGGAGGCATAACCGGTGCCGCGCACGGTGAGGATCAGCTCCGGGTTGCGCGGATCGGGCTCGAGCTTGCCGCGCAGGCGGGCGACATACACGTCCACCACCCGCAGGTCGGCTGCGCGGCGGGGCGGGTAGCCCCAGAGCTGTTCAAGAATCTCAGCCCGCGGCACCACCCGGCCCGGCTCGCGGAACAGCAGCTCCAGCAGGCTGAATTCGGTGTAGGTGAGGCCGATGCGCTCACCATCGCGGGTCACCTGACGGCGGTTGGTGTCGACCACCAGATCGCCCACCCGCAACACGCCGCTGCCGCTCTGCACCTCGCGCGGCTCCGTGGAGGCCGAACCCCGGCCCACCCGGCGCAGGATCGTGGCGATGCGGGCCTCGAGCTCCTTGGGGCTGAAGGGCTTGGGCAGGTAGTCGTCGGCACCGAGATCCAGACCCGACACCCGCTCCGCAATGGCATCGAGGGCCGAGAGGAAAATAATCGGCACGCAGGATTCGGCCCGCAAGCGCCGGCAGACCGCAAAGCCATCGAGCTTGGGCAGCATCACGTCGAGCACGACGAGATCGGGCTGCTCCTGGTGGAACAGGCTGAGGGCCTCTTCGCCGTCCTCGGCACAGATCACCCGGTAGCCGGCCAGCTGCAGGCGCATCACCAGCACCCGGCGCACCGCCGCCTCATCGTCCACCACCATCACGGTGGCCTTCGGCTCTACCGGGCCAGTCCCAAACATGTCGGAGGAGGCGCCGGCGAAGGGCTCAGCGGCAAAGGGCTCAGCAGACGCTGGACGAAACGCCCGATCCCCCGAACTGGGCCTGTCCTCCGAGGGCATGTGCGGGAAGCCAGATAAAGAATCGCAACCATACCTCTCTAAGCGCCCTGCGGTCATCCCCCAGATCGCCAATGCCGGAGCCGATCTGACCACTTTTAAGGATTTCTACAGAAACAGACAGATTGCGGCAGTGCTGATATCAGCCCCAGCGGGCGCTGGCGTAGCGGTTCCATTCGTCGGCTGCCGCGGCCAAAGCAGCATCGCTGCCCACCTGGCCGAGCATGGCGCGCTGCAGCTGGGTGTACACGATCGCCTGGAGCCGCTTCACCCCCGGGCTGGCCGGCACCAGCACCCGCGCCCGCCGCAGGGTCTGGGCGGAAAGCAGCCGGGCCCGCTGCACCAGCGCCTCTTGCTGCGTCTGCGCGCCACCGGGCACCCCCAGGGACACCTCCAACTGCTGCAGGGCCTCGCGGTTGGAGGGCAGCACCCGCGCCTGCTCAGCGAAGGCCAACTGGTTGGGGCCGTTGGTGAGAAACAGCGCGAACTGGGCCGCCTCGGCCACCAGGCGGCTCTGCTTCGGCACCACCAGGTTCATCACGGCCACATTGGCCTCGCCACCGGCGCCGGTGAGGGGCGCAAAGGGTGCCGTCACGGCGGCAATGCCGGGGGCATTGGTCTGCAGGTTGCGCAGGAAATCGGGGCCGGTGGCCACCTGGGCCAGATCGCCCGACTGGTAGAGCTCGATCGCCCGCCGGTAGCCCTGGCTCACCACCTCCCGCGGCAGCAGCCCGCGGCGGTAGAGGTCGCTCCAGAAGGCGAAGGCGCGGCGGCCGGCCGGGCTGTTGAACGCGGCGCGGTGGTCGGGATCGAGCAGCTGCACCCCCATCTGCACGAGGGTTTCCAGCAGCTCGGCCGAGTCGTCGGGCACCACGGTGACAAACAGGCCGTAGCGGCCGGTGCGGCGGCGCACCGCTTCGGCAAAGGCGGGCACCTCCTCCCAGGAGCGCGGCGGCGCCCCGTAGCCAGCCCGCTCCAGCAGCCGGCGGTTGGCCATGGTGATCCGGGCCGTCAGATACCAGGGAATGGCGAACTGCTGCGCCGAACCCTGCTGCCCCGACTCTTGACGCCCCGCGTCCCAGATCGCCGGCAGGTAGGCGTCAGCCGCCCCGGCGGGCAGCACCGTGGTGAGATCCCGCAGCCCGCCCTTGCTGGCCAGGTTGGCGGCAAAAGGGGGGTTGAGGTTGACCAGATCGGGGGCGGTGCGAGCGAACACCGCCGCCAGCAACTTGCGCTCCACCGAGCTCCAGGGCACGTCGGTCCAGCGCACCCGGAGGCCGGGGTTCTGGCGTTCCCAGCTGGCGATCAGCCCCTGCAGATAGCCGTTGAATTTGGGAGCCAGATCAAGGGTCCAAAAATTCAGCACCCGCGCGCCGGAAGCTCCGCCGCGCCAGCCCTCTCCCCCACCGGATGGGCCGCAACTGCCCAGCCCGGCCGCCAGCAAGGCCGCGGCCGAACCCCCGCCGAGGAGTTCGAGAAAGCGACGCCGGCCCTGCTCGCGTGCCATCGGCTCAGCTTCGCCCGCCCTGGGCCTGCTGGCGCCACAACAGCAGCTGCAGGGAGCACAGCAACGGGGCCAGCAGGGCCGTGAGCAGGGTCTGGGCCAGCCAGGTGTGCAGGGCCGGCGGCCACATCGCCGGCAACCACGACCCCAGCAGCAGGCGTTGAAGGATCAGGCTGCCCCCCAGCAGGGCCGTGCCCAACAGGGCCAGCAGCCCAAGATTGAAACTGCGCTCGATCGGCGGGACCTTGCGACCCAGCCGGCCCCACCACCAGCCGAGCAACCCAAGAGCTGGAATCTGGGTGATCGGGCCGAGCTGGAGCCCGTCCAGCACCAAACCGAGCCCTACACCGGCCAGGGCCCCGGAGAGCGGACCATCCACCAGCGCCCAGGGCAGCAGCCACAGCACCGGCCAGGCCGGCGGCACCCCCACCAGCGTCAACGGCGCCGGGGCGGCCAGCACCAGCCACGGCACCAGCAGGGCCGTGGCCACACACCAGCCGTGACGGGCCAGACGACTCACGGCAGCCGCACCTGCACCCAATCGACCGCATCCACCGGAGCGCTGAGCTGCACCACGGCCTCAGTGGCTGGCACGGCGCGGTCGTCAACCGACTGGATCACCCCCACGGTGAGGTTGGGAGGCACCAGGGTGCTGGCCGGCGACGTTGCCACCACATCGCCGGCTCGCACGCCAGGATCTTTCTCCAGAAAGCGCAGCACGGGCCGGCTGGTGCCGATCCCCGTGAGGAGGCCATGGCGCTGGGTGCGGCCCACCCACACGCCCACGCGACTGCCGGGATCGGTGAGCAGGGCAACGGTGGCAGTGGTGGGGGTGACGCTGGCGATCCGGCCGATCAGCCCCCCGGGCGCCGTCACCGGCAGGCCGGGCCGGAGGCCTTGCAGCTCGCCGCGGCCGATCACCAGTTGCTGCCACCAGCCCCCGGCCTGCCGCGAGATCACCGGTGCCGACACCTCCCGGCCGCCCCGCCCCTGCAACTCCAGCAGCGCCCGCAGCCGGCGGTTGTCAGCGTCCAGCTGGCGCAGCCGGGTTTGGTCGCTGAGGCTCTGGGCGCTGCGGATCCACTCACCCTGGGCGCTGCCGGGCCAGAAGGGCCGGCTGAGCAGGGCGTAGACATCGCTGACACCCGCCCCCTTGCTGAGCCGCACCGCCACCAGGGCCAGCAGCAGCAGGGCGCAGGGCCAGGCCTGAAGGATCACCCGCAGGGCGGGGAGGCGAAGCCTGCGGCCGGCCTGCATCGGGCTCAGGCGATCTGACGTGCGAAGTCAGGGGTGTCGAGCACGCGCTGCAGACGCTTGTAGTCCTCCAGCACCATGCCGCAACCGTTCACCACACAGAGCAGGGGATCCTCGGCCACGTGAGTGAGGATGCCGGTTTCGTGGCTGATCAGGTCGGTGATGCCGCGCACCTGGGCACCGCCGCCGGCCAGCATGATGCCGCGATCGACGATGTCGGCCGCCAGCTCAGGCGGGGTGCGCTCGAGGGTGCGCTTCACCGCCTCGACGATCACGTTGAGGGGTTCGGCCATGGCCTCGCGGATGTCGCCGGCGCGCACGTTGATGGTGCGGGGCAGGCCGGAAAGCAGGTGCAGACCGCGCACGTCCATCGAGGTGTTGTCGTGGGTGTCGTCGGGGAAGGCGGAGCCGATGCGGATCTTGATGTCCTCAGCGGTGCGCTCGCCCACCACCAGGTTGTGCACCTTCTTCAGATACACGCCGATGGCGTCGCTGAGCTCATCGCCAGCCACCCGCACCGACTCACTGATCACGGTGCCCCCCAGGCTCAACACCGCCACTTCCGTGGTGCCGCCGCCGATGTCGACGATCATGGTGCCCACCGGCTCGGTGACGGGCAGGCCAGCGCCGATGGCCGCCGCCACGGGCTCATCAATCAGGTGCACTTCGCGGGCCCCGGCCAGACCGGCCTCGCGCACGGCGCGGCGCTCGACGCCAGTGACGCCGCTGGGAATGCCGATCACCAGCCGCGGGGCGACGATGCCGCGGCCCTCATTGGCCTTCTGGATGAAGGTCTTGATCATCTGCTCTGCCGCGTCGAAATCGGCGATCACCCCATCGCGCAGCGGCCGCACGGCGCGGATGTTGCCGGGGGTGCGGCCCAGCATCATCTTGGCCTCATCGCCCACGGCAAGGGGCACACCCCTCTCGAGATCCATCGCCACCACGGAGGGCTCCTGCAGCACGATGCCCTTGCCCGACACGAAAATCAGCGTGTTGGCGGTGCCCAGATCGATCCCGATATCCCGCGAAAACTGGAAACGACGAAAAAACACGGACGCCCGGCCTGCAAGAGCCGAATCATACGAGGGTGTTACAGACGGCTTGAACGGTGGAACTGATGAAAGGTGGCAGCCCAACCGGGTGCCGCATCATTGATCCATCAGCAACAGGAGACATCACCATGGGCGTGAATTCCATCACCCTCGTCGGCCGGGCCGGCCGCGACCCAGAAGTCCGTTATTTCGAATCGGGGAGTGTGGTGGCCAACCTCACCCTCGCCGTCAATCGCCGCAGTCGCGACGACGAACCCGACTGGTTCAACCTGGAAATCTGGGGCAAACAAGCCCAGGTGGCGGCTGACTACGTCCGCAAGGGAGCCCTGGTGGGCATCATCGGCAGCTTCAAGCTCGACCGCTGGACCGACCGGGCCAGCGGCGAGGAGCGCACCAAACCCGTGATCCGGGTCGACCGGCTCGAGCTCCTCGGCTCCAAGCGCGACGCCGAAGCCGGCATGGGTGGCGGCATGGGCGGCAGCGCCTTCGGTGGCGGCGCCCCCAGCGAAGAGGAAGTGCCCTTCTGATCAGGCGCCTCGGGGGCACCTGAGGCCCCCAAGCCAACCAAAAGCCCCCGCCGGAACTCCAGCGAGGGCTACGAATCAGTCTTCAGGTGCAGGGTGCCCTTCAGTCATGGCCCCTGATCCGCCTGAGCTGGTGTGATCAAAGCCCGCCGTTCGCACGCATGTGCGGGTGGGCGTATCACACCAGCTCAGGGGGACTGCCTCAGTACCGGTAGTGCTCGAGCTTGTAAGGGCCCTCCACCGGCACGTTGATGTAATCGGCCTGCTCAGCGCTGAGCTCGGTGAGCTTGGCGCCGATCTTGTCGAGGTGGAGGCGCGCCACCATTTCATCGAGGTGCTTGGGCAGCACATACACCTGCTTTTCGTACTGCGCGCCTTTGGTGAACAGCTCGATCTGGGCCAGCACCTGGTTGGTGAAGGAATTGCTCATCACGAAGCTGGGGTGACCGGTGGCGCAGCCCAGGTTCACCAAGCGGCCCTCGGCCAGCAGGATGATCTTGTTGCCGGAGGGCAGCACGATGTGATCCACCTGGGGTTTGATGTTGTCCCAGGTGTACTGCTTGAGCGAGGCGACATCGATCTCGTTGTCGAAATGGCCGATGTTGCACACGATTGCCTGATCCTTCATCTGGATCAGGTGCTCGTGGCGGATCACCTTGAAGTTGCCGGTGGCGGTCACGAAAATGTCCACATCGCCCACCACGTCGTCGAGACGCACCACGCGGTAGCCCTCCATGGCGGCCTGCAGGGCGCAGATTGGGTCGATCTCGGCGAGCATCACGGTGGCGCCGAGGCCACGCAGCGACTGGGCCGAACCCTTGCCCACATCGCCATAGCCGAGCACCAGGGCCACCTTGCCGGCCACCATCACATCGGTGGCACGCTTGATGCTGTCCACCAGCGATTCGCGGCAGCCGTAGAGGTTGTCGAACTTGCTCTTGGTGACCGAGTCGTTGACGTTGATCGCGGGGAAGGGCAGCTCGCCAGCCTTCTGCATCTGGTAGAGGCGGGCCACGCCGGTGGTGGTCTCCTCGGTGACGCCCTGGATGTTGGCGTAGATGCGGGAGTAGAAGCCAGGCTGGGCCGCCAGCTTCTGGCGGATGCTGTTGAAGAGGGCCGTTTCCTCTTCGTTGGAGGGGTTGTCGAGAACGGAGAGATCCCGTTCGGCCTTGGTGCCCAGCACCACCAGGCCGGTGGCATCGCCGCCGTCGTCGAGGATCATGTTGGGCGTGCCGCCATCGCTCCACTCGAGGATGCGGTGGGTGAAGGCCCAGTACTCATCGAGGGTTTCGCCCTTGTAGGCGAACACGGGGACGTTGGCAGCGGCAATCGCGGCGGCGGCGTGGTCCTGGGTGGAGAAGATGTTGCAGCTGGCCCAGCGCACCTCGGCGCCGAGGGCCACCAGGGTTTCGATCAGAACGGCGGTCTGAATCGTCATGTGCAGTGAGCCCGCGATGCGAGCGCCCTTGAGGGGTTGCTCCGCGCCGTACTTGGCCCGCAGGGCCATCAGGCCGGGCATCTCGGTTTCGGCGATCGCGATCTCCTTTCGGCCGAACTCGGCCAGGCCGAGATCGGCAATTACATAGGTGTTGGTGCTCTGCAGTGCAGGAGCGGCGGGGGTAGCCACCATGGGTTGTGTTCTCGCTTGGGGTACAGCTCGCTCCCGGCTGGGAGGGCGTGGTTTGGAAAGTTCTGCGGAGACGCCGAGGCTTCGGGCTCGCTCTAAGGGCAATCTACAAGCAGGTCTTGAGCCCGCGTGAACGCCCCCCATGACCCACCTCCTCGCCGATGCCACCGCCACCCACGCCTTTGGACGGCAGCTAGCGGCCCGCCTCAGCCCCGGCAGCACCCTGCTGCTGCAAGGCGATCTGGGCGCCGGCAAAACCTGCCTGGTGCAGGGCCTGGCCGCTGGCCTGGGCATCACCGAACCGATCACCAGCCCCACCTTCGCCCTGGCCCAGCACTATCCACTGCCCCGAGGAGGTGATGGTGGTGGTGGTGGTGGCCTGGTGCACCTCGACCTCTACCGGCTGGAGCTGCCCGCCGCGGCCGATGAACTGTTTGCCCAGGAAGAGGAGGAAGCCCGGGCTCTGGGCGCCCTGCTGGCGGTGGAATGGCCCGAGCGGCTCAGCGTGCTGCCGGCGGGCTGCTGGCGGATCCAGCTGCGCCTGGCCGACCCCCACAACCCCGATGCCGGGCGCCAGCTTGGCCTGGTCGCTCCGGGCGGGGAGCCTGTCTTCGCGCCTGCTTAGCTAAGTCTTGGCTTAGTTTGCCGCCAGAAAAGCGCACACAGCGTCGGCGCTGGGCTGGGGATCAATGGCGCCGGCCCCCTGGCACACCAGGGCCCCGCAGGCACTGGCAAAGCGCAGCAGCGGCTCCGGCTGGTTGTGCAACAGCCCGTGCAACAGGCCCGCCGTGAAGGCATCACCAGCACCAGTGGTGTCGACCACCGGCACCCGAAAGGCGGGCAACTCGCCGCTGCGGCCCGCGAAGCACCACCGCAGCGGCGCCCCACCGTCGGTGACCACCAAATCCGGGTGCTGCGGCAGGGCGGCGCACACCACGGCCGGGTCGTCGCTGCCAAACAGCCAACGGGCTTCCTCGGCCGCGCACTTGAGCAGGGCGGCCTGCTGCAGCAGGGGGACGATCGCGGAGATCTGGGCGGGGGTGGGGCCGCTGGCGGGATCGGCGGCCGGATCCCAGAAGGTGGGGCGCCAATTCACATCGAGGGCGAGGGCCACGCCGGCCGCCGCGGCCTGACGGCAGGCGAGCTGAAGGGCTGACGCCGCGGCGGGTGAGGCGAGGGGGATCGTGCCCACCAGCAACCAGCGCGCCGTCGCCAGCAGGGGCCCGAGTGCGGCAGACAACTCGGCGGCATCGAGCGCCTGATCCGCAAAGCCCGCCGCGCCTTCGCCACCGCCTTCGCCAGCCCCACCCACAGCGCCGGCAAAACCGCCAAACTGCCGATCACCACCGGCATCGCGCAGCACCAGCACGACGCGGCTGGGGCGCTGGGCATCCCATTGCAGGGCCGAGGTGTTCACGCCGCGCGCGGCAAACAGCTCGCGAAACGCCTCGCCGATGGCATCGCGCCCCAGCCGCCCCAGAAAGGCGCTGGGGGTGCCGAGTCGGGCCAGGGCGCAGGCCACATTGGCGGGGGCGCCGCCGAGGCGGTCGCCATCGGGGGGCGCCAGCCGGTCCACCAGGGCCTCGCCCAGACAGAGCACCAGCGGCGCGGCGGGGGGCTGGGGCAAAGGCATGGGCCGGGACTCCGATCGGGACAACGAGGGTGACAACAAGCGGGACAAACAGGCTTAAAAAAGAGACCACAAGTGTGGTTCTTTTTTGGATGCGCTCCCGATTAGAGGCGCTCCAGTAGCGCCGCAATGATGCGGGCGTTGGCGGCGGGGAAGGGAAAGTCGCCCAGCTGCTCGGGCCGCACCCAGCGCACCTGCTGGGACGCCAGCGGCTGGGGCTCGCCGCTCCGCCAGGTGCACAGGTGCACCACGAAGCGCAGCTTCTTGTGGCTGTAGGCGTGCTCGACCGTGATCAGCTCCTCGCCCACTGCCACCTCGATCGCCAACTCCTCGCGCAGTTCGCGGGCGATGGTGGCCGCGATCGCCTCGCCCGGCTCCTGCTTGCCGCCCGGAAACTCCCACAGCCCGCCCAGCAGGCCCTCGTTGAGCCGCTGGTCGATCAGCACCTCACCAGCCGCATTGCGCACCACCCCCACGCCGATCACCTGAAACGGCAGCTCGCGGGGCGCTTCTTTCACCGGGTAGGCGGCAGGGTCGCCGGCAGCGTAGGCAGCGCAATGCGCCTGCCATGGACACACGCCGCAGCTGGGGTTGCGGGGCGTGCAAACGGTGGCGCCCAGGTCCATCAGAGCCTGGTTGAACGCTCGGGGCCGCTGCGGGTCGAGCAGCAGCTCACTCAGTTGCCACAGCCCGTTGAGCTCCCGCGCCGGTGGCCGGGGGCTCGCGATCAAGCGCGCCAGCACCCGCTTGACGTTGCCGTCGAGGATCGCAAAGGGCAGATCAAACGCCGAGGAGAGGATGCTGCCGGCGGTGCTGCGGCCGATGCCCGGCAGGGCCAGCCAGCCCTCGAGCGTGCGGGGCCAGGGGTGGCCCTGCAACAAGCGCGCCCCCTGCTGCAGCCGCCGGGCCCGCACGTAGTAGCCCAGGCTCTGCCAGAGCAGCAGCACGTCGTGCTCCTCAGCGGCCGCCAGGGCCTCCAGGCTGGGGAAGCGCTCCATCCAGCGCCGCCAGTAGGGCAGCGCCACCTGCAGCTGGGTTTGCTGCAGCATCACCTCCGCCACCCACACGCCGTAGGGATCCAGCGCCTCGCCCGGCACCGGCGGATGGCCATCGGCGCGCAGCTTCCAGGGGATGGTGTGGCGGCCGTGCGCCTCCCACCAGCTCAGCAACCGTTTGCGCAGTGCGGCAACCTCAGGCACTGCGACCGACAAGCCCTTCAACGTGCTCCACCAAGGCCTCAGCCCGCTGAAGCCAGTGGGAGCGATCGAGATCCATGGGCTCGAGGTCCGCGTCATAGCGAAACTGCACCGCGAAATCCGTGAACTGAGCGAGATCCCGATGGGTCTCCACCTCCGCGTCAGCTCGCAGCAGCCGTTTGAACAGAACCACCAAATCGTGAGTGAACGGAGGGGCATCACCCAGCTGATAGAGCCAGGCCTTGAGCGCCTTTTCCACCACTTGTTGAACTTGAAATCCCCAGCTGGCCTCGCTGATGGAGGCATCCTGCAGCGCCTGAGCGGCCTTCAGGTCGCGCCGCGCAAGCGTGAGCATCGATCGCGCATCGGCCTCAGCCATCCAGGCACAAGCCCTCTTCATAGGCTTGGCGCACCACGCTGCTGGTGAGAGGGAGGCGTTGCCTCGCCTGACTCTGGGAAAACAGCAACAGATCCACTGGCCAATCAGCACTGCTGAGTCGCCAACGCAGGCGATTCAGCACGGCCCAGCGATCGTGTTCAGCCAGCCAGGCATCCGGCACAGTGATCAACAGATCAATATCGGAGTCGGGCCTCGCCTCGCCACGGGCCCGGGAGCCAAACAGACGCACCTCCGCTCCAGGAATCTCGGCACGAATCTCAGCGGCCATGTCGCGCAGCTGCTCCTCCCCGATGGCGGCGGGATCGCGAGCGGTCGCGGCCGTGGTGGCTGGAGTCATCGGGGCACCTCTGCCCTCAGCATCGCCCGGATGGCCGTGAACGCACAAGCCTGGTGAAGCCTGACGGATCAACCGCCGCGCCTAGATCAACCGGCGACGTAAGCCTCCACGGCATCGCTGATGCGGCGCAGGCCGGCCAGGCCGTCGCGCTCGAGGTTGCGCACCCGGTCGCGGCTGATGCCCAGGATGCGGCCGATGCCGGTGAGGCTCATCGGCTCGCCCCCCTCGGGGTTGTCGGCGCAGGGGATGCCGTAGCGCATCTTCAGCACCCGACCCTGCAGCTCCGGCAGCTGCTCCAACAACGCCCGCAGGTCGCCCTTCAGGCACTCTCCATCCACCCGGTCCTCCGGCAGTTCCGCGTCACCCGCCA
>NZ_JAGQCZ010000034.1:0-5820 GCF_024346435.1 Cyanobium sp. Alchichica 3B3-8F6 | reverse complement strand
TGCTCCGAACAGGGTCACAGACCGGCCCACCCATTGCCACAGCTAAAGACTGAGGGAGTTGAGCCGTCAGCCCCGGCGTAGCCGGGGCTGATCCCCCCGAGTTACACCACTCCATGGGACGCCGCTGCTGAAATCAAGGCAGCTTGCTGGAAGCTTTTTCAGGAGTCCCTGATTATCATCTATATGAGATAACCAAACTAACCTATCAATGATGCTACGACCCCAGCCGACCTACCACGCTAGAAATCCCTTTTGCTGCTGGTTGGGCAACGATGAAAGGACGGATTAGGGATCAGCACATGGTACCCAGATCCTTGGTGAGAAGTTAAGCCAACCACACAACCAACCATACAAAACCACTGTAGAATCAATAAAAGAGCAAGAGCTTTCCATCAAATGCCAAAAACAGATCTAAATAGTTTGTCATCTGCACTTAACTTGCCTAGCCTGAATCGCCTCAAGTCAAACTCAGCGCTTTATGGATACATAAGATATATTCTAAACTTCCGAAAACTAAAACGCTCAATAGCAAGCGGCGAGTTAAGTTCAATGCCAGGTTCAGTGAAGAACTTTGGAAAGTCACGACCAATCTTAAATGAATTTCTATCAGCTGCAGGCACTGCTTCAGGGCACTACTTTCATCAAGACCTATTAGTAGCTAATCATATCTATCACCATAAACCCACGGTTCATCTTGATATTGGTAGCAGGATTGATGGGTTCATTGCCCACCTGCTCTCGTTTGATCAGAATACAATTCTTGGTGACATCCGCCCAGTAGAGTTTGATAACAAAAATATTTCATTTATTCTCATGGACCTAAGCGGCGAGCTGGATCGTTCCCTGCTGGGAAGATACGAATCAATCAGCTGCCTACATGCTATTGAGCACATTGGTCTTGGTAGATACGGCGATCCAGTCAATGCAATAGGCCATTATGTAGCTTTAAAGAACCTAAGCAGCCTTTTATCTAGCTCTGGGACACTCTATCTGTCATATCCATTTGGAATAAAGAGCAGGATCGAATATAACGCACACCGCGTTATCTCCCTCGCAGAAAGTCGCGATATGTTTTACTTAAATAAGCTTGTCGCCAGAAAATTTGCTTACGTAAATGACGCCGGCAATCTCGTCAATGTCAGCAAAGTTGCCGACATTGATTGGGACTATAGCTACCATCAAAAATACGGATGCGCAATTTGGGTGCTCCATAAAGAATGATTCAAAAGCTATCAGGTTTACCCAGGCTTACCAAAAGACAGGCAACAAACCGCTGCTCAACCAACCCACCGGCAGCTCTGCACTCAACTATTGACCTCTCATCGGAGACTGCAAACCCCTGTTTTTCACAGAGATTGCAGAGCTAGCAGCAAAGCACTATAGTATGTTCCGATGTCAATACTTAAAACTGTGGACTACTTGAGGCAACTCAGAGAGACTGTGCTGCGATCCGTCTCACCCATTGTGCATAATCTACCTCACGTACGAAAACTATTCTCCTGGTATTCAAAATCAAAATGTGCTCCACCGGCTCCACATTTTGTCAAGCAAGGTTCTACTTAGGCATGGAACCAAAGACTGCGCATGGAACCGCCAGGCTTTCCTCCAGTTGTAGAGGGTCACCACGTGAATGCTCAGCTCCGCTGAGATCTGGGAAACGCTCTGCCGCCGTGGCGGACTCCTCCGCCTCCTGACGTCAGCCTTAACGGCCTCGCTGTAACAACGCATTGCTCATGTCCTCAAGCCCCCGGGTGTACTGACAACAGGGGTGACATCTTTCCTGATACCGGGGGATCAAGCGTTGATCGAAGTTGCTCTTGGCACAGGCATCATTGGCCTGGCCTGCTTCCTGATTTATTATATTTACATGGCCAGGTATTTATTTGTGTATCGTGGTCTTTTGGAGGACCAAAGGGGCTTAGGCCTGGCAGGAACTCTGGCATTCCTATTGATGTGGTTCCCACTTGGAACCCATTATGACGTTTATGGATCAATGCAACTCTTTTACTCCTTTTATTTTCTGGCAATTGGCTTTTCGGCATGCCCTGAAAAGACTGACAAACAGATCCAGGCTTACTGATGACTTGGTTGACCACCGCCTAGTTGGAACGCATGATCTGGCTATAGACCTGATGAATACAATCAGCTTCATGCTCGATCGAATGGGCCGCAACTGCTTTAGATTTCGCCGCAGATGCCATCTGATCAAGTCGCACTGCGTCACCCATCAGAGCATCCAGGCAAGCAAACAGAGCTGCTGGCTGACCCATATTGATGGCACAACCAAAGTCATGGTGAATGATCCATGGCCAGGCACCTGCTGTTGAAGTGACCGGTACACAACCACTGGCCATCGCCTCTAGGGGGGTCAGGCCAAAACCCTCGCGACGCGAGGCTGCCACACAGATGGAAGTGCGTTGATACCAGCGCCGGATCTCGGTCGATTCCAGATCACCCACAAACCAGATACGCTGCTCGAGCCCAGCAGCCACAATTCGCTGTTTGAGGGAATCTAGGAAGGGCTGATCGCGGCGTTGACACAGGCCGGTGACCACACCCATCCAACCCGAATGGTGGGGCAGCAGTTGGATCAAGGCCTCCACGAACAGGTCGGTGCCCTTGCTGGGGCGGATCCGCCCGAAGCTGGCGATCACCTGCTTTCCAGCCAGGCCCACCTCCGCCAGGGCCGCCTGGCGATCGGCAGGCGGGTGAAACAGCTGGCAATCCACCCCGTGAAAGATCACCGCATCGCAGTGCTCCAGAAACGCAGCCGAGCGCGGAGAAGTGGCGATCACCGCATCGCAACGCCGGATCAGCTGGCCCAGCCACCAACCCGGGGGTTTCGGGGCCGCCGAGGTGAACACCACCCGCCAGGGCTGCCGCAGCAGCGAACGGAGCAACAGGCCGATCAGAATTTCGATGTCACGGCGAGCATGCCAAATGCGCCAGCGACCCCGATGGGGCCGGCTCCAGCCCCAGCGCAGCAACGACCAGAACCCGATCTCACCCCCCAAGCCCAGCTGACCCCAGTCCCACACCACCAGCTCCTGCTGATGCCGCTGCCACGGCACCAGCGCCTGCACGGTGGCGGAGACGCCCGTGAAGCGCCTGTGCAGGTTGGTGACGACAACATCCGCCAGCACCGCCAGCACCCAGGGGATTCAACGCTACCCGGGCCAGCACAGCGGACCGGCTCCCGCCGCCAGAATCACCCGATGGACACCGGTCGCGGCAAAATGGGGCTTCTGCCTTCTCCCCATCCCCGCTGGCAGCTGAACCTCAGCGATGGCAGCACAGCCGCCGGTGATCAACGCCTGAGCGGGCCCTGGCGGCTGCTCTTGTTGGGGGATGGCAGCCCCACCCGGCACCTGGAGTCGCTCACGGGCGAGCCGGTGGAGATCGAGTTGATCGCCATGGCGCCAGAACCCACCAACCCTCCGGGGGGTGGCGCCCAGCAGCCCACGAGCGCCCCGCCACCGCCGGAGATCGCCGAACTGGATGGGCCACTGCTGCGGCGTCAGGTGTGGCTGCGCTGCGGCGACCAGACCCTGGCCTGGGCTGAGAGCTGGTGGAATCAGCAGCAGGCCGATGCCTATCTCCAGCAGCGGGAGCAGCCGATCTGGCGCAGCCTCACCAGCCATCGGGCTGAGCTATTTCGGGAGGTGGATGGGCTGGCCCTCGTGGATGCCCCCTGGCTGGAGGAGCGCTTTGGCCATGTGGGCCCCTTCTGGAGCCGCCATTACCGCTTTTTCCGCGGCGGCAAGGAGCTCACCGTGATCCGGGAAGTGTTTTCGCCGGCCCTGGAGCACTGGCTGGGGCCCGTTGCAAACCGCACCACAACGCCATAACAGTTTGCAAACTCGGTAACGGCTTGCAGCAATAAGGGCTTGACGGATTGACGCTGGTCATGCTCTTCGCAGCATGGGGGCACTCGCGCCGGCAAACCGGGCTATGATCACCTCTACCAAGACCACCCCCACGCCGCCTACTGCCAACCCGCCTGCTACCAATCCGGCGCAGGCCCACTGGTTGAGCCTGACCGACCTCGGCCGGATCTATGGCATTTCCGCCGTGCATTGCGGCCGGCTGCTGAGCGAGGCCGGCCTGCGCCAGGGCAACGGTGCCCCCAGCCCCAGCGCCCTGCGCCAAGGCCTGGCCTACCAACACCATCCCCAGTCCCCCAACCCCAGCGCTGTTTGGAACGCGCAGGGCTGCAGCCCACTGCTGCAGGAGCAGGGTCTACGGCCCATGGCCGAACACCAGTTGGTGGGCCAGTGGGCCGACCTACTGGTGGCCCTGGTGCAGGGCTCACCCGCGATCAGCACCTCCGCCGACGAAATGGCAAGCGACCTGCCCCAGGAGCTGGTGCGGCCGGTGAACCTGGAACTGCAGCAACGGGGCTGCAGCTTTCAGGTGGGAGCCCGCACTCCCAGCCGACACGCTCAACCCAAGCGCAGGGCCTCGGCCTGCAGGCGGGCCCGCTCCAGCAGATCGCGCAGCTGATCCTCGTCGGTGTGGCTGAGGTTGGTGCGCAGCAGCTTGGCGTGGGGGGCATGGGCGCGCAGGCACTCGATCACCCGATCCGGCGTCGCTTCGCGCACCAACAAACACAGGGCCGCACTGCCGCGGGGCAGGGTCTCACCCAACTCCCGCATGAAGCCATCGTTGATGCCGATGTCGGAGAGGGAACCGGACGCCGCACCCACCCCCGCACCCACCGCCGCACCGAGCAACGGGTTGAGGAACAGCAGGCCCACCAAAGTGCCCCAGAAGCCGCCGCCCAGGGCACCGGCCGCCGTCATGTTGATGGCCTGACGCAGGTGCACCTGGCCCTCGCTGTCGTGCTCCACCACCACCGCATCCTCGAGGGCGATCAGCTGCTCGCGCTGGATGTCCACCAGCTCCCGACGCACCTGCTCGGCCTCCTCGGCCTTGGGAAACCCAACCACCACAAGGCTGCCCATCCCATCCCCTGCATCTGAAGCAAGGCTAGTGAGGAAACCTGGCCCGGCCCGGCAGCCAGGACGGCAGCCGGTTCAGCGGCGCCGGGTGGAGCGGGGCAGAGCGCGGCCAGGGGTTGGGCCATCTCCGGCAGCAGGGCCGCCGTCAGAAGGCGAGGCACTGAAGACCGATCGGCCGCTGGAGGCCTGCCGCTGCCACCGGGGCACCGTGAAGGTCTCGTCGTCGGGCCACTCAGAGGGATCGGCTGGCTGGGAAGGCTGAGCCCTGGAAACTGTCGGCAGGGCAGCCGCGGTGCGACGGGATATGGCGTCCAGGGGACGGCGACGCGCGGGCACAGGTGCGCTGGGTTCCGGCCTCGCCTCCTGCCAGGGCTCTCGCCAATCGTCGTCGTCTTCGAGGATCCAATCGAGCTTGTTTTCCACCCAGCGACCCAAACCATCCAGCCGGGCACGGCGCCCATCGCCGCGGGTCGCCGAGCGCGCACCCGAGCGGGAGCCGGGCCGGGCGCCAGACACCCCATCCACCAGCTGCCGGCCCGCACTCACCAGCCGGTCAAAACGCTGCTCAACCGGATCAGACCGAAACTCAGGCATGGGTCCAGGTTAGGGATCCAGCTAGCGGCGCCGGCCCGCCAACCAGCGCTCGCGACCCAGGCCAACCAGGGCGATGGTGAGCCCGCCAAATTCCAGGGTCCAGAGGAACACACCCATGGCGATGCCGAGCTGGCGTGACCCTAGGAGCCTGTCGCACATTCCAGCAGGCACAGCTTCCCCTCTCCCCGTTGCTTGGGGGTGAGCTCGGAGGGTTGCTCTTTGCAGGGGCCTGAGCGGCCCTGAGCAGTGCTCCCTCCCTCAGCTT
>NZ_JAGQCZ010000033.1:0-6445 GCF_024346435.1 Cyanobium sp. Alchichica 3B3-8F6 | reverse complement strand
GTGCTCCGAACAGGGTCACAGACCGGCCCACCCATTGCCACAGCTAAAGACTGAGGGAGTTGAGCCGTCAGCCCCGGCGTAGCCGGGGCTGATCCCCCCGAGTTACACCACTCCATGGGACGCCGCTGAGCCACGCGATTTATCACCCAGGTCACGCTCTATGCACTTGAGCTGGGTGTGGCGATTGCCCAGACCTCGTTTGATACTGGAGAGTTCCACGAGCGCGTGGCCCTGAAAGCTTTGCTGAGCACCCTGGAGCTGGAAGGTGTGCTGATCCAGACGGATGCGCTGCACACCTCACCCGCGTTTTACAACTCGCCGCTGAGCAGGGCGCCGACTTGCTCCTGACGGTCAAGAACAACCAGCGCCGGCTGTATCAGCAGATCGTCTCCCAGTATCGCGGAAACCGGCACTTTCCTGTGGTGATCAGTGATTTCAAGGCCAGCCCCGGCCGCCAAGTGCGCTGGACTCTCCGTGCCCGCAATGCCACAGGCGCCATCCGTGAGCGCTGGGCTGGCGCCAGCTGGATCATCGAGCTGGTGAGTACCGGCCGGCGTGACGGCAAGCCGTTTCACCACGTGCACTTGTTCATCACCACCCTGCGCACCAGCCCAAAAGCCCTACTGCGGCTGGTTCGGCAGCGCTGGGCTATCGAAAACCAGTGGCACTGGCCCCGCGACACGCAGCTCGGCGAGGACTCTCAGCGTTACACACATCGCAACGGCGTGCAGGTTTTGGCTCTGCTGCGGACATTTGCCCTCAACCTGCTGCGCTGCAACGGTTTCCGATCTATCCGTGCTGGCCTGATGGCGGTGGCGCATGACATATGCCGAATGCTCGGCTTGGTCGGGCTAAGAGCCACCGCAACGGGATGAAATGACTTTCAGTCAGCCCTGATGCTTACCCACCCGAATGCTCGGCTGACACCCCTCGGTCGTGAACCGTTGTTGCGACGACACATTCACGAATGGCGCCCTCTCTCGCTTCTCACGGCGGAGGCTGGGATCGACCTGCGAATGGCCTATAAGTTGCTGGTCCTCTACCGCTCAGGTGGTTTAGCTGCCTTGGTGAATTGACGCAGTGTTCGCTGCACCCACCGGCGGAGGCTTAACTGCAGCACGCTGTCGAGCACCGCCATGAGCCCTGCCTCCGTCGTGTCGCCCGTGTATTGTCGGCACCGCTTTTAGCCGTGGGTAGGGTGTTCAACGACTTGGGTCTCGGCCGGCTCACGAATCTGCAGCCCGCAGAGCCCTTTCGCCGCTACCAGTGGGCCAACTCCGGCGACATGATCCATGTCGTCATCAAACATATGGCCCGTTTTCAACCCATCGGGGACCTGATCACCGGTGATCTGCGTCTTGGATCCAGCTTTGGCACTGGCTATGAGAAAGTTCATGTTGCCATTGACGATGCCACTCGCCCTGCATACCTCTAGTTGCTGTCGGATGAGAAGCAGGCCATGGCCGTTGGTTTTCTGCTGCGGGATGTGGACTGATTTGAAGCCCAAGGAATTACTTGCAAGCGTTCTCCGATAACGGCAGCGCCTAGGAGCGTGTTGCACATAGATCAGGGCGCGGCCTCTCCACAGACGCCCTGAAATCTGCCCAGATCCCAGTGGCAGCAATGAATCTGGGCGAGAGAATCGGGCATGGTCAAGCCCAAGTCGTTCCGCCCCTGGAACCCCGAGCAGACGCTGCTGCTGCCGCCATCACCAGTGGACTGGTTGCCAGAGAACCACCTGGTGTTCTTTTTGCTGGATTTGGCCGGCGAGCTGGATCTTGAGGAGATCCACGCCGTCTACCGGCAGAAGGATCCGCGGGGCGAGAAGGCCTACGAGCCGCGAATGATGGCGCTGCTGCTCCTGTACGCCTATTGCGTCGGGCTGCCCAGCTCCCGCAAGATCGAGAAGGCCTGCTGGGAAGACGCCGCCTTCCGGGTTCTCACCGGCAATCAGCAGCCTGACCACAGCCGGATCAGTGATTTCCGCCGCCGTCACCTGGCTGCCCTGGCCTCCCTGTTTGTTCAGGTGCTGCGGCTCTGCCAGAAGGCGGGGCTGGTGAGCCTGGGCCATGTGGCTCTGGACGGCACCAAGGTCAAAGCCAATGCCAGCAAGCACAAGGCCATGAGCCACGAGCGGATGCTGAAATCCGAGCGGCAGCTCGAGGCTGAGATGCGAGCGCTACTGCGCAAGGCCGAGCTGATCGACGCTCAGGAAGACGGCCAATACGGAAAGGACAAGCGGGGCGACGAACTGCCCAAGGAACTGCAACGCCGTCAGAGCCGGCTGGAGTGGATCCGCAAGGCCAAGGCTGAACTGGAAGCAGAAGCCGCTGCTGCCAAGGCTCGTCAACGCGAGGTGCAGGCGAGCGAGGCAGAAGCAGATGCTGCTGCGGCAGAAGCCAGTGGTGACGCCCAGCTCAGAGAGCAGGCATCACGCCGCGCTCGCGGTGCCCGTAAGCGAGCGAATGACACGCAGAAGCTGGCGCTCCAAACGGCACAAGCAGCAGGGCTGGAATCACCGGTGCTCACGGGAGATCTGGATCCCGTGGCGATGCCGCAGCGACAGCTCCCGACCGATGGCATCGGCAACCCCAAACCCCAGTCTCAGCGCAACTTCACTGACCCCGACAGCCACATCCTCAAAGGCGCTGACGGCTGGATCCAGGGCTACAACTGCCAGGCCGCGGTCGACAGTGACCACCAGATGATCGTGGCGATCGGCGTCAGCAACCAGCCCAGCGATGCGGTTCACCTGCTGCCCATGCTGGAGCGAATCCAGGCCAACACTGGGGAGCTGCCGGATGCCTTGATTGCGGATGCCGGCTACTGCAGCACCGCCAACCTGGAAGCCTGTGAGGGGAAAGGGCTGAATGCCTACATCTCCACCAGCCGGCAGCAGCACGGCAAGCAGCCCCGGCCATCAAGGGGTCGACCACCCAAAGACCTCGATGCCAGAGGGCGGATGGAGCGGAAGCTCAGATCCAAGGCCGGCCAAACGATCTATGCCGTGCGCAAAACCGTGGTGGAACCAGTCTTTGGGCAGATCAAAGGGGCCAGAGGCCTGGATCGGTTCCGATTACGGGGTCTGGAGCAGGTGAACGGGGAATGGGCCCTGATGGCCACCACCCACAACCTTCTCAAGTTGTTCCGGGCATCGCTGGCAACGGCCTGAGGTCCTGGTTCATGTCGCCACGGCTGCAATCGGATATTCCGGAATCACAAGAGCTCAATCACCGCTTCCTGGCCTCAGCGCAACGTGCGACACGCTCCTAGCGCTCTAATCACTGGAGAGAAGCCTGCATAACCCTGAGACCGACGCCAAACACTGTCGGCCCTACACACCCAGAACCAACGTCAAAGCCGAGCGGCTTATCAAGACCCTGCTAGCTGAATGGGCTTACTCCATGCCGTTCCAGATCACAAGTGAACGTGACGTGACCCCCTTCGTTGGTCCAGGTGTAATGAGAGTGGGTGGTTATGCAGCAGCTGCTTGAGCTGCCTCCAGGGGCGTACGCCCCTGGAGGGCCGAATGCGGCCTGAGGGTGTTGTACTCCCAGCGCCAGCGATCAGCCAAGGCCTGGGCCTCTGCCACCGTGGCGAACAGCTCGGTGTTGAGGAACTCGTCCCTGAATCTGCCGTTGAACGACTCGGCAAAGCCGTTCTGCCAAGGTGACCCTGGCTCGATATACGCCGTAGTGGTGCCGCTGGCCTTGCTCCAATGCCTGAGGGCATGGGCAATGAACTCGGGCCCGTTGTCGCTGCGGATGAACGCCGGTGCGGGATAGATGCTGGTCAGCTCCTCCAGCACGGCCACTACGTCCTTTGCCTTGCAGCGTCTGCCCACTCGGATGGCCAGGCACAGCCGGCTGTGCTCGTCGATCACGTTCAGGAGCTTGAGCCGCCGCCCGTCTGCGGTGGCGTCGAACTGGAAATCCATCGCCCAGACCTGGTGGGGGTGTTCGGCCTGGTGACGACGCACTGATCCATCAGCGGGCCGGGCCCGCTTCTGCTTTCTGGGAGTGGGCCTCTGCAGGCCCTCCTGCCGCCAGAGGCGGTGCACCCGCTTGTGGTTCCCCGACCAGCCCTCGCGCCGCAGCAGGCGATAAGCCATGCGACGGCCCCAGCGGATCTGCTCAGCGGCGATCTCGCGAAGGCGACTCCGGAGCTTGGCCTCCTCGATGTCGACGACTCGGCTGCCATGGCGCTGGGTGCTGCGGTGCTGGCCCACCACCCGGCAGGCGAACCGCTCCGATGCCCGGAACCGGGTGCGCAGAGCCTCAATAGCTCTGCGACGCCGTTCCGGGCTCAGAAGTTTCCCTCGGCCAGCTCCTTGAGCATGGCCTTCTCCAGCTCAGCTTCTGCCAGAAGCTTCTTGAGTCGGCCGTTCTCCTTCTCCAGCTGAGTGAGCCGTTTGGCTTCCTCGGCCTGCATCCCGCCGTACAGCTGACGCCAGCGGTGGTAGGTGGGCTGAGAGACCTCCAGAGCTCGACTCACGTCGGCGACGGTCTTGCCCTGGGCGATCAGCTGCTCAGCAGTTTTGAGCTTGCGGATGATCTGCTCGGGCGTGTGGCGGATTCGTTTCATGGTGGAGTCCCCGGCCCAGTCTGGCCGGATGAAGACTCTCATTCACCGTGGACCGATTCCCAGGGGCCACGTCAAACGGAACCGGTGGTTTTCGCGCTATCTGGCGAACTATAACGGCCGCAGGTACCATATGGCCTTGTCCGGCCGCACTCCCGATCAGCAGATTGGGCTGTTACGGGCTACTTAATGACTAGGTGAGAAATCACCAGTTGCATATTCGGGAACTATCGCAAATCCTAAATTTGTCACAAGCCTTTTTGCCGGGGCTCGAGCATCGGTTCAATTCTTTGGAATTGGCCCTCTTACTGCTCGGAAGCAATTCTTCAGAAACTATTTTTGACATGATCAGGTTTCACAAGATCTTTTCTCATTCCCAGATGCGTCGAAGGGTCTCTTCCCGTTTGGTACCCGCTGCTGGTGTCGGTCCTTGGCATCATGGACAAATGCGAGAGCCGGCGCTTTTTCGGGTGTATTGCTCGTTGCTAGCACAATTTGCTCACAGACTCCCTTGGGATAGAGCTCAAACGTCCTCCGTCGGATTCCGTCTTATGCTATTTATTCCTCCAGCTGGATGTCACTGCCGATTGCGGCGACATCCAGGACTCGACTATCGATCATATCCCAGGTGCATCAGTAGATCATGACCAGCTTAACCGTGATGGCCATATCCTGATCGTTTTGATGGAGTCCAACAGTGGAGGCGGTTCAGCCTTCATCGCTTACGTACTGCTTTATTCGGCTGGGTTGGATGTGTTGCTCGCTCAGATCTTATACGCCACCACTAAATACCACATGCATTACTTGCTCGAGAAGCAGATCGGAGAGCTTGACCTTGGGGGCGTGCTTATTGATGCAACCGCGCTTTTCGCGCAGCAAGCATGTCTGTTTAGTTTACAAAGCAGATGCCTACTTCCAGGTGCCTCTTCATCCAAACCTGAAGACGCTCGACCGGCAGATCGACGATCAGTTGATCGGAAGGCGCCACATACCATTCATCGCACCGATCAGAAATCGCCCGTGGCCGTGTCACCCGCTGGATCTTGAGTGATGAACGCCAGAGCAAATTAAAGACAACTTAAACTGCAATAGCTGGAGCGCCGAGATTTTCGCCAACGGGTTCAGCCACGGGAAGCCTTGTGCCCACCCACCTGTTCACCATAAACCTCCACACCACGCCAGAGGCATTGCCGCTGCTGCTGAGAGAGCACCGCTGTCAGGAGCTGCAACTGGTTCTCCGATACTAAGCTGCGATAATGCTAGTGACATTACTTCGGCAGCGTTCCCGCCATCATGGAAGCCCTATGCACCCACCCTTTTAATTTACTCTATCTGTCCGGCCTTCACTCGATCCGAGACAAGCATCATGCAGTGATGTATGACATCAACTCATTGCTGCCGACGTCGCTACATCAACCAGAACCTATCCTATCACCTGATATATTATCAACTATGGTAACCGCTTTCCAAGCAATTAACGTCAAGCTGACGGTACTATGAATAGAACGTTCTCGACCCCTAAGGCCAAATCACAGATTTTAGGCCGCCCCACTTGCCCAGCCGGACCTAAATCCGTCGCTCTGATCTCGTGAACCTCTGACAGCCATACTGAGTCGATTCTGATCAGCTTTCAGGAGGCAAAGACCCCGCTATGTCTAACGTAAACCTCGAACAACTAGAGCCACTTTGTGGCGCAAGGTCTATTGATGATTTTGACTTTCTTGATGTTTTCCATGTCGGTGACTTTCAGGAAAGTTGTCACTCCTGGGCTGCTATTCAGGCGGCCTGGATTAAGGGTAGCGCCAGGGTCGGGTTTGGCTCCTCTGTTGGCTTATTGATCCACACTTCTGCCGGCTGACTCCAG
>NZ_JAGQCZ010000032.1:0-7196 GCF_024346435.1 Cyanobium sp. Alchichica 3B3-8F6 | reverse complement strand
CAACGGGGCAAAACGCCTGAAATCTGGCGTTCTGAACCGCTGAATCAGCGAAATCCAGCCCGAACAGCAAGTAATCAGATCGCGAGAGGGAGGAACGCGGCGTTTCTGACGGTTTTTCCGCAAACTCTTAGCGTTCCAGAGGTTCATGCGCACCGGCATGTCAGTGATGCGCACTGTTTCGATGTTGCTGCCGATCTTGTGGCGATAGAGGGTGGCGTCGCCCTCCTGGATTACTTCAACGACGCAGTTTTGTGGCTTGCCTTGCTTGACGCTGCACTGGGTGTCGAGTTTGTAGAGCGTCGTTGATGCGGCGGTCTGCGCCAGAGATGGTGCCGATGCAAAGGTGCATGCGGCTGCGGTCACCAGTCCGAGCCTGCTGCAGAGAGTCTTGCGGTTCAACATGAAAAGAAATCCCCAGCGATGGTGGGACGCCTTGTCATCGTGATCACGATCACCATGCTTGTCTGCAGGCTGTTGCGCATGGCTACAAAACGCACATTTGCGGCACTGTGCTGTTGCAATTGAGGAAATAATCGTCGAAAAACGAAATTATTGGTGGCCGATGGGCCGCTCTGCTGTTGTCTTCGGTTTTTCTCTGCCCCGGGGCTTGCGGCTGTACGGGGGGGGGGGGGGGGAGGGCGGCAGGGTCTGATCCAGCCAGTGGCTGGCAGGGCGGTGATCAGGCTGTCGCGGCTGCCCCTCCGCCTTGCAATTGACAGTTGTTATTGAGAATCGCTTGCAAAAGGCGGCGATCTTGTTTAGGTTGCGAGTCATTCGCAATAAGTCCGCGCGGCGGCCATGAGTTTTCGCTTCCTCTCCGACGACCCCGTCTCTGCAGTGCGCATGCCCGTCGGGCAAACCGTGCTGCTCGATCCAGCCCTGCGCCCCAGTGGCAGCTGCATCGAGGTGCTCGATGGCGTGGCCCGTGTGTACTGCCCCTGTGAGGAGACCGAAGGGATGACCCTCGCCTTTCTGCAGGCAGGGGATCAGCTGTGTGTTGATCGCCTCTGCAGCGAGGGCGTCTGCGTCGAGGCCCTCACGCCCCTCAGCTTCCGCAGCGATGCAACTCCCCGTCAGGGCGAGGGATTTGATGCGGTCAACGAGTGGACCCTGCAGCTGTTGCGCATCCGCCATCTCGGCAGTGCCGAACAGCGCCTGCATGCCCTGCTGGGATTGTTGGTGCGTCGGCTGGGCCGCCGCTGCGGCAGTTGGTGTGATCTGCCCTTCCGGCTCACCCATGAGCGGATCGGTGAACTGATCGGCACCACCCGCGTCACCACCACCCGTTTGATCTCCCGCATTCGCCAGGCCCAGTTGATCGAAGCCCCCGTTGGCGAGCCCGGCATGCGCTTGGCGCCGGTGTTGATCGAAACCGCTCCCCTGGCTGCTGCCTGAGCCCTGCGATGACCAACCGTTCCGCCCACCTCAGCGCCCAGCCATCGGCCAGCCTGGTGGCCAGCCTTTGCCACGAAATGGACCAGCTGCGTTGCCGCGGTGCGCAGGTGATGGCCGATCTGGGCCGTTGCCGTGAGGAGCGACTGCTGCAGCGTCTGACGAGGGAGCTCCAGCAACTGCAATGCCGCCGCCAGGAGCTGCAGGCCTGTGCCAGCCAGCTGCGCCGCAGCGTTGGGCTGCGTGACAGTCTCGCCGTGGCGTTTCTGGAAGAACTGACCCGCCGGCCCCTGCCTTGCTAGGGGGTTACAACGCCAGTGATTCAGGGGCGTGCTTGCCCTGGCTGAGCTCCCCATCGATCACCAGCATGGCGGCGGGGTTGGCATGGGCGAAGCGGATCCGCCCCAGCAGATGGGCGGCCTCGTTTTCGGAGTCGATCTGTCCCTGCACGATCGGATCGAGGAACACGGTGGTGCGCACATCGCCGGCCCGCTCCGCCATGGCATACAGCTGTTGCAAGGAGCTGGTCACCTCCGCCTCCATCTGGAAGACGGCGGAGAAAACCTCTTCGGCGCCTTGCCAGTGCTGGCGCGGCGGAGCCACAGCTTCGAGCAGCACGGTCTGGCCGCGGGCGACCAGGTAGTCGGCCACCAGTCCGGCGTGGTGTTGCTCGTTGCTCGCCTCGCCCTTGAGGTAGCTGCAGAAGCCCCGCAGCTCCCGCTCGCCAAACCAGATCGCCATGGCCCAATAGGTCGCACTGGCCTGGCGTTCCATCGTCAGGTGCTGCTGCAGGCCCTCCAGTAGGGAGGCCTCCATCGGCTGGGCCATCGCCCGTCCTGCGGGCCCGGTGGCCACGGGGCTGGTGGTGTTGGTGCTGGTGGTGGACTGCACCATGGTGTGGCTCGATTCGCTGTTTGCACCGTAGCCACAGTCGTCCCAAAGGAAACGTGTTGCAAATGGCACAACCGCCGGTAATCCGGCGTCAAATCAGCGCAGAGGCCGTCATTGGCAGGCCTGAACCTTCATAGGCTGATTCAAGAGTTCGACCTCACGACAGAGGTTGTCGCCATGGCCAAGCCCATCGGCCCCAGCAACGACGCCCCTTCACCCCTCGGCCAGCGCGGTCCTAGCGCTGACAAGAAAAAGGGCTGCAAGCAGAGCAAGTGTTCCCACTGGAAGGGCGGCAAGTGCCGCTGCGGCCGCGACTAATCGCGCGATTAGTCGTGTTGTTCGAGGGTTGGTATCAGTGCAAAAGCCGCAATCAGACCAAAAACCATAATTAAAAGTGCCGGCGCCATGGCTGCTCCCACTCGCTCATCACTGGCGTATTGGAACACCCGCACCGCCAGGGTGTCGAAATCGAACGGGCGCAAGGCCAGAGTGATCGGTAGCTCTTTCACCACGTCCACAAACACCAGCAGCGAGCCCACCAGTAGGGGCCCCCTGAGCAGCGGCAGGTGAATGCGGCGCAGCACCCCCAGCCAATCGCAACCCAGGCTGGTGGCCGTTTCGTCGATGCTCGGAGGGATGCGCTCCAGCGCCGCATCAAGCCCTTGTTTGGACACGGCGATGAAGCGATCGCCATAGCCCCAAAGCAAGAGCAGCACTGGGCTGAACCCCAGGGGGCCCCCCAGGATGATCAGACCAAGCGCCAGCACGCTGCCGGGAATGGCATAGCCCAGCCCGGCCAGGAAACTCAGCTGTCGCACCAAGGGTTGGGGGCTCCAGCGCCGGGAGATGGCCAGTAGCAGAGCCGCCAGGCCGGTGACAGCGGTGGCCAGCAGGGCCAGTCCCAGGCTGCGGCTGGCCAGTTGGCCTAGTTCGGCGATGGATTCGGCTTCCAGACCCTGCCAGCCCTCTTGGATCCAGAGCACTGGAATCGCCACGGCTCCCAGTGGTGGGAGGGCACAGAGGAGTTGAGCGAGCGCTGAGCGCCAGCCCGTCAAGGGCCAGACGTGCCCGCCTCCTCGGCTGCCCTCCAGATTCCAGCGGCGGCTGCGTTGGCGGAGCAGGCGCTCGGTGGCGATCAGCACGGCCACAATCCCCAGCGCCACCAGCGACAGCAGGGCTGCTCCCTGGGGATCCCCATCCACCTGCCAGCGGTCCAGGATTCCAGCCGAGAGGCTGGGCACCCCCAGCAGGCGTACGGCGCCCAACTCATTGACCACCTCCATGGCGCTGAGGGCAACGCCGGCTCCGATCGACGGCAAGGCGATCGGCAGGGCCACCCGAAAGAAGCTGCTCCAAGGGCCCACGCCAAGGCTGCGGCTGGCCTCCAGCAGTCGCCGGCCACTCACCGAGAAACTTTCGGTGCTCAGCAGAAACACGTAGCTGTAATTGGCCAGGGTGAGGAGCACCACCGCCCAGCCCAGGCCGTGAATGCGCATGCCGCGATGGCTGCCCCAATCGATCAGGCTCGCGGCCAGCAGGTAGGCCGGAAACGCCATGGGCACCAGCTGAGCAATGCGCAGCCAGCGGCGGCCCGGGAAGCGGCAGACCGCCGTGAGCCAGCCGATCGCCGTGCCCAAAACCGCACCCAGGAGGCCTTCACCGGAAACCAACAGCAGCGTGCCCTTCACCTGGCTGGCCCCGTCGAATCCGAGCTCCAATGGCGTGTCGCCGCCACCGATCAGGGCATCCTTCAGCAGGGTCAGCAGCGGCAGCAAGGCGAGCCCGCACGCCACCAGGACGCCCACAAGAAGCCCGGTTCGGCTGCTGGAGCCGACCGGGCCATGGGATGTGGCGTCTTGGGTCGTGGAGGGCGTCAACGCTTTGCGCGCTCGTTACTCCCAGCCAGCCTCGGTCATCAGTTGCACCGCCTCGCGGTTGCGCTGACCCAGCTGCTCCATGGACACCGCAGAGGCCTTGAAGGTGCCGAAGGCCTTGAGGGTGGGATTGTTGCCCCAGCCTTTCAGGGGGTACTCGTTGTTGGCGGCGGCATAGCCCTCCCCGGAGGTGGGAGAAGCCAGGAATTCCAGCAGGCGTCGGGCTGCTTCCGGGTTGCGGGAGCTGCGGGTCACCCCTCCTGCGGTCACGTTGACGTGGGTGGGGTTGGGCCACACCACGCGCACCTTTTTGGCGGTGGCGCGGTCGGCTGTGTTGTCGCCGCTGAGCAGGCGGGCCAGGTAGTACTGGTTGGCGATGGAGGCGCCGCACTGCCCCTGGCCGACGGCCCGCACCATGGTGGTGTCGGAGGTGAAGAAGGGTTCTTTCATGTTGGCAACCACGCCTCGGACCCATTGCCGTGTTGCCGTTGCCCCGCGACGCACCAGTTCATCGGCCACAAGCGACTGGCTGTAGACGCTGGCCCGGTTGCGAAGACAGAGCTTGCCCTTGAACTCGGGCTTGGCGAGATCGGCGTAGGTGCGGATCGACTTGGGGTTCACCATTGCTGTGTTGACCATCACCGGGCGGGCGCGGCGGGTGAGGGCATACCAGCGCCCTCCGGGATCCCGCAGGTTGGCCGGAACGTCCTTGTTGAGCTCAGGTGAGGAGATCGAGCGGAACAGGTTGTCCTGCTGGGCTCGATAGAGACGGGCCGCATCCACCAGCACGAGCAGGTCGGCCTTGCTCTTGTTGCCTTCGCTCTTGAGGCGCTGAATCAGTTCGTCATCTTTTCCTTCCAGCAAGTTCACCTTGATGCCAGTGCGGCGGGTGAATTCGGCGTAAAGCTGTTTGTCGGTGTTGTAGTGGCGGCCCGAGTAGACATTCACGTCCTGGGGCCGGTTCTGGGCCATGCCGGCCACGCCGATGACGCTGGCCAGGGTGGTGGCTGCCAGCGCTGTAGTGGCCAGAGCTGTGGTGGGGATGGCCGTGAGCTTGAAACGCATAACAACGAATGCCAGGTGGGGTGAATCGGGACGTTCTGGAATCCTGTCGGATGTCGTTGGCTGGTCCCGTAATGAATGCAAGGGGCCGGCGTAGCAATTGCTACGCCGGCTGCGTCATGCCGCGATCAGAAGCGGAACTGGGTTTGGATCACGCCGCCCCAGAGGTCCTGGCTGCCTACCTGGTTGGAGCTGTTGGTGATGTAGAAGAGCCCAGGCGTGATCGAGATGTTGTCGGTCACCTGGAACTTGTAGAACAGCTCCAGCGACAGCGGATCATCGACGCCGCTACCAGCGCTGGGGTTCTGGCCGATAGCGATGCCGGCGGCGTTGCCCTTGGCGAAGGCGTCATCCCACTGCAGGCCCACATACCAGGAGTCGGAATTGGCGGCCGACCCGGTTCCACTGATGTCGGTGAAGCCGTAGCCGGCGCTGATCGAGGGGATGATGCCCGTGTCAAGCGGCTGCCAGTAGCCAGCTACCGAGACGTTGTTGGAGGTTTGACCCGAGCTCAGGCTGCTGTAGGCCGAGCCGTTGGCGTTGATGGTGCGGGTGCCGAAGGTGCCGTTGCGATAGGCCACCGCTGCACCCCAGTTGCTGCCCTTGTAGCCAATCTGGGCCGTGGTGTTCAGGCTGCCGTCGCTGTCGAAGATCCCCTCATTGGAGATTTCGCCGTCTTGAGCGATGAAGTTCAGCGAGGCATTCCAGAAACCTTTGCCCTTGGCCACGTTCTGCTTCCAGACGGCACCAAAACCCTGACCCGTGGCTTTGTTGTAGACCCCAGGACTGCCGGCCGTGGTGAAGAAGTCGAGCAGTTGGGAGCGGTAAGCCGTGGGGATGAAGGCCAGGATCTCTGTGTTGCGCACCAGGGCTCCTGCTGTGAGGGTGAACTCCTTGCCCACCGGGAACTGGTAGAAGAGGCGGTCGATCGTGACCGTGTCGAGACCGCCAACGCCGCCGGTGCCAGCATTGGTGCTGGAGGCCTTGTCCAGCTTGAACAGGCTGTCGCCGGCGTTGAAGGGGCTGGCTGCGCTGAAGTTGGCTGAGCGCAGCCGGGTTTTCAGCAGATCTTTGCCGGTGAAGCTGGTGTCGAGATTGAGGCGGATGTCGTAGTTGAAGGTGGTGCGATCTTGGTTAACTGTGGTTCTCCCGTCGTAGTCGGGCACACCTCCCAGGATGAAGTTCACCTCACCTTTAAGCTTGGTGGTGGTGGAAAACTGCTGAGCTTCCAGTTCGCCCACCTGGGCTTCGAGGCCATCAACGCGGCCCTTGAGTACGGCGAGTTCTTTCTTGAACTCGTCCATCAGGCGTTGGAGCTCGTCGGTCACCTCAGTGACGCGGTCGAGGCAGGCGTTGAGCAGGGCCGCCGCTTCGTAGCGGGTCATGGCCTGGCCACCCTTGTAGGTGCCGTTGGGATAGCCGGCCACGCAGCCATACTTCTCCACCAGGTTGGTCAGTGCCTGATAGGCCCAGTCGGTGGGCCGTATATCGGAAAACTGGTTGACGCTGGTGACCTGGTTTTTGGATCGCCAGGCCTTGAGCTCGTCGATTTCTTGCTGCTCCATGTAGTCGTTGATGGCCTCGCGGCCATTCAGCGACGCCAGTTCACCCGCGGCTGCGGTTTCAGGGGCGATGACGGCAGGCAGCACCAAGCCAAGGGCGGCAGGTGCCAGCAGCATGCGCTGGAACGGATTCATGAACTCCTCACAACAGAAGTAGGTGGATTCCCAATGAATGGGAATCAACTGCGCCTACTTCTATTGGATGAAAGGAGCTTGATCGCCCCGTTCTGATTCAAGTCAGGGTATCAAATGTCACGTGAGCTGGTGTGGAGTGCCGTTGTTGGTGAGAGCGGCGTCCCATGGAGTGGTGTAACTCGGGGGGATCAGCCCCGGCTACGCCGGGGCTGACGGCTCAACTCCCTCAGTCTTTAGCTGTGGCAATGGGTGGGCCGGTCTGTGACCCTGTTCGGAGCAC
>NZ_JAGQCZ010000031.1:0-8426 GCF_024346435.1 Cyanobium sp. Alchichica 3B3-8F6 | reverse complement strand
GCAAGCTGAGGGAGGGAGCACTGCTCAGGGCCGCTCAGGCCCCTGCAAAGAGCAACCCTCCGAGCTCACCCCCAAGCAACGGGGAGAGGGGAAGCTGTGCCTGCTGGAATGTGCGACAGGCTCCTAGCCGCCCAAAGCCTGCACCCCCTCGAGGTGATCGTCATTGACGACCACTCCAGCGACGACACCGCCGCCATCGCCCACGCCGCCATCGCCCACGCCGCCGGCGTCACGGTGCTGGCTTCGGCACCGCTGCCGCAAGGCTGGTGCGGCAAAACCTGGGCCTTGCAACAGGGGGCCAACCGCAGCCAGGGAGATCTGTTGGTGTTCCTCGATGCCGACACCGAGCCCCGCCCCACGTTTCTGGCCCAGCTGGTGGCCAACCACCAGCAGTACGGCGGGTTGGTGTCGGTGCAGCCGTTTCACCGCACTGAACAGCCCTACGAGCAACTGTCGGTGCTGTTCAACCTGGTGGGGCTGATGGCGGTGCCCCTGGGGCCGCGGGTGGGGGTGGCCTTCGGGCCAGCAATGGTGACCAGCCGCAGCGATTATGGGCGCATCGGCGGCCATGCCTCGGTGGCCGGGAAAGTGGTGGAGGACTGGTTCCTCGCCCATCGTTACGAGGCCGCCGGCTTGCCGGTGAGCGCGTTTCTCGGCCACGGCAGCCTGGCTTACCGCATGTATCCGGGCGGCCTGAGCGACATGGTGGTGGGCTTCGACAAGAACTTCGCCACCGCAGCCGGCGAGGTGCGCTGGCCCTGGATGGTCGGGGTGCTCCTGTGGCTCTTAGGGCTGTTCTGGGCCGCCTGGTGCCTGCCTGCTGCCGTCCTGCACTGGCCCATGGTGGGCGATCCCGCCCTGGCCCCCAACCTGCTGGTCTACGTCGGTTATGCCCTGCAGCTGCTGGTGATCACCCGACGCCTTGGCACCTTTGGCTGGATCAACCTGGTGTTCCCCGTGCCGGTGCTGTTTTTCCTCGGGGTGTTCCTGCTGGCGATTCTCAACCTGGAGCGAGGCTCAATCAACTGGAAGGGGCGCCAAGTCCCCACCCGCTAAGCGATCGTTCTGTGGCACCTCGCTCGCAATGTCGCGAAAACCCTGAAGGCCGTCGCGATTCCAGCGAAAGGGACTCAGAATTGCCTCATGGATGATCCCATCGCTTCGGGTCGTTATCGCGTTCGCGCTGTCGTCGAGCGCGAGCAGAGTGTGCCGCTGCAGGTGCAGGCGGCCCGTTTCAACACCCGCGATGACGCCGACACCTTTGCCCACCTGGCGGCCAACGACCACCTCCAGAGCATGGTGGTCGAGAAGCTGGCCCCAGGCGGCTGCTGGCTGCAGCTGAGCCTGGTGGCCGGAGCCATCTGACTCAGTCAGCGGCGCGGGCCAGTAGGGCACGTTGACTCGGCACGCGCAGATCCCAGGCCCAACCACAACGCTCCAGCAGGCGAATGAAGCGGTAGGTGGGATCGATCAGCAGCCGTGGGCGACCAGCGTGCAGGGTGATGCCCTGGCGCACTGACGCCTGGAAGGCATGGTGGAGATTGTGCCAACCCTCACCGAGCGTGATCAGCGCCACAAAGCCGTTGTTGCGGCTGGCATCACCGGTGGCAAAGGGCTGATCCCCGAGCAGGTGGGCCAGGGAATTGACACTGGCCACACCGTGGAACAGCACCGTGGTGCTGAGGCAGAAGGCTGCCAGCCAAGGCAGACCCCCCAGTTGCCAGGACAGGCCAGCCAACAACAGTGCCGGCACGAAATGGAGCCGATCGATCAGTCGCAGCACTGGATCCGCCTCCACGTCGGCCGGCAGGCTGGCCGGAAAGAAGCTGGAGCTCAGCAACCACCCCACCTGGGAGCGCCACAGGCCTCGCCATCCCGCCGAGGGCGCCAGGGGGGTGTGGGGATCGGCGGCCGTATCGACGTGGCGGTGGTGCTCCTGGTGATGGGCCTTCCACCAGCTCGGCCCCATCTGACCAGCCGAGGCCGCCACCGCGGCCCCGATCCAGACCACCGGTCGGGCGGCGCGATAGCTGGCATGGGTGATCAGGCGGTGGTAAATCGCCGTGGTGGCGAGCATGCGCACCAGGTAAAGACCCAAGCCCCAGAGGGCTGCCCCGACGCTGAGCCCGGTCCAGAGGAGCAGCAGGCAGCCGAAGTGACTGGCAATGATCAGAACAGGGCCGAAGGCGTATAGAACGCGACGTAGACGGGGAACCAAGCCCTCTCCTGAGCAATCGCAAAGCCTAGGAGGCAGAACGCTGCAGCCTGCGGCACCGGATCTTGCTCAGCGCAGGTTGCGCTCAGGATCGGGGCCGCCAGGATCGCGACGCAGGGCCACGATCTCTGGCACAAAGATGAAGGTGAGCGGATCGAGGCATTCGGCCTGACCATCGATGGCGCTCACCCCCCCGGCCACAAAGTCGATCAAGCGCTGGGCCTCGCTGCGCTCCATCGCCCCGGCATGCACCACCACGGTCTTGCGCTCGCGCACGTGGTGCACGATCCACTGCGCCTCCTCAAAGCGGGTGGGGTGGAACACCACCACCTCGGGCAACCAATCGCCAAATGGGCTCTGCATCCCTGGGGCAACCCCGATGGCGCTGTGCCCTCAACGTATGGCCCTAACCCGGGCTCTGCAAGGAGCGCCCCCGCCAGGTCCAGCCCCGGCCGCTGAGGGTCTTGATCACTGACACCGGAGCGATGGCGCCGATCACCAGCCCGCCCAAGCCTGCCAGCCACCACCAGTCGAGCGGGGTCGCGAAGCGACGGCGGCTCCACAGCCGGATCGCCAGCTGCAGGGCAATGCCCAGCAACGCCAGCACCAGCGGCAGGAGCGCCAGTGGAGCAGGGCCCTGCCAGACCAGCCACAGGGCTGGGGGCAGCAGCAGCCAGGGAATGGCGTAAAGCTGCACCACAACGGCGCCGGCCCCCAGCGCCTTGAGCACGTCGCGGTCGAGGCCCAGCAGCCAGTTTTTGGTCCAGCCCTCCCACAGACTGGCGAAATCCCCGTACATCCGCAGGGTCAGCCAATCGAGGCCCAGCAGGTAGCGCAGCCGGAACCCCTGACCCTTGATCGCCCGCGCCAGGGCAAGGTCTTCCACCACCTCGCCAGCCACGGCGGCATGGCCACCCACGGCGCGGTAAGCCTGGGTGCAGAAGAGCAGAAACGGCCCCGCCGCAAAAGCCAGGGGATCGGCGGGATCGTTGGCCCGCGCGATCGGGAAGCCCAGGCCCAGCAGGCTGGCGATGATCGGCTGCACCAGCCACTCCGCCAAGCAACCGCAGCGCAGGCGCGGCGCCAGGGTGAGCAGGTCGGCCCCATGGGCCTGCGCATCCGCCAGGGCAGCCCGCAGGGCCCCGGGCTCCACCCGCACGTCGGCATCGATGAACACCACCCAATCGCTGTCGAGCTGCTCACTGGCCCGGTGACAGGCCCAGTTTTTGCCCACCCAGCGCTCACCGGCCGGCCGGGCGCCGGCCTGCAGCAGGACAAAGCCGGGATTTCCCGCCGCCGCGGCCCGGGCCAGCTCAGCGGTGGCATCGCTGGAGTCGTCATCCACCACCAGCAACGACCAGCGCGGGCATGGGTCCTCACTGGCGAGGATCGCCGTGACGCAGTCGCCGATGTTGTCGGCCTCGTTGTAGGCCGGCACCACCACGGTGCAGGAGGTGGGCTTTTGGCCAGACAGGGGGGCTTCCAAGCCGCCAGCGCCGGCAGGAGCCGCTTGCAGCACCGGCGCCGTGCGGAAGGTGCGCTCCAACAACGCCAGCATCACCCCCAGCCCCAGGCACGACACCAGGGCCAGAGCACTCAAGAGGCCACTCACGAGGTCAGGGGCAGCGATGGTGCAGCAGCCGATCGGCGGCCGCACGACGGCAGACCCGGCGGAAGGGGGCCAGGCCAATACCAAACAACTCCTCAAACAGCCGGTTGGCCGCCATCACCGAAGCCAGACCGCAGCGATGCACCTGCTGTTGGAGGGTGGATTGGGGATGTTCGGCAATGCCCTCAAACAGGCGGCTGAGGCGAAAGTGCTGCAACGCCTGAAACGGTGTCTTGCCTCGGCAGTGGTCAAAACAGAGATCAAGCCACTCGGCACTCACCCCGATCGAGCTGGCCATCACCTCGAGTTCGATGTTTTCAGAAAAGTGATGGGCGAAATAGCGGGCTGCCTGGTTGACCACATCCAGCTGCTGCGCGGGAGCCACAGGCAATTGCCGCCACCGCCGGGGCAGAGCATGCCGGTCGGAACAGGCAGCAGTGGGTGGGGGAACCGGCCGCATGGCACTCCAAGACGCAAAGGACGTCTCTGCTCCAACTGATAACCCCCCCGGACCAGACGCGGCAATCACATCGGTCACCGTCCGGGGGAACTGTCGCAACGCTGCATCAATTGAAATGAAACAGCCGTCTGAAATGAAACAGCCGTCGCCATCAAACAGCCCCGCTCAAGTGAAGGCCAACAGCTCATGGGCCAGCAGCTCACCGCTGCGCAGGGCCCCTTCGATGCGCCCAAAACCGACACCGGCGATGAAGTCGCCGCAGAAGCCCACCCGGCTGCGGGGGCAGAACATCAGCTCTGAGGGCAGCCCCGGCGCCAGGGGGAAGGCGGCACCCCAGCGCATCAGCTGGCGGTCGGTTTGGCCCAAATCAAGCCGAGGCAACCAGAGGCCCATCACCTGCTCCAAGGCGGTGGTGAGGGCCGCCACCACGATGTCTTCGCGGCCTTCATCCGGGGGCAACTTCAGCATGCGGGCCACGGCGGAATGGGTGCCGTACACATCAAGGTGGTCGGCGGCAAAGGCATGGGTGGAATGGGCCACCACGGCACAGCGTCCGTCAGCCAGGGGCTGAACGGTGATCCGCTGCAGCCCCCAGTGCTGCTGGGCCGCCGCGTCCAAATGGAGCAGGCCGAAAGGCAAAGCCCGCCAGGGGCCTGCTGCCACGGCATCCAACATCACCAGCAGGTTGCTGCGGGCCTCGGTGCGGATGCCGGCGATCAAGGTGAGGGCGTGGTCGAGCTGCAGATCCGCCAGCGGGGCCACCGCCTGCTTCAGAGGCACGTCATCCCAGCCGAAGATCATGCGGCTGCGGGGGTGGGCCAGCAAGGTGCTGCTCAGCACCAGCCAGTGGGCCTGGCCCAGCAGCTCCCGCTCGCGGCCCCACAACTGCCAGACACCGTCCTCGATGCTGAGGTGGCGCACGAGGGTGCCGTAGTGGGCATCGACGTTCTCGCCGGCGAGGTGGAGCAAACCCTGGCCCAGATGATCCATGCCACCGGCCCCCCGGTAGAGCTGTCCCAGCCCCAGGGCATCGGCCTGACCCAACTTGAGGGTTGATTCCCCCTGCAACTGGGCGATCACCCCCGACCAGGGCTCAAGCCAACCGCCGGCCAGCAGGGGCTGGAGCAACAGCGGATCGGTCTCTCCAGTGATGTTGAGCAGCGGCGCTCCGTGGTCGATGCGCAGCGCGGCATCGTGGCGGGAACGACGGGTGCTGGCCCGCCCGCCGGGCCCGCGACCGGTCTCCCAGAGGCTCACTGAGCCGCGATGGCCCAGCCGCCGCAGCTGGGCCACAAACGCGCAGCCCGCAACCCCGGCACCGATGACAGCAATGGATTCAGGGCCCGATCGGGGCATCGACACCAACGAAGCCTGCGTTGCCTTCAGGATGACAGCGATCCCCAAGACTGCAGCCGATGGCTGACCACCCGGCGTCTCTGCAAACGGCATCTGTGCAACTGGCATCAGAGCAACCGGTGCTGGTGTTTGACGGCGGCTGCCCCTTCTGCCGCCACTTCGCCGAACTGAGCGAACTGCGCAGTGGCATCGCGGGGCTGACGATCCGGGATGGGCGCAGCGACCACGCTCTGCGCCGGCAACTGCGTCAGCAGGGCTGGGACCTGAGCCAGGGAGCGGTGGTGCTCGCTGAAGGGCGGGTGCTGCACGGCGCTGAAGCGATTCAGTGGATCTGCAGCCGGCTGCACCCCAGCACCTCCCTGCTCCAGCTGCTGGGTCCCCTGCTGGCAACGCCGCAGCGGGCCCGCCGCACCTATCCACTGCTGCTGCTGGCGCGGCGGTTGGCCCTCGCTATCAAGGGCCTACCGCTCGACCCCGACCAAGCCGTTGGCGCCGGTCGCAACAAGTAGCGTTCTCTGCAAAGGGAGTGGTTGTGGCCCGTTTTCTGGTGGTGCTCAAACCCAGCCCTGCCATGGCGCCAGAGGCGATGCTTGGGGCCCTCCATCCGGTGCTTGAGGCCCTGAATGCCGAGATCGAGCACCGCACCCCGGCCCACCTCAGCGCCATGATCCGCGGAGGCGGCGAAAGCCAGCGAATGCAGCTGTTTGCCGATGTGCAATCGAAAGCCGACGGCAAGGAGCTGGAGCTGGTGCTGCTCAGCCGCGAAGCGATGGGCGCCACCGCTCCTCACACCCGCAAGGTGTTTGAGCGGCTGCTGGAGCTGCTTCAGCAGCACGCTCAGGCCATGCCCCTCAGCTTCCGCTCCGACCAAAACGGACCCCTTCCCCACGCCTCCGGCGTCAGCGGCTGAGCACATACAGCGGTTTCACAAGCCCGCCGCTAAAGGAAGGCTTAAGATTTAGGCAATTGGTTTAGGGACCAGTCCGTGAACGACAACCATCCCGTGTTGCTCTCTCTCGACGCTGAACTCAACAGCCTGCGCAGCGCCTACTCCGAGCAGCCCAACGAGCAGACCCGCTACCAGCTCGTGCGCCTCGAACAACTGATCCACCAGTGGGCTCCCGGGCACGGCAGCGTCGGCTGATTGCTCTCAGGGATTGCACCACGGGCCATGACCCGGATCAGCGGCCGAGAGTCCATCGCGGCGGGGCCGCGCCATCTGATGCGCTTCGTCTGATGGCCCCAGGCGACGCAGCCCCAGATGTCTGCAGCGGTTAGCTCTGTGGACGTGCCGCACGAGCGACAGGGAAGGCGAGGCCTAAGGGTGCCATGACTCCGCGCCAAGCCACACCTGCGCTCCGAATCGAGCGCATGCGGGGGGGGGTGTCAGGGGCACAGGGTCAGGCTGGCTGCTCTGACTGGAGACTTCCGCCCTCGCCAGGCTCGCTGGGAATCACAATCCGCAGCAGGATCGGCGCCAAGAAAGTGGTGCCAATCACCATCAGCAGGATGGCGGCCTCCAGGGCGGGGGTGAGGATGCCGGCCTGGCTGCCAAGGCCCAGAAAAATCAAGCCCACTTCGCCGCGGGGCATCATGCCCAGCCCCACCACCAGGCGGTTGGTGGGTTCCGTGCTGAGGTAGCTCCAGCCGGCGGCCACCTTGCCGGCCATGGCCACCACCAGCAGGAACGCGGCCACGATCAGGCCCTCCCGATTGGCCGGATCGAAGGGGTTGAGCACCGAAAGATCCAGGCCGGTGCCAATCAGCACAAAAAACACGGTGGCAAACAGGGCCACCAGGGGCTTCACCGCCGCATCGACGTCGTGGGTGTGCTTCGAGGCGCTCAGGATCAAGCCAGCGGCGAAGGCCCCCAGGGCCGCCTCCAAGCCAATGGCCTGGGCGGCAAAGCAGCACACGGTGAGCACCAAAAGCTGGCCACGGCCACATCGCCGGGCGCCTTGAGCTGATCCACCACCCAGTCGAAGGCGGGTGCGGCCTTACGGCTCAGCACCAGGGCCACCGCCACAAATGCCACCGCCGCCAGACACAACTTCAACACCGGGCCCAGGCTGAAGGCGCCACCGCCCACGATCGCCACCACCACCGCCAGGATCACGATGCCGATGATGTCGTCGAGCACAGCGGCACCGATCACGATCTGGCCCTCGCGCCTCTTGAGCCACTTCAACTCGCCAAACACGCTGGCGGTGATGCCGATCGAGGTGGCCGTCATGGCGGCACCAGCAAACACCGCTGGAATCAGCGGCACATGAAAGAGGAAATAGAGGCCAGCCGTACCCAGGGCAAAGGGCAGCACCACACCAGCCACAGCCACCGTGGTGGCCTGAACGCCCACAGCCACCAGCTCATCGAGCTCGCTCTCCAAGCCCGTGAGAAACAACAGAGCAAACAGCCCCAGCTGTGACACCGCCTGCAGGTTGGGGAAGGTTTCGCTGTAGACCTCGCGCGCCGCCTCAGGACTGATCTGAGCCAGGGAGGCCAGCAGGCCGGCAACTCCGGCACTGAGCTGGGCCTGGGTTTCTGGCGGCACGATCAGATGCAGGCCCGAGATCCCGATCAACACCCCAGCCACCAACTCCCCAAGGATGGTGGGCAGCTGCAGCCGCACCATCACTTCGGCGATGGCCCGAGCGGCGATTGTCCCGCGTCAAGCCCCTTGGCCGACGCTTTGCATCAATAAGATGTTACCCATTCTCATTGACACCTGGTAACACTGCCTTCTCCTCTGGTTCTGCCTCTGCTTGAGCCTTGGGTTGTGGTTCCAG
>NZ_JAGQCZ010000030.1:0-8853 GCF_024346435.1 Cyanobium sp. Alchichica 3B3-8F6 | reverse complement strand
AGAAACTGACTGTGGCTCCAGCCCTCGCCCTCAGCCTGCGAGGCGATGCTCTGCCAGTGGCAGCGGATCCATGCCAACCGCAGCTGTCGCAACAGGATCGGCAGGGCGGCTTCCGCCGCCTGGGGCCGCGGAATGGAGGGCAAGGAGGTCGTCATAGCTCTGCAGCGTGTGTTGGGAAATGCGTTGTGGCGGGTGGGGGCGATGGGGCGGCAGCCGGAAGCGTTGCTGCAGCGCCGCCAGCGACAGCCCCTGCCGTTGGTGGGCCTTCTCGAGCCAGGCGAGCACTGGCTCGTAGCCGGCCACTCGGCAGCCGACATACAGCGCCTCGACCATCAGCCGAGCGGCGGCGTCGCGATCACCGCTATTGCGCAGCTGCTTGTTGTTGGCTGCTCAGCGCCGCAATATTTCGCAGGCCTCTCCATCACCATTGCCATCCAGGTAGGTATGCCCCTGGCGCAGCAGCTCCTGGCCGCGGTCATAGAAGCTGATTTCGCCGCAGCGATAGCGGCGCCCGCCGGGAGTGGTGCCATCAGGGATGGCGACTGAACGGCGTCCGCGGCGGAAGTCCCAGGGGCGGGTGATGCCACCGGGCACCTGCCAGATGCCATAGCGGCGCCGACTCGCCCGGTGCTCGGCATCCAGGTACTCCTTGGCATCGCAGCCGCTCAGATACTGGCGGTAAGCAAAGGCCTGGCCGTCTTCCACCAGCACTAGGTTGATGTTGGTGTCACTGATCACTTCGGTCACAGAACGGCCGTAGCGATCGGTGGTTTTGACTTCGAGGGAGACCTCTCGGCCGCGGCGGAGCGGCTGGAGATCAGCGCCATGTCGGTGATGCGGGATCAGAAGAAGGCCATCGCCGCGCTGCGCCAGCAGCTCGAGGGCGGCCACTAGCCGCTGCCGCCTTCGTCGTAGGTTAATTCCACCATCGGATCCTCCTTGGGCGTCTCGGCCGCAAGGCTGAGCACTTTGGCTCCGGTCTCGGGGCTGATCAGATCGCGCCAGCAGCGCGAGCCCATTGCTGGGAGGGGTGTCGTGGTGTCAGTCATGGTTCTGGGGCTCACCATCACCCGGTAGCCGGCTGGGCGGTGCGCAGCTCCCCGTCCGATCTGGGCTGGTGCTCGCTCTGCTGGTCGCCCCATCACAGGCAGTTTGCGGCGGTGAGCAACAGCGGCTCTGAGGCAGTCGGGGCTGGTCATGATCCGGTTGCCGGTGCCGCTGCTACTCACTGCCATCAGCAGTGTCCTGCCCGCCAGGCTGCTGTCCTGCGTGCGTGCCCGTGATGCCAGGTCCGCTCCACTCCCCGCTGTAAAGCCGGCAAGCACTCCAGCGCCTTCTCTGGGTCGCTCCATCACTGGGGCCGTGCAGCACCACCTGCGAGATCGGGTGCGGCTGGTGTCTGCGATGCAGCGAACGTTCACGACTCGCTCAGCAGACTCAGCGCCTGCATCACTTGGAGGCGGATGCCCCCCAGCCGGGTCCAGGCCCGCACCGCATCCGCTCTGCTCCGGTAGGGGCGCCAGTCGTCCTCAGCGATGCGGCGCTGGAAATGGGCCGCAACACGCCGCACAACGGCGACATCGCTGGGTCTTGCCAATCGCAGCGTTGTTCCCTCGATCACCACTTCAGCAGGCATGGTGTTGAGGAGAGATCAGGAACTGGCCAGGCTCATTCTCAGTCCTTCCGAGCCCCTCTCAAGCAAGGATAGGGAAACAGCCCTTCAGCCCGTTCACCAAAATCTGCACCGCCACCGCAGTGATCAAGAGACCCATCAAGCGCTGCAGCACCCGTTCGCGGGTCTGACCAAGCCAGCCCCGCAGCCGCGGCGTGAGCTGCAGGAACAGGTAAAGCCCCATAGCCATGGCGCAGATCACCAGGCTCACCAGCAGTCGCCCGGTCCAGGCGTCGGGAGCTTCCGCAACCACCAGTGAGATCGTGCCGGGACCTGCCATCAACGGCACCCCGATCGGCACAATCGCCGCTGCCGGATCATCCGCCAAGGCACTTCCCAGCAGCGCCGGCCGCCCCTCCAGCAACCTCAGCCCCAAAGGCAGCAGGATCAGGCCACCAGCAACCCTGAAAGCCTGCAGGCTGATCCCGAATAGCCCAAGCAGGTCCGATCCCCACCAGCAGGCCACCAGCAACACAGCCAGGTAAGTGAGCACCGCCAGTCGACTGATCCGCTGCAGACGGGAACCGCTCCCGGCACCGGCCTGGCCCACGACGCTGAGCAACCCCACCGGGTCACTTAGGGCCAGCAGACCTACCGCAAGAGTGGAGAGGCTCATGGCGATGGCGGAGTGATGCCCAGCGCTTGGGCGCCAAAGCGCCGCGTCATGTCGGTCTGCAGATGCCAGGCCGTCAGCAGTGTTTTAGCGATGCGTCTGAGCTCGGCCACGTCGTTGCAGGCATCGATGGCTCTGGCCTGGGTCTCAACAACGAACAGGCGGCTGAGATCTGAATCCAGCATGATTCTTAGGCAGTATTACGAAACGTTAAGCGGTGGGCATGCGAGGCGCGGCCGGTTTCCCGCACGGTTCCCTCCACTGGTGTCGCAGGCTTCACCCACACCCAGTGTGCTAATAGAGAGCTGCAGCCGCTTGGGCTGGCGCGTTCACCGGCAACGTGGACAGCGATAGGTCAGGACAAACACCCTGCGACTTGAGAATGGCAGACAAATTGAGTTGATCCTCCAGAAGGCAGGCATGCCCACTATCCGGAAGGTAAACAATTGTGGTGTTTGGAAGAAAGCGTGACAATCGCTTCGCTTCACTTCGGGAAGGCAGGAGTCGATCCGCTTCTGAGGCCAGGATTAAAACAGGCTGACGCACGCGATCAAGGGAAAGATCCTCCAGGCGGAACTGTCGGAGCAATGCCAATCTCCAGGCAGCGCTTTGAGGCTTCACAGCCTGCATGGCAGTCAGCAGCTGCTGCCGTGTTGACCTGCTGACCCGATGGGATTGAATCAGCAGATTGCACAGGCTTAAGGTGGAGAGCTGGTAAATCGGTGCCGGCAGCAGCTGAGTCAAAGAGCTACAGACACCGATCCAGGGTTGACACTGCGCTGATGAGGCGGGATTGACCAGAATCAGTTGATCACACAGCTTCGGAAAGCGCGTGAACAATTTCAACGCCAAACAACCACCAAACGATTCACCACAAACGGTAGTCATTCGTCCAGGATGCCGTTGCTGCTCAATCTGGATTAGAGCGGCGACCTGCTCGGTCAACTCGTCCCAACCGTTGAGGTTGTCTGGGGGAATGGACAAGCAGCGAATGTCAAAGCCACTGCTGAGTCCAGGAACCTGTGGTTGAAGCAACGCACCACTGCCATCCATGCCCGGCAAAAAGACAAACAGCGGCCGAGACGGTGTTGCAGATGTGCAAGCGATGAGCCGCAGGGACTTGGGGGTGATGTTCATGGTTTGGGAGGACTGATCAGTCTCACTGGGCCAACATTTCCGCGATCTGGCTCCAACAGGCATGGGTGAGTTCTCGGGCTAGAGCAGCTCCACTGCTGCCGCAGTACCGAGATTTCCAACCCTCATCGATCAGCAGAGGATGGCCAAAGAAAACATCAACATGCCGATAAAGGATTGCAGAGTGCCAGCCATCGCGTTGAAACAATGCTTCCGATGGATCGAAGCGCCGAAACAAGGCAAGCGGAGCAAGCCTTCCCTGCTTTTCTTCCCTTGAAGCAATCGCAACCGGCAGGATCGCCAGGCCATCCACAGGCACCCTCAGGGCAAGATGGGCAAAGCCCCTATGGAACGGGCTGAGCTGCTGGGGGGGTTTGACCTTCACCATCGGATCCGCACCCTCAGGAAACACACCCACCACCTCATTGGCTTGCAGAAACCTGGCCGACTGCTGAAAGAACGACGACTGCGTTCGCTGATCAGCCTCGAGTGGAAAGGCACCCATCAGCGCAACTGCCTGCTGCAATAGCGGCACCTGGCTCATGTAATAGTGACAGACGAATCGCACGGGGCGACTGATTGCCGACATCAGCAGGGGAGCATCTAGCAGGCTGCGATGGTTGCTGACAATAAGCAGTCTATTTCTGGTGGGTATTCTTTCAAGATGATGCAACGACGCTGAAACTCGAGCGGCTTCAAGCAGGCTGCGAGACAGTTGCAAGGGGATAGTGCGTTTCATGCTTGCTGTCTTGCCACTCTCGGTGGTGGGATCGGAGTGTGTTTGCCGAGTTCCTCTTTTTGCCGGGGCTGCAGGATCTCCTGTATCAGATAGTTTTGAATCAAGAGATGGGACGGTGCGAGCGTCAAGCCTGGCGGATCACCGCACTGTCGTGCCGTTTTGCTTCAGGCGGTTCAGGCCAGGGAGGATCTGCGCCGCCTCACCAGCGGTTCGATCCACTCGTTCAGCTCCTGGCGGTGCGTTGCAGGTGCGGTGCGACTCGGCAGCCCAGCTGGATCTGCCCTTGATCGAGCAAGCGGCCCAGCCGCTGAATCGCCGCCTGCTCAGACCTGGGGAGGTGATCTTGCAGGCTCAACAGCCAGTCGATCTCGGCCTGGGTGATCACCCCGGAGCTCAGGCTTTCAAGAAACAGCTCGCCTGTAGTCATCGGTTTGTAACGAACTAGTTACATCCTGGCGGCCTGGCGGAGCGTCCGTGAGGTCTGGGGCTCCGAGCCGCCGCCCTTAAGGCACGCCGTGACCGGGATGGCATTGGTGCCCGTGGCGCTTCACGTTCCTTAACGAAGCTTGCCATGATTTTGAAAACGACCCCACCCCATGTCCACGTACACCCTGCTCGAACTGTTCGGCGGCTTCATGGCCGCCTGTGTCGCCCTTTGGTTCTTCTCGATGAACAGGTTCGTCGCGATTGACATTCCCGCCTCTAGATCTGCACCTCTGGTTGGGCTCGCGGCAGTAGCGCCTGCCGTCCGCGCCTACCTGCAGCGCCCAGGTTTGCTTGCTTCCGTCGGTCTGCTGCTATTGCGCCTGAGCATCGGCGGGCTGATGATTCACCATGGCCAGGAGAAGCTCGCCGATCCCCAGCAGTTCGCCAACACCTATGTGGCCTCGCTGCACCTGCCCTTCCCGCTGTTCTTCGCCTACGCCGCCGGCTACTCGGAGCTGATCGGCAGCTGGCTTGTGATCCTTGGCCTGCTCACGCCCGTGGGTGCCCTGGCCCTGAGCGGCACGATGACGGTGGCGGCCTATCAGCACATCTCCACCGCCGGCCTCAACATTTATGTGCTGGAGCTGGTGCTCCTCTATCTCGGCGGCAGCCTCGCCCTGCTGTTCAACGGCCCCGGTCGTTTCTCCTTTGATGCTGGCATCATCCCTGTGTTGCTAGTTGACCTCAGTGAATCCGCTGCCTCTGATGCTGGTGTCTCTTCAGTGGAAGCCGGCGAGCTGCGCGCCATCCCCATCAGCGTGAACTCAGGGTCCCGGGGTTGAGCCAACCAGCGCTGGCGCCGATGCTCCCTCGCTAAGGGGCCACCGACTTGGCCCCCCAGAACCCAGTGGCGCCAATCAGAGTGAGGGAGGGATCCTCGCCGTAATCGAGCCTCCCTCCAAGGCCAATGCCTTGAATACCTTCTGTCGCCATGACCCCACCGCTGATCTTCGTGGTAGCCCCGGCCACGCTGCTGCCAGAAGCCAACACCTCATTGGAGGATCTTCAGGTGGCTCAGGCTTTAGGACCCTCCTCCGGTTTCTCCTTGCGGATCTTCAATCGGGGCGCCGATCACCCCGACCTGGGCGGGCTCCCTGTCGATGGCCGCCTCACTGGTGAGCAGCGCCGCAGCAGCGATGGCACCGAGATGCTGTGTGATGCCCTGATCCTGCGGATCGAGCCACAGCACCACTGGCTCGGTGTCTACCAAGGTGAACCAGAGGAGCCCACAAGCCTGCAGTGCCTCGATCGCGTGGCGTTGGGCGAGCTGAGCAATGCCACCTGCTGGTTTTATCCCACGCAAGACGGCACTTTTCTGAGCTGGGAGCGCGACCTTCGCCTCAGCCTGCAGCCGGGTTCGATCGCTGATTGCCCCGAGGAGTTGGCTTCGGCGCCTTACGAGCGCAGCAGACTCTCCGTGCTCTGGAGCCTGCTGGGCGACGATGCCAGCCTCACCTGTGTGGGGCTCACCTACGGCGGTCAACGCCTCGACTGGCCGCTTCGAGTGATCAGCACTGAACCGATGGCGACCTGGGGACGCTTTCGCGTTGACAGCCAGGCTGACCACACCCTTGTGGTGGAGGACTGTCTGACGGTCTTCCCAGCTCCGCCCTGGGCGGCCTGATGTTTCCGAGCCGCCCAATGATGGCGCCGCTCCACTCAATGGCGGTAAAGACCGGTCTGGCCGAGGGGGAGGTGTTGCTGCAGATCAGTGCGGGCTGCTGGCCGTAAAAACTCTGGGCGGTTTTAGGGGCATCGATGCAGGCCAGCCGCACGGTGACGGCCTTGCCGGCTTGGCGTACGCGGATGGTGTCGCCGTCACCGATCGACAGCACCGTGGCCATAACTCCCTGGGCAGCTCCACCAGGCGGCCAGGCCAGGGCCGTCAATGCCGCTACAACCAGCAGAGCCTTGCTTGCCATCGCTGGAGTTTGCACGGGCAGCCTTTCAATGCAGCCCCTGCATGGCTACTGCGCCGGCTGCGGAATGGCGCCAATCTGGTGCTCTGAACCAGCTCACCATGGCTCCCCTTTCGCTGCTGTTTGCCCTCGCCATCGGGACGCTTTTCACCGGCAGCGCCCTAGCTCAGCAGCCGGTGCAGCCCCTGCCGAAAGTGGGAGGGTGCCCCCTCGGCTACTACATCTCTGGTGGCTACTGCGTGCCCAGCTCCGGTGGCAACACCCGCGGCGCCATTGAGAAGGTGGGCGGGGGCTGTCCGTTGGGCTTCTACTCCTCGGGCAACTACTGCGTCAGTAGCCCCAGCAATGACCGCGAGGCGATTCAGAAAACCGGCAAGTCCTGCCCGTTGGGCTGGTATTCATCCGGAAACTACTGCATCAAGAGCCGCTGAGCCACTCCGCCAACTTGGTGCAGCGCCTGCGGCCCAGGTGGTTCTTCACCGCCATGGCCAGGGCCTTCTTCTGGCCCACCAGCACCACCAGCTGCTTGCCGCGGGTGAGGCCCGTGTACACCAGGTTGCGCTGCAGCATCGCGTAGTGCTGCGTGAGCAGCGGGATCACCACCGCCGGGTATTCGCTGCCCTGGCTCTTGTGGATCGTGCAGGCGTAGGCCGGCACCAGATGGTCGAGCTCTCCCCAGCCGTAGATCACCGCCCGGCTGCCGGCGACACCAGCCTCGCTGGCGGGGAACAGCACGCTCAGTTCGCTGTTGTCGCTGTCGATTGCATCGATGGTGCCGACATCGCCGTTGAACACCTCCTTCTCGTAGTCGTTAGCGATCTGCATCACCTTGTCGCCCGGCGCAAACCGCCACCCAAAGCGCTCCACCTGCTCGGCGGGATCAGGATTGAGCAGCTGCTGCAGCTCGATGTTCAGCGACCTTGAGCCACAACCGCCGCGAGCCATCGGGCAGAGCACCTGCACCTCGCCCACCGGATCGAAGCCAAAACGGGCCGGGATGCGCTCGCCCACCACCTTGAGGATCAGGGCCACCGCCTGCTCGGGCGTTTCGGCCGGCAGGAAATAGAAATCGCTGCTCGCCCCGTCAGCTGGAGCACGCAGGTCGGGGATGGTGCCGCTGTTGATGGCGTGGGCGGTGGTGATGATGCGGCTACTGGCCGCTTGGCGGAACACCTCGGTGAGCCGCGTCACCGGCACGGCCCCGCTGGCGATCACATCGGCCAGCACCTGACCCGGACCCACCGAGGGCAGCTGGTCCACATCCCCCACCAGCAGCAGCGCCGCCTCCGGCGGGATGGCGGCCAGCAGCGAGGCCATTAGCGGCACGTCCACCATCGAGCTCTCATCCACCACCAGCAGGTCGCACTCCAAAGGCAGCTCGGCGCCACGCCGGAAGCCGTAGCTGGCCGGGTCGAACTCCAGCAGCCGGTGGATGGTCTTGGCTTCCAGACCGGTGGCCTCCGCCATCCGCTTGGCGGCGCGGCCGGTGGGGGCGCAGAGCTGGATGCGCAGCTTCTTGGCCGCCAGGATCTGCAGGATCGCGTTGATCAAGGTGGTCTTGCCCACGCCGGGCCCACCCGTGATCACCAACAGTTTGCTGGCCAGGGCCTGCTCCACCGCAGCTTTCTGACTGGCCGCCAGCTGCAGGCGGCAGAGATCACCAGCTTGACGCCACCCAGACCCCGCTCTTTGAGGTGGGAGATGAACTCCGCCCAGAAGGGCTCGCTCTCACTGTTACCCACCTTGTAGGCGAAGCCTTCTCCGCAGGAGTTGCCCAGCAACTCCCGGCGCCCGTCCTCGTTCACACCCATGGCGACGACGACAGCGCGGGAGCAGACCTGCAGGGCCTTGCCCAGCCGCCCCTTGAGGTAGGTGGCATCCAGGTAGACGTAGGCGTAGCTGCTGCTCTCCAGCGGCCGGCCCAGGAACGCCTGCACCTGCTGGTCGATGTCCTGACAGATACGGCTCACCTGCGACTTGGAGATGCCGCTCTGGGAACCCAGCGCCGCCACCAGGGAATCGACCTTGCGGGTGGAGACGCCACTGATGTAGGCCTCCATGATCACTGCGTACAGGGCCTGATCGACCCTGCGGCGGGGCTCGAGGATCGTGGGCAGGAAGCTTCCGGCTCGCAGTTTTGGGATCTGCAGCGCGAGATCCCCCACCTGGGTGGTCAGGGTGCGGGGCCGGTAACCGTTGCGGTGGCCGAGACGCTCTTCCGTGCGCTCGTGCCAGTCCGCACCGAGGAAGGCGGCAAGCTCCAGCTCGATCAGCTGCTGCAGGCCGCGTG